>PMSX01000140.1 GCA_003167495.1 Bryobacterales bacterium | reverse complement strand
CGAATTTGGGTTCGAATTTTCAATTGCCGAAATCAACCACTATCGCAGCAAAATCGACACCCACCGCAAGCTCACCGGCCAGCTTCCCAACGTCGACAAAGTCCTCGCCGCCTTTCAAAAGGAGCAAAAAGCCGCCTAAGAACCCCTCCAATCGCCGTTCTCGAAAACCACCCAAACCCGAACTGTCACTGCCTTGCTGATACATTTCGGCCGTCTCTTTCACCGTCCAATGTCTAGCCGAACCGCGACTGTTATGGAGTCGGCAACGCCGCAGCCTGTCGCCGGAGATTGGCCATTTGTGGGGTGCCACATGACCACCGGCGGTCAATTCGCTGCGTCAACCAACGCAGAAATAAGTTACACACCCGGCTAACTCATTGATTCGCCTCGAACCACTGCATGGCGGGCGGAATGCATAGACACGGTTCGTTACTTGGATGGAGAAATCACAAATGGAACGCCCAACCGAATCGCAAGTCAACGCCAGCCGGCCCATCGCCACTCTGGTCAGGGTTCTTTTGCTGGTCGTCGGCGTAACGTTGATTCTACCCAGCGCTTATGCATTGCCATCGTTCGCGCGGCAAACGGGACAACGTTGTGCCGCCTGTCACATAGGTGGTAACTGGCCGCAACTTACTCCTTGGGGACGTTTTTTCAAGCTTGCTGGCTATACCGCCGGCAAAGCATTAGTAGATAAGGAGGGCTTTCATTACGTGCCGGTCGGCGTCCTCGGACAGGTCGGGCTTAACTGGGCAGCGCAGCCTAACAACTCACAGGGCACCCCGGTGATCACGCAGAACGGCTTGCCGGAAGCCTATGGATTTACCGCCGAATTCGGCAGCAAAATAACTGACTACGCCGGCATTTTCTACGAATATGGATACAGTAACGGGTTCCCCGGCTGGACCAACGCTGTCGGCCCAATCGACATCCGCGTGACGCACTTCTTTCATCCTGGCGATAGCGAACTGCTAGTTGGACTCGACAGCAACAACGATCCCACTGTGCAGGACGTTTGGAATACCATCCCAGCCTGGGGATTTCCCTTCTATGCCGCGCCACAAACGCCGGGGGCGCCAGCCAGCCCGATGATTGCGAATCTCGGCCAGCAAACGGGCAGCGTGGGAGTTTACGCTTTGTTTGACCGCGAGTTTTACGTCGAACTTTCCATGTACCGCGTGGGGACCGGCTACTTCCGCTGGATGACCTCTGGTACGAACTTCCAGGCGGGCGCTGAATATCTCAAGGGTTTCAATCCATATTGGCGCGCCTACTGGACGAAAGAACACGGGCCCAACGTGTGGATGGTGGGTACCTTCGGAATGCATTCGAACATTTATCCGAATAGTGCAACGCCCGGTGGCCCTTACGACACATTCACCGACAACGGCTTCGACACGCAGTATCAACACCTCAACGATACCCGCAAATTCACTCTGCGAGCGTCGTACATCTATGAGAAGGAATCGTGGAATGCAAGCTATGCGCTCGGCAATGTGTCTAACCCGATTGACAATTTGAAAACGTTAAACACCAATGCCGCTTACACGATTGGCGACGGCTGGACGTTCACTGGCGGCTATTTCTTTAGCAATGGCAGCGGCGAAACACCTTTGTATGGCGTCAGTGATCCCAATGGAAATCTGCTGTCCAGTAAGCCGAATACTACTGGTTATGTTCTGGAAGTGGACCGCTCGCTCACGCAAAATTTGATGGCCACCGTTCAGTACACCGGCTTCACAAAATTCAGCGGCCTTACCAGCAATATTGACGGAATCGGCCGCAAGCCCAGCGATAACAACACGCTCTGGATTACCCTCTTCTTCGCGTTTTGATTCACCTTAAGGAGCGCAAAATTGATATGCACAAGTCACTCATTCAGGCTGCGACAATAGCGGCGCTACTCATGCTCAGTTCGAACGCGTGGGGGCAAAAAAGCTGGGATGCTCCCAAGCTTGTCACCTCCTACTGCGCCGGATGCCATGGAGTTGATGGCAATACCTCGCTGCCTTATTTCCCAAAGCTCGCCGGATTGGATGCGGCGTATGCCGAAAAGAAGATGACCGCGTTCCGAGAACCCGACGGACCGCCGGTAGACGAGGCGTTCTGGTGGGCTCTAAAGGTTGCTGGCTCTAAGAAAGGCGCGCAAAACGTCACCCGCGAGGAACGCATGAACATGGAAGGCGTGGCCCACGCCGAAACTCCCGAGCAACTCAAGGGCGCGGTTGCCTGGTACGCCGCGCAGACTCCCCCCAAAGGACATTCCTCGAACAAAGCGCTCATCGTGCGCGGTCAACACATATTTGTGAATGGCGTCCCTGAGCAGAAGGTACTCGCTTGCGCCACCTGCCATGGGCCCGATGCGGCAGGCAAAGGCACGGCGCCTCGCCTGGCTGGTCAGAATGCCGAATACCTTGTCGACCAGTTGGAGAAATTCAGCAGGGGCGATCGCCGCCATGCACCCGAAATGACCATGGTCACACGCGATCTCGACCCCGACCAAGCTCGCGCCGCAGCAGCCTATTTGCAGTCTAGATAACACGCGATTTGTTACCGCTGGCTCGCCACCACTCTGGTACGCGCAATCACCGGCAAAATAATCGCCGACGGATATCCTTTTTGGTGATACACCGTTTGCCGGGCCTTTACCGGCTTGGTTTGATCGGCATTGGGTCCGGCGCCATTGAGGTTCCGGTCAAATCGCGGAAAATTGCTGCTCGATACCTCCAGCCGGATTCTGTGCCGGGCCGCAAATACGTAACTCGTCACGCCTGTATCCACGCTGATCTGATAGGCCTGGTTGCGTTTGACCAACACTGGGTTGCTGAGCGAAAGCCGGTAGCGCAAGCGCTGAATCCCATCAGTCACCAGCAAAGGTTTTCCGTTGGGTTGGATATCTACCAGCTTGGCGGTGAAATCGGTATCGTTGGCGCTGGTTGAGACATAGAGAACGGTTCGAACCGGGCCAGTTACCTCAATCTCCTCCGACAAGGGAGGTGACGTGTAGACAAGCACATCCTGGCGCAGTTCCAATGAGCTTTCATCGAGCGGGCCGGGAGGAAATGCTGTAGGCTCGCAGCACACCGCACCTCCCATAGTCGGTACTGGGTTGCGAGGATCATAGGTGAAGTTGTCGACTCTCGATTTTCTTGGGAGTTGCCAGCTCAGGAGCCCGTCACCGGCAGAAGTGTTGGCATTGCCGCCACTCGCCAAATACAGCGGCGTATAGTGAGTGCGCGCCAACGGCCATTCGTGTTCTTTGCGCCAGACGTCTGGGCCCATTACGAAAATGTGGAGCACTGCCGTTTCGCCCTCCCCTGCTGTATTGCTCGGCTTCTTCAGCCAACGGTCGAACCAGTCGGTCTGTTTTGAGCGCATCGCGATGTCCGCTTCTGGTCCAAAATCACGGGTGGGAAAGCGCAGCCCGGGATTATGCGCCCAAGGGCCAATCCAGGTTTCTACCGGCTTATTCGCCTTGGCTAGGCGTCCGAACGCATCCAAATCGCTGGCAGCATAGGCGTCAAACCAGCCGCCAAAAGACAGAACAGGGGCACTCACCTGCTTCAGTAGATTGCGCAAGCTCTGTTGCTGCCAAAAAAGATCGAAAGACGGGTGATCGAGTGCGAGTTGCCACAGTGGCAAAGGTCTTTGTGTGGCGGCCACGTCGGCTGTCCGTAACGGGAGGTGGTCGATGTAACCGTTCAGTGGAAGAGGTCCTGCGGGCAGAGGCGGATAATTCTCCGCAAACCAAAGCAGACGGTGACCCAGTTGTAGCGCGCCGCCTGCTGAATAATAACGGTCGATGTATTCGTCATCTCCCGAATACATCGGAGAGATCGCGCGCAAATGCGGATTCCCTTCAATCGCCGCCCACCACTGCACCAAGCCAAGGTACGAACTCCCAGCCATCGCTACCCGGCCATTCGACCAAGCCTGCGCCGCGATCCAGTTTATAGTGTCGCTGCCGTCCGGACCTTCCTGCGTGATGAGTCCAAAGTTTCCTTGCGAAGCCCATCGGCCGCGCAAATCTTGTACAACCAGCGCATAGCCATGTTGCAAGAAGAACAAGCGATACCCGCGAATGGTGGTCGTGTGCCGGCTATAGGGTGTGCGGAGAAGCACAACAGGCCACCTGCCGGAAGCAGCGGGAAGAAACACATCAGTGGCCAGACGCACGCCGTCCCTCATCGGCACGAAGATGTCTCTTAGATCGGTCGCTGATGCTTTGCCGGCCGTTTGTGCGGACACTAGTTGTCCCCAAAAACCGAGCGCCGCGAACGCAAATAATCGCCAGATGCTCATGCGGACGGGGGTTTGGGTCTCTTGCCAAACAAAGCTGTGCCGACTCTCACAATGGTCGCGCCTTCTTCAATCGCCGTTTCCAAATCGCCCGACATTCCCATCGATAGCTTTGGGAGATTGTGCTGACGCGCCAGCGCCGCTAACTGGCGGAAGTAGCCGCGCGAGTGTTCCGGATCTTCAGACCACGGCGGCATGGTCATGAGTCCCGTTACAGAGACATGCGGGCAGGAGGCCGCGGCATCGAGCAATGCGGCGATCTCCGCTGGATCGGCGCCGCTCTTGCTTTCCTCCCCGGAAAGCTTTACTTCGATCATTGCTTCGATTGTTGCACCGCGCTCGCCAGCCGCCAGGTTGAGGCGGTTCATAAGCTTGGCCGAATCCACGGTCTGAATCGTTTGAAACAGTTCACAAGCGATGCGCGCCTTGTTCGATTGCAAATGCCCAATCAAGTGATAACGGGCCTCGGTAAGGCTCGCCAGCGCCGGGCGTTTTTCAGCGAACTCTTGCACATAATTTTCGCCGAATTCCCGCAAACCCACACGGTAAGCAATTGCCAGCCGTTCAGCAGGGAACTTCTTCGACACAGCCACCAGCGTAATGTCCTCGCGCTTGCGGCCACAGCGTTGGGCGGCGCGCTCGATCCGTTCTTCCACAGCCGCCAGACGCGCTGCAAATTCTGCTTCTTCAGGGGGCAAGCCTCTATTCTAGTGGCTCGACGCACCTTGTTAGAGCAGATATACTCAATCCTGTGCACAGTCGAAGAACCGCGCTCATAAAACTAGCGGCCGCCGCCACTTCGGCGGCCATCTCTCCCCTGCTGGCCGAGACGCCGGAAGCCGAACATCATCTTCACGAAATGCCGGAGCAAACCCCGGCGTCTCCTGCTGCTGCCGGACCGAGCTATTTCAGTCAAAGCGACTACGACACAATTTCGAAATTAGCCGATTTGATCATTCCGCGAACCGACACACCCGGCGCCGTCGATGCCGGCGTGCCTCGTTGGATTGATCGGCAAGTTGCCGCCAAACCAGAGTTGCAGGAAAAGTTCAAACAAGGTCTGCTGTCGTTGGCCGAGCAAGCACACGCTATAAACGGATCGGCATTCACCGCGCTGACAGAGCAACAGCAGATTGCAATCTTGCAGGCGTTGAGCAGCGAGGCCGGCGCGGCACAAAGCGGATTCTTCAAGACCCTCAAAGATCTCACAGTCGACACCTATTACAAAACGGAAGCGGGTTTGGTGCGGGAACTCGGCTTCAAGGGCAACACGTTTCGCGCGAATTTTCCAGGATGTACGCATCCGGAGCATTGGCCGGCCGGTGTCTCAGATCAGGGGCACTCGCAATGAGCCCAGCCACAACAGAACCTGTCTACGATGTGGTTGTGATCGGCAGCGGCGCCGCCGGTGGAATGGCCGCCTGGAATCTCACACGGCAAGGTGTAAATGTTTTGGTTCTCGACGCCGGCGAACGCTTTGACCGGGCAAAATTCTGGACTCACGTAAAGCCCTGGCAAGCCATGGAGCGACACGAACGCGGCCAACACGCGCCCGAATTTTATTTAGACACCGAAGAACAACCCTATCTCACACCCAGCGACAAGCCGTTTGAATTGGTCCGGGTTTGGGGGCGTGGCGGCAAAACAAATGTCTGGGGTCGCGTTGCGCTGCGTTACTCCGATGTCGATTTTGAAGGCCCGGCCCGCGACGGTTGGGGCGTTCCTTGGCCCATTCGTTACCAAGACATCTCACCTTATTACGATAAGGTCGACCAATTCATCGGTGTATGCGGTGGCCTCGACGATCAAGATTCTTTGCCGGGCAGCAAGTACATGCTCCCACCGCCCGCGCCGCGCTGCGGTGAACGTCTGCTGCAAAAAGCTGCGCAGAAGATCGGCGTCTCAATCGTGGCTGGCCGTCGCGCAGTCTTGACCAAGCCTCACAACGGGCACCCTGCCTGCCACTATTGCGGAGCTTGCGGTTCCGGCTGCGATGTCGGTGCGTTCTTCAATTCGTCCGACTACCTGATTGATCCCGCAATGAAGACCGGCAAACTGACCGTTCGCGACAACGCCGTCGTGGCGCGCATTCTAGTCGACGGCACAGGACTCGCCAACGGCGTCCAGTATTTCGATCGCAAGACCAAGGACGAGCACAAAGTAAAGGCGCGCATTGTGGTGGTGGGCGCATCCTGCGTCGATTCTACCCGCATTTTGCTGAACTCCAAATCGTCTATCTATCCGAACGGCATCGGCAATTCTTCCGATGCCATCGGCCGCTATTTATGTGAACAGACTCGCTTCCACGTTTACGGTTTCATGCCGGAGTTGTTAGGCGGTCCGGTTTATGACGATAGCGGCATCGGCGGTGAACACATTTACATGCCGCGCTTCAATCATCGCGATGGACGCAAACGCGATTACATTCGCGGCTTCGGCATGCAGTTCTGGGATTGCGGCGCGCAGCCCCACGTCAACTACGCCAAAGCTCTTCCCGGTTTTGGCGCGGAATTCAAAAAGGCCGTAAAGCAGCGTTACCCGGCCATGGTGGCGCTGCACCCTTACGGAGAGACACTGGGCCGGCCTGAAAATCGCATCACTGTCGACCCATCCAACGTCGACGCCTATAGCGTGCCGCGCTTGAAAATCGAGTATCAAGTCGGTGAGAACGAGCACCGCATGGCCCAAGAAATGTACGACACCGCGGAGCAAATTCTTCATTCGGCCAAAGCCGAGATTTTGCCGTATGAACGTGGCTGGTTGGATAAGCCTGGATCGGCCATTCACGAACATGGCACCTGCCGCATGGGTGAAGATCCCAAAAAATCGCCGCTCAACGGCTTCAACCAAATGCACGACGTGAAGAACGTGTTTGTCGTCGACGGTTCGGCATTTACTACCGCAAGCGAAAAAAATCCGACTCTCACGATCTTGGCCATGGCGTGGCGCGCCACAGACTATCTAGCCGCCGAGATGAAACGAGGGAATGTTTAGCCATGGCAGACCCGGTTTGCGTAGCTCCCACAGGCGATATTTGCGGCGAAGGCGCAGTGTGGCATGCTTCTGAAGATGCCGTCTACTGGACCGATATCAACCGCTTTCTGATTCACCGCTACGACGCTGGAAACGGAAATGTGAAGACATGGTTCTTTGATGAGCCGGTGACGGCGTTAATTCTGACCACTGCGCCCGCCTCCTTGGCCGTAGTGCTCGGATCACGCTTGATTCTGTGGGAGCCGTCCAGCGATTCGCGCCGCGATTACGCATTCAAGCTGCCCGGCTGGCCCCAGGTTCGCTGCAACGACGCGCGCGCCGATCCACGCGGTTCGCTCTGGATCGGCTCAATGTGGAACAACGTCAAGCCGGACGGTTCTCCTGGCGATCTTGAGAACGGACACGGTGCTCTCTATCGCATAGATCCCGATCTTACGGTGAAAGAGTTTCGGCGCGGCTTAGGAATCGCCAACACGTTGGCATGGAATCCCCAGCAGACGGCATTTTATTTTGCGGATACCATGGCCAATATCATTTACCAGTACAACTACGACGCCGCGAATAGCGAAATTAGCAACGAACGGCCGTTCTTTCGAGACTTTGGGCGAGGCTCGCCCGATGGTTCGGCAATGGATTCCGAAGGCTTTTTGTGGAATTGCCGGTACGACGGAAATTGTGTCGTGCGTGTCGCGCCCAGTGGCGGCATTGACCGCGTAATCGAGATGCCGACCCCGAACGTAACAACTTGTACTTTTGGCGGCGCTGATTTGCGCACTCTGTATATCACTACCGCGGCGGCTGGCGCCAAACCGGGCAACCGCTTTGCCGGCGGACTCTTTACCTTGCGAACAGAGACCCCGGGCCAAGCCGAAAACCGCTTCTTACTCAGCGGCGCTTGACATGAGACGCGAACGCAGATCGCCAAATTGAGCGAGTTGCAACTGTTCGGCGCGGAGTCCAGCCTCGGGCATGGTGTCAATGGCCGCCCCATAAAAAGCTCGCAGATTGTTTCGCAGGGTTTTGCGTTTGTGCGTAAAACAGCGGCCGACGAACTTTAGAAGCGCTGGCAAATCCGGGGTTAGTTCCGGGCGGCGGATGAGCCGGACAGCTGCGGATTCCACCTTCGGAGGCGGCGAAAAAGCGGCAGGCGGGACTTTGCAGACCAGTTCCACTTGGCAGACGATTTGCGTGGCCACTGTTAAATATCCGTAGTCGCGCGAATGGGGCTTAGCGAGCAGACGCTGTGCCACTTCCCATTGCATGAGGAAGACGGCGAGCGGGAAAAGAGGTTCTAGTACCAGAAACCGTTCGACAAGAGGCGACGTAATGTAATAGGGCAGGTTGCCGGCAATGACCGCCGGACCCCACTGCGCCAGGTTAATGTCCAGTGCATCTGCGTGATGAATATACAGGCTGGGATAATTCGCGAATTTGTGCCTTAGAAGATCGACTAATCTACTATCCAACTCAATGACATGGAGATGCTCGCACAACGGCAGCAGATGGCGCGTCAAAGCGCCGCGGCCTGGGCCAATTTCGACGATGCAATTGGGATGGGTTTCGCCGGCGGCTGCGGCAATTTCCGCCAGAACCGATTCGGAGGTGAGGAAGTGCTGACCGAGCTTACGAGGCAAACCCTCAGTGTAAAACACGTTGCTACACTGATGAATCGAGCAAGTTTTTGAAGAGCATGAATCATACCGATTCTACGGAAGGCCTTGCGGCCTCGCGCGAGGAGGTTGAGCAGCTCAGAACGGAACTTAGGGCATCCGAGAGGCAGCTTGCGCGATTGCTCGAGATGTTTGAAGAACAACATCGCCAGGTCAACAGCCAACAAGCAACGCTAGTTCGAGTGGAACGCATCCTTATGAATGTGGTTACCGGCAGGCTGTGGCGAACCTTGCGAGCCGTCGGCGGTGTGGTGAACGCGATTATTCCCGGCCAGGCTGGACAGCGACGGCTCGCGTTAAACGGCGAAACTGTGAATGGCGCGAACGGCCACTCCGGTTTGATCGCTCGCCGCAACACTCATCTCACCATCGACGAACCCAATCCCCATGAGAGCCGGCCGCGACACGGCAAGATCACGGTCCGAGGCTGGGCGGCCGCTGAAGGCGGTGTAGATTCTGTTCGAATTGAAGTGGCCGGGCTCCCGCCCATCGAGACCAAACCTTGCATCCCGCGCCCCGATGTTCAAAAATCCTTGCCTAATTTGGATAAGACCGGTCGATCTGGCTTTGTCGCTCATTTTGATTCCAAAGAACTAGCCAGCGGCCGGCATCCTATCCTCTTGCGTGCTTTAGTGAAGAGCGTGGTTGTCCGCGAAGCTAGGACGTACGTCGACATAGATCATGACAAGGGATTTGCTTCCGACTACCAGCGTTGGATCCACGAATTCGAGCGCCCGGATTCGCAAATCATCGAGTTGAAGGTCTCTTCTTTCCCGGTACAACCGAAGATCAGTATCGTTACGCCTGTCTATAACACAAGGCCGGAGCAATTAGAAGCAGCCATTGATTCGGTGCTCTGTCAATCGTACGGGCACTGGGAATTGTGCATTTCGGACGATGCCTCTACCGAACCCGCCGTACGGCAGATCTTGGAGCGGTATGCGGCGCTCGACCCGCGCATCAAAGTGCACTATGCCACAGAACAGGGAGGCATTTCTCGGGCTTCCAACGCGGCTTGGCGCATGACCACCGGCGATTTTATCGCCCTGCTCGATCACGACGACACGCTGGCGCCCAACGCCTTGGCTTATGTGTGCGAGGCCATTAACCACGACCCCCGCAGCGACCTCTTTTACAGCGACGAAGACAAAATCGACGAGCGTGGCTCGCGCTTTGACCCGTTCTTCAAACCGGATTGGTCGCCCGATCTTTTTCTCTCCGAGAACTATGTTTGCCACCTGCTGGTTTTGCGCCGCGACCTGGCCGGCAAATTAGCCGGGTTCAATTTAGGTGGATTCAACCCGGCTTTTGACGGGAGCCAGGATTACGACCTCATCTTGCGCGCCTCCGAACAAGCGTCGCGGATTCAGCATATTCCGAAAGTGCTTTACCACTGGCGCGCGACTGCTGCTTCCACGGCAAGCGGTATTGAAAACAAAAGCTACGCGATTGATGCGGCGCGCCGCGCGCTGCAGGATTATTGCGATTGCGCCAAAGCGGGCTCCACAGTCGAGCAGGGTGCCATTCCGGGCCGTTGGAGGGTGCGCTATCCAGTCACCGCCGGCACGCGCGTGAGTATTATCATCCCGTCGGGCGGCAAGGCAGATCTGCGCGCCAATCTCGATAGTCTGTTTGGCAAAACGTTGTACCCGGATTATGAAGTCGTCATTGCCGATAACTCCAAAGGCAACGCAATTGAGAAGCTGGTCAGCCAGTATCAGGCCAAGCACGCGAATTTGCGCTATATCGACTGGCGGAACAGGCCGTTCAATTTCTCAGCCATCAACAATACCGCGGCCCGCCAGTGCGACTCACCTCTTTTGCTTTTTCTGAACGACGATACCTCGGTGATCGAGGTCCGCTGGCTCGAGGCGATGGTCGAGCTAGCCCTGCGGCCGGAAGTGGGCGCTGTCGGCGCTAAGCTGCTCTATCCTAATGAAGCGATTCAGCACGCCGGCGTCGTGTTGGGCCTCTTCGACAATTGCGGCCACGCCTTCAAAGGCTTGAACGGTAAGGTTGGGCACTACTTCGATTTTTCCGATGTCATCCGGAATGTGAGCGCGGTTACCGGAGCGTGCTTGATGACCCGCGCCCACGTCTTCTGGCAAGTCGGTGGCTTCGATGAAACGCAGTTTGCCGTGGCCTTCAACGATGTCGATTTGTGCCTGAAAATGGGTGCCTGCGGTTACCGGGTGCTGTATACGCCGCACGCCGTTCTCTACCATCACGAATCGCTGTCCAAGAGTTCCAAAGACCTCATTCCCCACCCCGAAGAAGTGGAGGCGATGAAATGCAAATGGGATCAGGTGATTGCTCACGATCCGTACTACAGCCCCAATCTGACGCGGGTGGACGAGGATTATTCCCTTCGCACTCGCGTTTAAAGGCCTAAAAGAGGTAAAGTAATAATAGTGAGGTTCATCTGAAATGGCCGATTCAAAGCGTGAAAAGACATTCCACGTCAATTTCAACGGCTATACGATCGTGGACGTCAACGCCCTGTTGCGCAATCCGAAGGTCAAGGCAACCATTGAGCGCATGTCGAAAGAGCATGAGCGGTTCCGCGGCAAACCGGGCGTTACGTTCGTCAGGCCGGTGAGGCAGCGCGATTAACTCCGGCGGATGCCTTACAATCTTCTCCTTCTGCCGCTCCTCGGCGGATTTTTATTCATCCATCTTACCCATTATTTTCGGTTCGCGGCCCAGCGCGCCGACGGTTACCGGTTGCTTTTTCAAGCCGCTATTGCGGGCGTCGGCTTGTCAATCGCGGGACGCCTAACCGAACTACTGATTCACTTGACTCCGCCAGGGAGGTGGCTTGAACAGTATTGGCAGGTCTTTTCGCCCTTCCCCTATTCCGCGACGAGCGCCATTTCTTTGCTGTTGGGGCCATTCTTTGCGCTCGTAGTGAATCTTTTTGTCAGCAAGGACCATGCGAAGAATGTGGAAATCCGATCACGCGGGAATTTGATGTTGAGACTGTTGGATGAAGCAGCTACCCAGAACCGGCTAATCTCGTTGACCCTGGATTCGCGGAAATGGTACGTAGGCTGGGTGGTGGAATCGCCCAACCTTGATCCTCGCGAACAGTATTTCCGATTGCTCCCTTTTATTAGCGGATACCGCGACAAAGACGCACTGGAACCCCACCGGACTGTGTATTACGAGGCGGTGCTGAAAGACACCACGCTGGATCGCTCAGAGTTCGTCATCACTCTTCCCTTGAATGATGTCAAGATCCTAGGCTTCTTTAATGACGAAGTCTACGACGAATACTTCGCCGAGCCTGATCCGGACAACCCCGCGCCTCAAATGCTGGTCAACTGAACGCCACGCTGGAAATCTTTCCGCAACCTTGTTAACTTCTCCCGGCTCCGTGCGTATCTAGTGGGCAGAATGCGAATTCAACAATGGATCAGAGTCGCCGCGCTAAGCTCATCCCTCATGCTGACGCTCGTGCCCCCCGGCTACGCGCAAACCTCGGGCGGCGTATCCAACGTCACGATTGAGCAGCCTGACGCGCAAAGAACCAAAGACGAGCTCTCGCAGTTGCTCGACCGCTATCCTCCTTCGTTGCGAAACGTCTTAGCGCTTGACCCCGGCCTTCTCGCTCGCAGACCAGCGCCCCACTTCCCGATGCGAACCGCGTTTGGTGGATGGCGCAAATTCGCGCGCGCCGCGAAGCCGCCGCAGAAGCCGCACGCCCCATTCTGGCCACCCAGATCGCCGCATGCGCTTGGGCCGTGGGTCTGCTGGTCGCAAGCTTGGGCGCGGCACTCACCTGGCTCCAGTTCACGCGCGGTTGGGTAGTTTCGGTCGTTTCTTCAGCCGCCACTCTGCTGGTTGCTCATGGCCTTTTGATCGCGTTCGCCGCGGCTATAGTGTTGTTGCTGCCCACCGCCGCCTATTTCGTGCTCGGCAAAGAATAATCAGCCTTACCTCGCCGCGAGCAGGACAACGCCCTGGAAAGCGTGACAGAAGGGACTAAATGCTTTATTCTGAAAACATAACCATTGAGGTAAACCTATGACGCTCGTCCTTCAACTGCCCGATAACAAGGAAGCCGCTCTGAAGGCCAAAGCGCAGGCGCAAGGCGTGTCGGCGGAGCAATACGTGCAACGAATGGTTGATCGCGATCTCGAGGAGCCTGCACGTTCCGTGGCTGCTCCTGCTGTCCCGCACCACCATATCTCGGAAGTCATTCGCGAAATCATGAGCGACGTGCCGCCCGAGGTTTTTGAGAGCCTGCCCCGAGACGGCGCGAGCGAACATGACCATTACATTTACGGCACACCGAAAAGAAATCAGTGACCGCGGTTTTTGCCGACACTTTCTACTGGATCGCTCTGACGAATCCAACGGATGCCGCACACGAGCGCGCTAGGGAATTCACAAACGATATCGTGACGGCTGAGGAGGTCCTGATCGAATATCTGAATTATTTCTGCACAGGCCCCGCACATTTGCGCCGCAAGGCGTCCTTGATTGTGGAAGCCGTTTTTCGGGACCCTACTGTCCGCCTCATTCCACAGAGCACCGCATCTTTTCGCGCCGGTTTTGCTCTTTACCAGAGTCGCCCGGACAAGGAATACAGCCTGACTGACTGCATTTCAATGGAGACGATGCGCCGCGAAGGGCTCGACGACGTTCTCACCAACGACCGGCATTTCGAGCAGGAAAGCTTCCGGGCGATGTTTCGCTCGTAACCAAAGATAATGGGCGATCAGCCGGGTTGCACGAAAAGTGAGTCAGAACCATAGCGTGATACCACACCTAGGCACTCACCCCTGATGAAGCTCGACCCGCCAGCGTTTTCGGTTCTGTGCCAACCGCAAACAGCATCAAGTAGAAACCGGTCGCGACCTCAGCGAGGGCCATTGGTGGAAAACAGATGTACTGGAACAATGCGTGATGTTCCGGGAAAACTAAATTGGCAAAATACAGGCCTGTCCAGATCGCAGAGGCAACCAAGCCGAGCGCCGAGATGACCCTCGGGATATACCTCGATTTAAAAAATAGATAAAAGAAAAAGCACGAGCCTATGCCGAAAGAAATACCTCCCATGTTCTCAGTGGTTCCCGCAACGGTGCGTATCAAGTCCGACAACGGCTCGCCGGTGATCGATCCGGTTCCGGTGCCGCGCGCAGAAATGTAGAGATGCAACCTCACGAAGCTGCACATCCGCACCACCAAGGCCAAGAATGAATCTCCCAAACTGAAAATCATCCCAAGTTGAGCCAGGAGACTGTTGACTGGCTTCAGTGTTACATAGAGTGCAAAGGCAAGCAGAGCGTTGCTCAAAGTCACAATCACCACGCTCGAGAGCGCCACTCGATATAACCGTTCCGATGCTGCAATCCGGGCTGCCGTTTCTGCGAAGGTTCCGTTACCAGCGATGTTGGAGACGATAGTGCCGCCACCGATAGCAATGATGATCGCCCCGAGGAACAAAATCCCTGCAAGCCTCGCGTACGTTCGTTGCGCTTGGTTCACTGTGCGTCCAGTCTAGTAATACGTCAACTCGCGCCGATAGGTTCAAGTTAGAGCGCCTACACGACGGCGGGGTCAGTGAGGAGAAGCTCTAGCCCGCGTCGTCAATTCCCACAAACCAACTAAGCCCGCTCGCAAGATCGCGGCGCTTTCTCCAACGCCCTCGCCGCCCATCACAAACTCGCCCAAATTTTTTCACTCCATCCCCTCAACAAGTTACCCCGAAAAATCCCAAAAACCCGCTTGCCCCTGATTCAATCCTGAAGCGAGGAAGGAGTCTCATCGATCCATGCGATCGCCACATACTAAACAAAGCCCTCAGAGTCTGTGCGGCCGCTTCGCGCAAGCTCTTCCACGCGCCGCATCACTCAGCGAGAAAATCGTTTCGCAAAAAACGCCTTCTCTTCGCCTTCTGTCTCCTCAACTCCTATCTCCTCGCCTCCCGTCTTCTCCTTCTTGCCACTGTTGGAGAATAGGTCGAGATGTCCACCATCATGACGGCCGGCGATGCCATCGTTGCCGCTCTAGAAGCGAACGGCATACGAACTTTGTTCGGCCTCCCTGGCGTGCAAATGTATCCTCTGTTTGATGCGCTGTATCGCCGCAAGCATACGATTCGTACCGTCGCCTCGCGGCACGAACAAGGCTGTGCGTTCATGGCATACGGATTCGCCCAATCCACCGGCCAGCCTGGGGTGTTCTCGGTTGTACCTGGGCCGGGCTTCCTGAATGCGGGTGCTGCGCTCAATACTGCGTGGGCCGCCAATGCGCCTGTATTGTGCATCACGGGCCAGGTGCCGACGCCTTTCATCGGCAAGCGCCGCGGACATTTGCATGAGATGCCCGATCAATTGGCCACACTTCGTTCCTTCATGAAGTGGGCGGAAAGGATCGAACGGCCTGCCGACGCTCCAGCCATTATTAACGAAGCGTTTCGGCAAATGCTTTCAGGCCGGCGCGGGCCGGTGGCCGTTGAGATTGCTTGGGATGTTTTAGCGAGTAGCGAAGCAGTGCCTAAAGCGACGGCGGCGCAGATCGATCCGCCGCTTGCCCCAACAGCCAGTGCGATTGAAGAAGCGGCAAAATTGCTGGTCGCTGCCAAGCGGCCGATCATCATGGTGGGAAGCGGTGCCCAGCATGCCGTAGCCGAAGTGCTCGCGCTCGCTGAAGCGCTGGACGCCCCTGTGACATCGTTCCGTGGTGGGCGCGGCATCGTGGCGGAAGACCACGAACTCGGTATGTCCAACTATGCCGCTTCACTTCTCTGGCCGCAGATTGACGTGTTGCTAGGAATCGGCTCTCGGCTCGAGTTGCCGTACTTGCGTTGGGCCAACAACTATCTGCAGTATCGCGATGTGGCCACTGCTCCGCCGCAGCTCATTCGTATCGATATTGATCCGCAAGAGATGCAGCGGCTGCGTCCGCATGCGCCGGTGGCGGGCGATTCGGCGCTGGCGGCGAAGGCTTTGCTCGAAGCGGTGAAGCGGCTTGGCCGGAAACCTACGAGCGAACGCGGCTTCATTGCGGACGCGAAAAAACTCGCTGCTAGCGCCGTTCAAAAGGTTCAGCCTATGGTCGGCTATTTGGAAGTGATCAGAGCGGAGCTGCCGCGCGATGGCTTTTTTGTCCGCGAAGTAAATCAAATTGGTTTCGCTTCGTGGTATGCATTCCCGGTATTTGACCCGCGCACTTATGTGTCCGAAGCCTTCTCGGGCACGCTGGGTTATGCCTTCCCCACCGCGTTGGGAGTGAAAATTGCGCATCCGGACAAAGCGGTGGTGTGCGCCAGCAGCGACGGAGGTTTTATGTTCGCTTTGCAGGAATTAGCGTCCGCCGTGCAGGAAAAGATCAATCTGATTACGTTGGTGTTCAACAATAACGCCTTCGGCAACGTACTGCGCGACCAGCAGCTTGGCTTTGACAGCCGCATCATGTGCGCCGAATTACAGAATCCGGATTTCGTGAAACTGGCTGAGTCGTTTGGTGTCGAAGCCCATCGCGTCCATTCGCCGGCCGCGTTGCAACCCATTCTCCGTGAAGCGCTGGCGGCGAGCGGTCCAGTGCTGATTGAAGTGTCAATTGCCCGCGGCAGCGAAGTCTCTCCATGGGAGTTCATAAACTTTTAGGAATGAAGATCATCTACCTCAGCCTTCTCGCGCTCGCGTTTGTGAGGGCGCAGGATTTGCGTCTCGGCATTATTGGAACCGACACTTCTCATGCCGCCGCCTTTACCAAAACGTTGAATGAGACCGCCAATCCAGATCACGTTGCCGGTGCGCGCGTGGTGGCTGCTTACAAAGGCGGCAGTGCCGATATTGAAGAGAGCGCCAGCCGCGTCGACAAATATGCGGCAGAGTTGAAAGACAAGTGGGGCGTGAAGCTGGTGGAAAAGATCGCGGATTTATGCCCGTTGGTGGATGGGCTGCTGCTCGAAAGCGTTGACGGCAGACCTCATTTGGCACAGTTTCGCGAGGCCGCGCAATGCGGCAAGCCGGTCTTTGTCGATAAGCCCTTGGCTTCAACCTTGGAAGATGCCGTAGCCATTGACCAACTTGCCAAACAGACCCATGTGCCCTGGTTCAGTTCGTCGTCTTTGCGTTACAGCGACATCGAAAGCATGAAAAGCGCGGATGCCATTGGCGCCATGGTTTGGGGACCGGGTCCACTCGAGCCTCATCACAAACTGGACCTCACCTGGTACGGGATTCATGCGGTGGAGATGCTCTATACGCTGTTCGGACCGGGTTGCGTCGAAGTAAGTCGCATGAAATCGGCGGATGAAGACGTGATCACCGGCCGTTGGAAAGACGGCAAGCTCGGCACGATTCATCTGCAAAGGCCGTATGGAAAGTTTGGCGCGGTGGTGTTCCTGAAGGGTAATAAGTTGAATGCTCAGCCCGATATTCAGTTCAGCTACGTGCCCTTGGTGCGTGCAATTGTGGATTTCATGCAGACAAAAAAACCGTCGGTGCCGAACGAAGTGACGCTTGAAATGTTTGCGTTCATGGATGCCGCGCAGCGCAGTGAAGCCGACGGCGGCAAGGCTGTGGCGTTGAGTCAGTAATGCAAAGCATCCTTGAACTAGCGCCGCCTAAGGCCGATGCGCGGATTGCCTATGACCGTCGCCCTAGTCAATTCGGCGATCTCAGAATGCCGAGCGGCAAAGGTCCGTTTCCAGCGGTCATCTTTATTCATGGCGGCTTTTGGCGCGCCGCGTACGATTTGACGCATGCCGGCCATATTTGCGCGGCACTGACAAAGGCAGGGTTTGCGACTTGGAATCTGGAATACCGCAGGCTTGGAGAAGCGGATGGCGGCTGGCCGGGAACGATGGACGATGTGCTTCGCGGTGCTCAATATCTGAGCAAATTGACGCAGAAGTACCAGTTGGATTTGGGGCGTGTGGTCGCGGCGGGGCACTCCGCCGGAGGACAACTCGCTCTCTGGCTTGCCGCGCAAACAGCAGCGCCTCCATTGCGCGGCGTGACTTCACTGGCAGGCGTGTGTGATTTGCGGCGCGCCTGGGAACTCAAGCTCAGCGATACAGTAGTCGAGCAATTGCTGGGTGGGACACCGCGGCAAGTCCCCAGACGGTACGATTCGGCGTCACCCATAGCGCTTCTACCCATCAAGACGCCGCAACGCCTGTTGCACGGAACCACCGATGGGATCGTGCCTTTCGAAATGAGTGAACGGTTCGCGCGTGCTTCTAAGAATGCGAAGTTGATCAAGTTCGAGGGCACGGGTCATTTCGAGTTGATCGATCCACGCGCAAAGGAATGGCCGGTCGTCCAGAAGAGTGTGACGGAATGGTAGAGACCTCGAAGCGTTTACCCGCCGTGCTCAGTCCGTGGCAAGCGATGGGCGTGGTGGTCGGCGGAACAATTGGCGCGTCGATCTTTCTCGTACCCTCCGTCATTGCACAGCAGGTGCCGTTTTTGGCAGGTGCGCTCGGCGTTTGGCTAATAGGGGCGGCCATTACGCTTGCGAGTGTCTTGACGTTTTCTGAACTCTCGGCGATGCTTCCCGAAGCAGGAGGCGGCTACGCTTACATCCGTACGGCAATGGGATCGGTGTTTGGTTTTCTGTTTGCTTGGACAGATGCGTTTCTCATCAGAGCGGGCGCTGCGGCGGCTGTTAGTTTCACCTTTGGCATCTATTTCGCGCAGATTGTTGGGCCGCCGGCGGACACACCGTTGGCTCTATGGGAAGGCGGCACCGCGATCGTTCTAATAGCGCTTCTTTCGCTCCTTAATTCCTTGGGCGCGCGCGCCGGTGCAGGTGTGCAAGTAGCAGGCATGGTGATGAAGACCTTGGCGCTAGCTTCGGCGTTATTGTTGCCCCTGCTGTTGTGGCACGGGCCAAACTACCTTAAAGCAGCGCCGTTTTTACCGCCGGCGGGTGTGGCCGTAGGAGCGAGCCTGTTGCTGGCGATGACTCCAGTGATGTGGACTTACGGAGGTTGGGAGCAACTCGCGCATCTGGCTGAGGAGATTCGCGATCCTGGTAGGAACCTGCCCCGGGTTTTCGCCGCGGGGTTGACCGTCATCGCTTTGTTGTTCCTCATGGTGGCAGTAGGCATTCACTATGTGCTGCCCTATGCGACGGTCGCGAAGAGCGAAGCAGTCGGTGCCGATCTGTTTAGAGCGTTGTTCGGGCCGGCGGGCGTTCGAGTGATTTCAACCGTCATTATGCTATCGGCGTTGGTCACGGCGAACGGCGCGATTTTAGCAGGTTCGCGTGCGGCCTTTGCCGTGGCGCGCGACGGTGATGCGCCGCAGTGGCTCGGACGAATAAACCAGCGATTCCAAGCGCCGGCAAATGGCGTGCTGGCGATTGGTGGTTGGGCCATTGCGTTGATCGGCTTGAGCGTAGCGGCAATGGCGTTTTCCGCTCCGGTAAGCTGGCCGGATTTTATGCGGACTGCCTGGAGCGCGCTACATCTGCGTCCGTTGTTCGACGTACTGATTTCGTACGTGATGTTCGGTTATCTGGTCTTTCAGGCGTTGGTAGCCGTAAGCCTGATCATGCTGCGTCGCACGCATCCTGAGTGGCGGCGGCCGTTTCGCGTGCCGGGTTATCCGGTCACGCCGCTGGCGAGCATCGCGGCAACGTTGTTTCTGATGATCGCCGTGGCACGCTCAAACACGGTGGAAGTGTTTGCGGGCCTGTGCCTGATTTTGGCCGGCTTGCCCGTTTGGTGGATTTGCAACCGGCGCTAACATCGATAGGTGGACGCACTTCTAGCCTGGCGAAAAGAATTTCCGATCCTTTCGCACACGACTTATATGATCAGCCATTCGCTCGGCGCAATGCCGAAGCGAGCGGAACAGGCTATGCGCGAGTTCACAGACATGTGGGCCACTCGCGGCATTCGCGCTTGGGAAGAAGGCTGGTGGGATATGCCGATTACTACGGGCGATTTGATCGGCACAATCGTCGGCGCCGGCCAAGGCGAAGTTGTGATGCAACAAAACGTTTCCATATGCCAGTGGATTGTGGCGTCGTGTTTTGACTGGCAAGGCAAGCGCAACAAGCTGGTAACCGACGGCCTGAATTTTCCGTCCAATGACTACATCTATTACGGGCTGAAGCGGCAAGGCGCGGATGTGGTGCAGGTGGCGTCGCCAGACGGCATGACGCTCCCTTTGGAGCCGATGTTGGCCGCTATTGACGAACGCACGCAGCTTGTTTCGGTTTCGCACGTGGCGTTTCGCAGTTCCTATGTGCAGGATTTGGCGGCGATTACGAAGCGCGCGCATGAAGTGGGCGCGAAGGTGATTGCCGATCTGTACCAATCGGCCGGAATTCTGCCGGTGAATGTGCGGGCTTTGAACCTCGACTTTGCCACCGGAGGTTCGGTGAAATGGCTGTGCGGCGGCCCGGGCGCGGGCTACTTGTATGTGCGGCGTGATCTTTGGCCGGAGTTGCAGCCGATGGCGACAGGGTGGATGGCGCACCGCGAACCGTTCCAGTTTGAAGGCGGGCCGATCAACTGGGCGCCGGACGCGTTCAAGTTCTTGAACGGAACGCCGAACGTTCCCGCGATGTATTCGGCCAGCAGCGGATATGAGATCGTGAACGAGATTGGCGTCCAAGCCATTCGCGAGAAGTCTGTAAGACAGACGCAGCGGCTGATTGAACTGGCGGATGAAGCTGGCTTCCCCGTGCGAACGTGCCGCGACCCAAAGCAGCGCGGCGGCGTGGTCATTGTGGATGTGCCGGACGGCAAACAAGTAACGGCGGAGCTGGCAAGGCGAGAGGTATTAGTGGATTACCGGCCCCAGGCGGGCATCCGGATAGCTCCCCATTTCTACACCAGCGATGAAGAACTAGACCATACGATTGATCAGATCCGAAAGATCGCGTGGCGAAAATAGTTCTCAATACTTTCGGCTCATTCGGCGATTTGCATCCGTATCTCGCGATTGCCATCGAGCTGGCGCGGCGCGGGCACAAGCCGTTAATCGCCACTTCGGAGGTGTACCGGACAAAGGTGGAGGCGGAAGGCATTGCGTTTGCGGCGGTGCGTCCCGATGTCGGAGAGTTGCTTGGGGAGACGGAGGTTCTGCAAAAAATCTGGCATCCGAGACATGGCTCGAAATACCTCTTGCGCGATTATCTATTGCCGAAAGTTGAAGACGCTTACCAGGATCTATCGACTGTGTGCTCAGGCGCCGATTTGCTTGTGACGCATGCCGCTGCTTACGCCGGCCCGATTGTGGCAGAGGTGCAGAAGCTGCGTTGGATCTCGATTGCTTTGCAACCGGCCATTCTGTTCTCAACATACGACCCGTCGGTAGTGGCGCGAGCGACGTGGGCGCGGCACTTCTATGGATTGGGGCGCTGGGTGTTCGCTGGAATGCTCAAGGTAGCGGATTTGCAAACAGCGCGATGGGCACGCTCCGTGGCGCACTTAAGGCGGAAACTGGCATTGCCCATTGGAAAGAATCCTGTTATGGAGGGGCAGTTTTCACCATACGGTACGCTGGCATTGTTCTCTCCGCACTTCGCTGCGCCACAAGCCGATTGGCCCGTGAATACAAAGGCGACAGGGTTTGTAAGTTATGACAAGCGTGGCGAGGGTTTTGGGCCTTCTTCAAGTAGGAGTGAGTTAGAGCGGTTTCTAGATACGGGACCTGCTCCAGTAGTGTTCACGCTAGGCTCATCGGCCGTGATGGCGGCGGGAGAGTTCTTTGAAGAGAGCGTCAAAGCCGCAAAGAAGTTGGGCGTGCGCGCGGTGATGCTCATCGGCAAGACCGAACAAGTTCAGACGTCCGACGATAGCTCGATCTATATCACCGACTACGCGCCTTATTCCGAATTATTGCCGCGCGCAGCGGCAACGGTGCACCAAGGAGGCATTGGTACCGTGGCGCAGGCGCTACGCGCAGGGCGGCCGATGATGACAGTGCCGTGGGCGCACGATCAGCCAGACAACGCAGAGAGATGCCGCCGGCTGGGAGTGTCGCGCACTGTGTGGCGGAATGCCTATCGATCGGAGAACGTTGCACGGGAGCTGAACCGGCTTTTAAATGACCAGGCCTACCAAAACAACGCTCGCGCAATCGCCGACCGTCTCGCGGGGGAGAACGGTCTCAAAGCTGCTTGCGATGCGCTGGAAGCTACCTTTTCTTCCTAACCAATCTTCGCGCTGACTGATGACGGCATTACTTGTTTGGCAGCGACCATTATTGAACGTTCGACCGCATTTGGTCATGTCGAAACTGATTCCGCCGGCTATTAGCTCTTCAAATGTAGAGGTGTCGCCTGCGATGGGTAGTGGCCATTCATCTACACCTTCAGTTGAATGATCACCCAATTAACAACACCAAAAGCTTACAAGCGCTCGCCCTCCCTCGAAAATTCAACATGGTACAAGGGGCTCTTAATCAGTCAGCTGGCAGGAGAAGCTGACACTGATGGTGCGTTTGACTTGGTTGTATCGAAGATGAGAAGAGGAACCGAGCCGCCTCCGCATGTTCACTCACGAGAGGACGAATTCTTCTACGTCCTTGATGGAAACCTCAATATCTATACTGAAGGCCAAGTACTCGGGGTCAGTACAGGCGAATGTGTGTTTCTTCCCAAAGGGAACCCACATGCGTACCTAATTCAAACTGCCGGGATAGACGTGCTCGCTCTCATGACGCCAGGCGGCTTTCTGAACGCCGTCAACAAGATGAACGCACCCGCCGAAAAGATGGAGGTTCCACCGATGATGCCCTTACCTATTCGACGGCCGATCTGACGGAAACTATGAAGATCTTCGAAAGGTACTGTGTCCGTCTTCTTTCTCCAGAGGAGATAGCAGAAGAGATGCCCCAGTTTCCGAGGAGTTTAGCGTTTCTTCCTAACCAAGCGGCGCGCAGTTAGAACCGCACCGGGATTGCCCGAGAAAGCTTGCTCGGCGAGAGCTTCCTGCTGATCGTGGTGAACCTTGTGAGCGCCCGCGGCTGGGCTGGCGGCTAACGCGCGCCCGACGTAGCGCAGTTCGCGCTTGTCGATGATAGATTGCATCTGCTCTTCGACATAGTTCCAGGCGCCCATGTTTTCGGGCTCTTCCTGAACCCAATAGAGTTCAGCGTTATCGGGGTAGCGGCGCAACACGTCGTTCAAGCGCTGGAGTGGAAATGGATACAACTGCTCAACCCGGATAAGCGCTACATCGTTGCGGCTCAGTTCTTCGCGCTTGTTAAGCAGGTCGTAGTAAACCTTGCCGCTGGACAGCAACACACGGCGGATTTGGTTCCCTAGATGTTGAGAATCCCCAATGACTTCCTGAAACGATCCGCTGGTGAGGTCCTCCAAACGCGATGCGGCTTTGGGATAGCGGAGCAGGAACTTAGGGGTGAAGATAACGAGTGGTTTGCGAACGCCGCGGCGATCTTTCCCGCCGTACATCTGACGGCGCAACAGATGAAAGTACTGCGCGGGCGTCGTGCAATTGCAGATCTGCATGTTGTTTTCCGCGCATAACTGGAGGAAGCGCTCAATGCGGGCGCTGGAATGTTCTGGTCCTTGACCTTCGAAACCGTGCGGCAACAAAAGAACGAGTCCGCTGGGCTGATTCCACTTCGATTCGGCCGAGCACAAGAACTGGTCAATGATGATTTGCGCGCCGTTCACGAAATCTCCAAACTGCGCTTCCCACATGACCAGCGTAAGGGGATCGGCCACGCTATAGCCGAATTCGAATCCCATCACGGCGTATTCGCTGAGCAGACTGTCAATCGCTTCAAACTTGGCCTGATTCGGCTTCAAATTCTTAAGCGCCATGTAGCCGTCACCAGTCTCGTAATCGTAGAACTCCAGGTGGCGCTGGGTGAACGTGCCGCGCCGGACGTCTTCACCGCTCAAACGCACGGGCGTGCCTTCCATAACCAGGCTGCCGAAAGCCAAAGTTTCCGCAAAGCCCCAATCGATAGGCGCGCCTTTGAGCGCGTCACGGCGGCGTTCGAGCAGCGTCTTCAATTTGGGATGCAAGTGGAAGCCATCGGGCAATGATGTGGATTTCTCGATGACCTTAGCTAGGGTGTCATGAGAGGCCGCAGTCGACGGAATCGGCTGAAAGATTTCCTCCGGGGGCACAACCGCGAATTCCTCAATCACGAACTGTTCACGGTGCTTCTTTGCCTCTTCGTAGGTCTCGTTCAGCTTGGTGCGAGCTTGCGCGCGGATGGCCTCAATCTGATCAGCCAGCAGGAACTTTTCACGCACCAAGGTTTCGCTGTACTGAGCCACAACCGTGGGCGTTGCTTTGATCTTGCGGTACATGACCGGCTGGGTGTAACTGGGATCGTCTGCCTCGTTGTGGCCTTGGCGGCGATAACCAATGATGTCTATGACAACATCGCGCTTGAAGCGCTGGCGATACTCGTAAGCGATCTGAGAAACACGCACGCAGGCTTCTGGATCGTCGGCATTGACGTGGAAAATAGGTGCGAGCACCGAAAGCGCGACATCGGTGCAATAGATGCTGCTGCGCCCTTCGAGCGGATTGGTGGTGAAACCGATTTGATTATTCGTGACGATATGAATCGTGCCGCCGGTTTTGTAACCTTCGAGCTGCGAAAGTTGAAGAACCTCAGCCACAACTCCTTGGCCGATAAACGCGGCGTCTCCATGAATCAGTAGGGGCAGAACACGAGCGCGCTCGGTATCTTTCAGGCGATCTTGTTTCGGACGCACTAGCCCTTCCACAACAGGGTCGACCGCTTCCAGATGGCTGGGGTTGAAGGCCACCGAAACCACAATTTCGCGCCCGGTGGAGGAAGTATAGACGCCGCTTGCGCCCAAGTGATACTTAACGTCACCAGAACCTTGGACACTGTCCGGATCAGGTTCACCGTCGAATTCGGAAAACACCTGCGCCATGGATTTTCCAACCACGTTGGCCAGAACGTTCAGACGGCCGCGGTGCGCCATGCCAATGACGGCTTCGGCGACGTTTTCATTGGCAGAGCATTCGAGGATTTCGTCGAGAGCAACGATAGTGCTTTCCAGACCTTCCAGACCGAACCGTTTCTGGCCCACGAAGCGCGCTTGCAGAAAATGTTCAAACTCCTCCGCTTGAATGAGACGGTTGAGAACGCGGCTGCGCACCGATTCATCGAGCTTCCAGGAATTCTGGGTGGACTCCATGCGCTCCTGCAACCACTGTTTCTGTTCAGGGTCCGGAATATGCATGTATTCAATGCCTATGGAACCGCAATAGGTGGTGCGGAGCCGGTCGAGGATCGTGCGGAGCGGTTCGTAAGGCCGCATGTTGCGCGCGATGGCGCCGCTCGGAGCTTTGAGAGTGCCTGCCAGAAAAACACGGTCGAGATCCCACATCGACAGGCCGTAAGAGGCCGGGTCAAGATCGGGATGATAGCCGGGGTCGATGCCAAGCGGATTGGTATTGGCCAGCAAGTGGCCGCGTGTCCGGTAAGAGCTGATGATTTGAATGACGGCGGCTTCTTTAGCGACGTCCGCATTCGCGCCGGGGACTTGCTGAGTGTTGAGAGGCTGATCGGTTTGCCAGCGGAGCGGCCGATAAGGGACTTTCAGATCGCGAAAAATGGCGTCGTAGAAATTTTCTTCGCCTTGCAGCAGTTGGTGAAGTTTAGCGAGAAAGGAACCCGATTCAGCGCCTTGGATGATGCGGTGATCGTAGGTGCAAGCGATCATCAGGGTCTTACTGATGCCGAGGTTGGCGCGCATCTCCTGGCTGACGGCCGCGAATTCGGCAGGAAAATCGATCGCGCCGATGGCGACGATGGCCCCTTGGCCCGGCATAAGCCGTGGGACCGAGCCGATGGTACCGACGGTGCCAGGATTGGTGAGCGAAATGGTAGTGCCTTCGAAATCGGAGACTTGGAGCTTATTGCTGCGGGCGCGCGCCACAATGTCGTCATAGGCGGCGACGAATTGGCCGAACGTCATGCCATCGGCGTGCTTGACGTTGGGGACTTTGAGGGTGCGCGAGCCATCTTTTGCCGTGATGTCGACCGCCAGACCGATATTGACTTGGCCGCGGATGATGCGGAAAATTTCGCCGCCGTTTTCGGCGTAGGCGTGATTCAATCCGGGATTGGATTTGATAGCTCTAACGATGGCCCAGGCAATGAAGTGCGTAAAGCTAAGTTTCCCTTTGCCTTGCAGCGTGCGCTGTTTATTGATGAGATTGCGATTTTCTTCGATGACGCGAACGGGAATCTGGCGCTGCGAAGTGGCGACGGGAATGGCCAGACTCGCGGTCATGTTTTCGGCAATGCGGGCGGCGGCGCCACGAATGGGAATGAGTTGATCGCTGGGCCCGGCTGTGCGGGTGTCGAGTTTGGCGGGTGCGCTGGATTGCTTAGTGACCACGTCGGTGACGGTCACCGGAGGAGCAACGACCGGCGCGGGCACGGTGGCCAGTATTGGAGCAGTTGTTGCAGCAGCGCGAGGCGCCGACTCGCGTGTGACAGGTACAGCGGGCGCAACAGGGGCAACAGGGGTGGCCGCGGCCGTAACCGATTCGGCGACGGGCGGTTCCTCGGCAGTAGGGGGCGCTACGTTCTCATCGAGCTGAATGAAAAGGTCGCCCCATCCATCATCGACGCTCGTGTGGTCAAGACGATACTGCTGATACAGTTCATCTTCTAACCAGCTATTCACGCCCAAAGTAGGGGCATTGGCTTCTCTCATGTTGGTAGTTACTTCAGTAGAAAAAGGAGACGTTGCGAGCGCACATCTGCTTTTCTTCTATTGTAACGAAGGAAGCATGGCACTCGAGACGCGATGTAGATGGCGTAGGACTCACTTCAAAGATCCGGCTTCTCCGGCGGACCTGCAAAAGTCTACGAACGTTTGCCGGTTGTTGGCTGTAGGCGCGACGCGGACAAAACCATCTTCCCCACCAATGCGGCCGTTAGTTTCAAAGCGCGTGAAGAACGCCGGCAGGTCAACCCAACGTACCCGGAGATCATCGAATTCGGCCCACTCCCACTCCGGCTTGGGACGCTGCGCCACCAGTCGAGTGGAAAGCCATGTCTCGCCCCCTTCATCCCAGGCTTGAAGAATCCGGCAGGCCGCGGATTTCCTCCAGGTCACCACGCTGATGTTGCCTGCTTCGATCACGTGAAACAAGGGCAAAGCTCCTGGCCGGTTCAAGCGCGAGAACGGAAGTTTTTGCATATAGCTTGAAGCGCCGTCGCGAAAAGAAAGCACAAACGCAACTCCGCCATGGGCGGTGTGCTCATGAATCAGCAGCACGCGTTGATTGGTCGCGGCGGCAAGCGATCGCAGATCCCAAACGTAGGCTTTTAGATTCACTATCGCTAAAAGAACAAAAAACGTGGCGAAGAACCAGCGCGGCAGGCGGATTTCGCGGGGTAACAGAAATAGTGAGCAAAGCCCGATCAAAAGGCTGGGATAAGCGGGCTCGTAACGAGCGGGCTCAGAAGTTTCAAAGAGAAAAAGCGAAAAGGCAAGCGTTGGGATCCAACCGGCGGCTAAGAGGATAAGCGCCGGCCAAGTGCTCCGTCGACGCGCCAAAGTAACGAACAAGATCAGCATAGCCAAGAAGACAAGGAGCACTTTCCAAATCCCTGCGCGGATCAAATCCAAAGTATGCACGGGCGCGTAAGGGTCGCCCATTGCGAACCGCTTCATAACAATGCCATCGCTCCCCAGATAAAAAAAGCTGCGCGTAAGGCCGGTGGGCAGGCGCGCCAGTCGGCGCTCAACCATCATGCCGTGTGCGCTGTTGAGTATCCACTGCTTCAGGGCGAGAAACGACGCTATGTGTTCAATGACGGCGCCTATGCCAAATGTGGCCAAGCCAATGGCGACCGTAGCCGCAGTGGCAAGGGCAATCACGCGCAACCGGTCGGAGGCGAATATGGCCTCATCCGGCCTGCCGCTGGGATTCCCCGTTGGATGTACCATCCAGCCCGCCAACAAAACGACTGGCACCGTTAAGACGTAGGGAAACCACAACAGAAAGGACACGGCCAGCGCCGTTCCGGCAAGCACGGCATAGAGTCTTCCGCGCCCGGGCGACTCAACTGCGTTCAGGATCAGCAGCAACCCCGCCATTTGCGCGGCCAAGCCGGGATTGTACGACATGCCTGTATGCGCGTAATTCAAGATGGTACTCGAAAGCATGAATCCGCTGGCAACGCCGGCGGCGTTAACCACGGAGAGCCCCAGCCGCCGGCAAAGAAAGAACAAGAGAGGCGCAAGAATCAGACCAACCAGGAAGTTAATGCCCACGAAATCCGCCGTGATCTCCAGAACCGGATTGTCTTGCGACCATGACGACAATAACGGGTGGGTCAATTGCCAGACAGCGTAACCTAAAGGCCGCCACAGTAAGTGGCCGAATTCCCACAACGGCACATCGGGACGATGCTGATGGTACGAAAGTATGTGCGCGACATACTCAGGCGTGTCGGCGGTTGACGCGGGTACGGTCACGGCGAATAAAACGACAGATGCTAAGATCGCGACCAGCGCGAACTTCCATGAGGCGGACCTGTTAAAGGGGCCGTCATGGGGTGGACCAACGTTCGCCGGAGGCAAACTGTCCTGTATCTCAGTTTCCTCCATAGTTAGTTAGTGCGCACCCTAACTTTCCTGACGTTCGAGCCCGGAATTGGCAGCCACCGCTTCCAGTTCCTTGGCCCGTTGCGCGGACTTCTCTGTGGCCGTCTGCAGCAGGTATTCGAGCGAGGGTTGGGGTTTCACGCGTACGAAGATCTGGTACGAGAAAAGTCCCCGAAACAGCCAAATCAACGCCTGGTTCGCTTTAATCAGAAAGCGGCTGAGCGGGTTATCGCCAAGGGCGAGTGGGAACGGGGCCGGAACTCCTACAACCTCCAGGATTTCGAACCCCGCCTGGCTGATGGCGCGCCGAAATGAAGCGAAGGTGAATAGCCGCGTGTGGCTCATGTCGAGGATGCCGCGCTTGCCGTAATTGAACTGGCCCGCGAGTAGCATCAACCTGAGAATGATGAACCCAATATTAGCGGTGCTCATAATGATCTCAACACCTGGATTCATCTTCAAAGCGCGGCGAAATTCCTCGAGAAACGCCTCCGGGCGCGTCAAATGCTCAATCACATCCAACATGAGCACGTAATCGTAACGGGTGTAGTCGAGCGGAGGCAAGCCGTGATTCAGGTCGTGCAGATAGAAGTTCGCCAGGCAAACATCGTCCGCCGAAAAACCATCGATCCCATCGACAACACAGCCTTTTTCATTCTTAAGAGGCGCCGCCATATAGCCGCCGGCGCAACCGACGTCCAAAACGTGAGCGCCTTTTGCGATGCGCTCCAGAGCCAGCGAGTGCGGGCTACGATAATTGAACTTGGGTACGTACCATCGAGTGTCGGGCGGGGCGCAATCGAACTTGCGGTCGTAGAAAATTCCTTTCCGCTGTAGAGAAGCTTTCAGCGCCGCCAGCACCACCTGGCCGGCGTATGCGATTCCATTCACGCGGCTGATTTCGTCGCCGTAGTACGTCGGGATCGGTAGTTCAGCGATGCGATGACCAGCGATAACCAACTGAATGATTATTTCCGTATCGAAGTGAAAGCCGTTCGAGTTGCGATCAAAAGGAATGTCAACCAAAGCGCGCGTGGAATAAATCCGATACCCGGAGTGAAATTCGCTGAGATGGGTGTTCAGCAGGCGATTCTCGATCCAGGTTAGTATCCGGTTGCCGACGAACTTATACAACGGCATCCCTCCACGCAGTGCCCCCTTGGGAGTGAGCATTCGCGAGCCGAACACCGCTGCTGCCTCACCTTTTCGCAATGGCTCCAACAAATCGGGAAGACATTCGGGCGCATATTGGCCGTCGCCATGGACAAGGGCCACAAAATCATAGCCGTTCTGGATCGCGTAATGGTAGCCGAGCCTCTGGTTGCCGCCGTATCCCTGGTTCACCGGGTTGAACATCGTGCGAACGGTAAACGGGAGATCTTGCTTACCAGCCTCGTAGCTTTTTTCAAACGTCTGATCTCCAGAAGCGTCGTCAATAATCAAGACGTCGACATCGTAGGTCGCAAGAAGGGAGGTTGGAATTCGTCTAATGACGGGTGCTATTGTCTTTTCAGCATTGTAGGCGACGATGAAGACCAATAATCGCTGTCGGGTGGCAGGTATTTCGGTTGGTGTTTTTCGCGAATATAGATCTTCCGGTGCCACAGAAATCCTTTGGATAGCATAGTATCATGCGAACGCTGTCTTTGGCCTCGAATCATTGAATTACTCGTAACATCTCCACGTCGCAGCTAGACGAGTACGCCGAATTTCCAGAGGTATTAAACAGAACATGGTCTACGGAATAACGTCGCTGGCCGCCGGGGTCAAACACGGCGTAGAACTGTGATAAGTCGCCCGGCAAATAGTTTCCCAGCACCGGAGAAACGAGGACTTCGGGGATGACGCGCGCCGAGCGGGTCGATCCATCCAATTGGTGAACGGACATCAAGACCTCGGGAACGCGGAACAGCAACTTTAAGAGCCGTCCCTTCGTACTGTAGCCGCAGTTGACCGTCCAAAAAACGTCATCGCTCGAAACCGGAAAACGCAACTCTCCGGTGGACTCCATGCGGAAACGGCTGATCGTTTCCAATCTAGTGAATCGAGGCCCGGCACGCCGCTCCAGGAGCAAGTTGCGCGGCCCCAAGAGCCGGGCGTCGTACCAGCGGTAGATTTCCAACCACATTGCCGGAGTTTCAGCCCAAGGATCACGGCCATCGATGGCACGGCCATCGAACACCAGAAATTTGGATCCTTGCTCTCGTATCCACGCAGCATTCAATCGGTCCAGGTAGGGCGTATACGCTGTGCATCGTTCCACCACCGGGTACAGTTCAAGACGCATGCGCGCAGCCGCCAAGTTCGTGAAGTCGGCCGACAATGAAGCGACGGACGAGTCGCCGATGAGCTTGGCTAGCTCCGGCTCAATTCGCGAGCGTTCCGGAAACGACGTGATCGAGTCGTCCAGGCGGTGCTTTAAATTGTCGAATCGCAAGGCTCCCCATAACATCCAGGCAGCCCTGGCGCCGGTTGGATGATGGAGGCCCAGTATCGAGCCGAAGCTAACATTATCTTGCCAGATCATGAAGAATACCAGCGCTAAGGGGACCACCCACGATGCGCCCGTTTTGTCCAGCTTGAGGGTGAGCGACACGAGCGCCAGCGCTAGGGCGATGAAACAAAAGAAGAGGAGGGCGTGGGTGTCGTTACGAACGAACCCGTGTTTAAAACTGAAGAAAACCGGAAGCGCAAGCAGAAGAACGTAAAACCGGGCTAAGCGGGGAGCTGAGGCCGCCTGAAATCCCAGAAAGACCGCCAATACCGCTAGCGCTTCGAACGCCGAAACGAATACAATGTCAGGACCGGGAAGCGACGCAGCCGAACTGTAACCGCCGATAACTTGAACGCTCCCGCGCAAATAATACAGAACCGATTGAAGCGACGGCATCACACAAAAACAGAGGGCGGTGGTGACCACGGCCGGGACTGCCACAATGTATGCCGCGTCCGTGAGCGCTTTCCAGCGGCGATCGACTGCGCGCTCGACCAAGAAACCCGCTAGCGCGCTGAGGCCGACCATGGCGGCAGAGAGTTTGAACATTGGCAGTGCTCCCACCAATGTAAGTGCGCCCAAATAGCGCACCAATGAACCACGCAAATAGAAGACTACAATCAGGAGCAGGGCGCCCGTCAGCATCAGGTCGTCTGTGCCCACATAATTGAACCAGAAAAGTTGCGTCGCCAGGGCTAGGCAGAACGAAAACAGCGCTAAGTTCCGGAGCGGGAATCCGGCCCAAAAGAAGACGTCGGTGAAGATCGTTGCCAAAACGAGCCACAAACCGGCCTGAAAGAGCAGCCCTTGCGCCAGGTTATCGCCAATGTTCTGCGGGGAGATCAGGTAGAATAGCGGACCCATCATGAAGACGATTTTGCTCGCCACCGCTGACCCTTGCGAGGAGGCGTAGTTGAGGGCGAATCGCCAACTTTGGTCTATACCGGCTTGCAGGGGCCAATAACGGATGGGACATGTGATGAGGACGACGTATGCATACAGCAGGAGCCGCAGCAACCTGCTGTGCCTTGTCAGCGACGCGCGGAGCGAACGGAAATGTCGTTCGTGCAGTCTCGGCAAGGCTTCGGCGGGCCAGCTCATAAATTCCTCTATTGTAGTCTTCTAGTGCTTAATTGTAAATTGGAGTATCGTTGCCGCACCCTGAAAAACGCTCTCCGGTGGGCAGCGAAAAAGAGGGGACACGCCTGCCGGACTGGCCTACCAAGTAGCGCTCCGAGTAGCCCGGAGTGTCCCCCCTTTTTCTTTTCATCATCATCGCTGGGCCGAAGGCCCATGGATACTCCGTTGAAGACGCCTCCCGAAATTCGCCATGCATTCGCCGCTGGCGCGTCTTCACCATCATTGGTGGGCGGCACGCCCATGGGAACTCCGTTGAAAATACCAAGCTAGGTCGCTCACGCTTCCGGCTCCGATTCGGCGATTTCATCATCATGGGTGGGCCGCAGGCCCATGGGAACTCCGTTGAAAAACGCTCTCCGGTGGGCAGCGAAAAAGAGGGGACACGCCTGCCGGGCTGGTCTGCCAGGTAGCTCTCTCAGGGGCCCGAGTGTCCCCCCTTTTTTTCAGTAAGGGTTTCTACGGCGCGAGAGTGGTGAAGGTTCCGGTCGGCTGATAGACGGAACAGTTGACGCGATAGTAGTAGAGCGCGCTCGGGTTCAGCGCGGTGAGGCTGACATTCTGGACACGCTGCCCGCCAGCATTGGCTAGACGCGTCCAAGTTCCGCTTCCAGTCCAGAACGGAGAAGGTCCATAGTCAACCGTGCAACCGAACGAATCCGGCGCTAAGAATCCGACGGTGGTGGATGAACTGGTGGTGCCGTATGTGTGGACGTTCGAGACCTTGCCCTGGTGCGATTCAAGCTGATCGATATCCGCGCCGACGTCAAGGCCATCGGTGGAAGCATGAGCGCCGGAAATATAGGGAGATGCGCTCTTAAGCCGGAAATTACTGTTCGCGCTCTGCATTGGATTGACGTTGAACCAGCCAACACCGCTCGCTGTGGCTGTAAAGGTGGACCCGGACTGAAACGTTACACCGGCCGCCCATGCACTCTCATAAGCCGCAAGTTGACCGCTCGTCCAGCTAACCGGGCTTCCCGAATTGTAATCCGTCCACGTCGGCACAAAGACGTTGCTTGCGAACGTTGAGAGCGTATCCGCGATCAGGGCATTGCCGCTACTCGCAATAGCGGGAACAAGCGCGGGGCCCGGCGCGGAACCGTAGAAAATGTCGGCATAAGCTGTGCCGCCGGTTGCCCCCGTAATATCTACGACGTTGTTTTGCAGCACACAGCCCATACAAGGTCCACCGCCGAGTGCGAAAATCGCCGGGATACCCCCGCCGCGACCCAACCACGTATTATGTTCAAATATGATGTCAAACAAAGTGTTCGATCCGGTAATCAGCGACCCGTTCGGGTATAACTGACCTACGGAAAATAGTGTATCCGGGTTTAAGCTAAACTCGCCTAGATTGTTATGAAGCCAGATTCTTTGTGGCACAGCATTTGCCGGAGTGGTGTTATATGATCCAACTAAGTTAAGCCCTTCCCCGCAATTTAGAAATGTGCTATTACCGATTTCCACGTCACTTGCCTGTTGTTCGGCCCACCCGCCTGTTAGGTTACTTATTCCCAAGCATGGACCACCGGGATCGATATCGGATATCATCGTATTGAAGACCTCGCCATCGATCAGCACCCTTTGGACACCTTTGAACTCAGGGCCGTTACGGTTGCTCATCCACCCGTAGTCCCAGGGGGCTCCTAACGACGGCACCCAGTCTTTATGTAGGGTGTAGGTATTTCGATGCATATAGACGTCGTGCGGTTGTGAAGGGATGGCAGGGCACGAACCGCTATTGGGGCAACCGTTGTCGACGGTCGCGTTGAAATATGGCCCTTCGATCCCGCCGCCGTCCCAACTGTTATTCACGAACGAATACGGTCCGGGAGGTGCGGCTATGTATATTTCTTGGGACGTGCATCCTTGCGCGGTTGTCGTCGCGCCCGACTCTGCCGATCCGTAAACCGCACCGTTGCAATCATAAAATTGCACTCCCGGTAATTGGCTCAAGGAGGCTGCTGAATTGACATCCGTTATGCTAACAGACCCGCTCGTGACGGTCGCAAATCCTACGGGATAAACGCTCCACCGGGAATTACTGTCCACAGGGAAGGTGCCGGCTGTTACGCTCGCAGCCGAGAGTACTGTCCAGCCAGTCGCACTACTCACCGTTACGCCCGCGCCTGGTGCAATCGTCGGATTGCAACTCTGGTCAAAGTAAAAGTTCACCGCTCCGCTACCGCCGAAGGTTGCACTCAAGCTGGAAGCAATAGAACAGTTATGCCCCTGATAATAGTCTTCACCAGCACCCATGGTCACTACCGATCCGCTAACTGTTAGTGTGGACATCGTCACCGGCGTCCAATTCTGGGCATTGGTGATAGCGCTGTTTTGGATAGCAAAGTTCGCCCCGCTTACATACAGCAACTCCGTCTGCTCTCGGTCTGGTCTCGTTGGGCCGTTGAACCAATCCTGGTCGAAAACAAAGTTGTTCACTCCTCCCGATGTGCCGCCAGTATCGAATTGAATCAACGCGGGTACGCCTTTCGGGTCGGCTATGCTGCCCGTCGCCTGTGGAACAAACTGCGTATGCCGCCAGATCCAATTGCCAACCATTAAATAGCACTCCAGTGAGGCATTATCAAACGTCACCGTAGCCAGCGCTGAACCGTAAGCAGCTGGGTCGAGCCGCACACCGTTAGGAGGCAGCAGCGACGAAGAAGTTTGCACATCGATTATGTGGTAGGTGCTGGGGGGGGGCCAAGCTTGAATATAAAACGTCCCAGATCCAGTTGTCGCGAGAGTGCTCACCAACGTGTTGGTGTAATCCTTCAGTTGGAAGTCATTCCCGGTTTGACTGCAGGATGTGGTGCATACATAATAAACTGCATCTTGACTCGAATTTCCAGCTGGCCCTGGTACAAGTGGATTGGGCAGGGCATTTGTCGAATTTAGCGTTACCGCCTGCCCATTTGTGAAAGGGATCGTACTGTCAGTAGTTTCAAATACCGCAGGCGAAGAAGTGACTATACCGAACTGCGTAAAAGTGCTGCTCGGTTCTGTTGGTGAGGGCATGACGCATTGGCCATTCGTACATACATGGTTAGCGTTCGCCAGAAGCACTCCATCCGTGGGAGATCCACTGTTAGCTGCGTTGATGCAGTCCATCATCGTCGCCCCCGATGGCGTGCCAGTGCCACAATTGCTCCCCTCCGTCCAGGTTGTGCCAGTGATGGCAAAGCTCGTGGGAGGCGTGAAGATGCTGGGTCCAGTGGGATGAATCTGGCTAAAGGTCTGCGCCGCCCCGGTGGTGAATGATCCTACGACGTTGCTGCAAGCGTTCGTTGACGAGTACACGCCGCCTGCCGTCGTTGCGGTGGTGTCGCTGCTGATTGGTGAATAGGTAATGCTTGTCGCCGCTGGCGCGTTGAAGATGATCCCGGCCAAGTTAGTGTTTGACGCTTCACTCAAAGAGTTTAGTCCCACTACATTCGGACTGCTGCCGAAGGAGTTGCCATTTGAGACGTAGGTGGCAGTAGGCAACCAGATTAGCTCGTGATATTGGAGCGTGGGAGGCTGGGCGGAGGTCACTTGCCATGTAACTCGTGCCCCATACTGAGTGATGTTGTCCACCCCCACGGACGAACAAGTTCCGCTGCCGCACGCGGCAACGACACAGAATAAGAACAAAGAAATAAGTTTGACTTTGATCTGGCGGCACCAATCATAACTGTTGCCGGCGATGGCGGCGAGCGCCAATGGTCCTGCCCCACGGTCGAGGGCGCGTTGAACGGAATTATACCCAGAATGATAATTCTTTGGCGCGGTGCAAAAAAAAGAAAAGATTTGGCGAGCCAGTGCTTGGCCGGCATTTCCTTTCGAGGATCGGTATTTATTCACAAAACTTAGGTTCCTTTTGTTAACTAGCGCGCCAAGTGCCGCCGAATGTCGGACGAAGCGTCGCTTCTGGCAAGAGTTTGGCTCGCGGGCGTGCGGCGCGATTAGAAATTCTTGGGTAAGTTGATGATTTAAAGGCGAATATAGATTTTGCAAGAGTTGTGAACGGCGGAAGGGGGCGGTGAGAACGCGGGCGAAAGTAACAGAGCACTGCATGGCGCCGCGGCACAACTGCCCCGACAGCTTTTGCCGCGATTTTTGCCGGTTGAGAAAAGGGCGTAGGATGAGGGCTTTTTACCGTCTCTTAAAATATATAGGCAGGCGCGGTAAAAAGTCCCGTTTTCGGCGGGATGGCCGATTCGTTTTTGCCGGGTGTTGGCGCCGAATGTGGCGCGGCTAAATGGCCATCGCTTTAGCCGTATAGTGCCGTTTTGATTCGAGGTTAGAGTGCGCTCGATATGGGTGATGCGGTCGGAAAAGTGGGGCCTGCCGCTAGGTGACTGAAGGTGGGAGAGATAGAGGAATTTGGAAGCGGCATGACGAACTAGCCTAGGTCGCTGACGCTTCCCGCTCGGTTTCGACATGGGCCGGGTTTCAGATTAGTCGCGAAATTCGAAACGCGGCCAGGCGAGAACCGGCGCCCGGCCATTGGTTACTCGCGGCTGCGAATCACAAGCATGTTATTATCGCCATCATTCGCGTCGTTCGGCAACTCGACCAAAGCGAATTCATAAGTCGGATATTTTTGAGAATAGGTAGGCAAACAATTTCGCCAACGTGGAAGGCTTGCGGTTGCTATGTCCTCAACGAAATAAAAACCACCGGGCTTAAGTCGCTGTAAAGATCCCTCCAGGAAGGAGGTGTTGGCCTCAAAAGTGTGTCGCCCATCGTCAATAATGACGTCCATCGCGTCCCGCAAATCCGGCTGCGACCACATGCTGCGAATCGCATCTTGACTAAGTTGATCGCAGTAGAAAGTCTTAATGCTCTCTTCCTCGAACAAAACATCACGGTCAATGTCAGCTCCGTAGACGGCTGCTTGCGGAAAAAGTTCACGCCATCCACGCAGCGATGCCCCAGGGCGACCATGCACCCCCATGTTCGAAATAAGATCGGTATTATTTGTGCCCAAGCCGATTTCAAAAATGCGCAGCGGCCTGTTCCGGAGATTGCCTAACAGCGCGGAGTAAACGGTTGTGTAGTTATGCCATCCTTGACCCTTGTCGCTGCCAAACTGCGTCATGACTCGGCACATCTGCGTCGGTCCGAACGCGTTGACGTGGGCCAGTTGCCGGGCAAGCGGCGACCCGGTAGCGGCTCCAAACATGGAAACTCCCGGACGCCGTTTTACCAAAGTAGAGACGATAGCTCGCGGGAAGAAATATCGCAACTCCCACCTCGCTTGTCTCGGGATCGCGTTCTGTAGAGGTTTCAAATAGTTCATGGTGTGGTACCTGACCTAGCAGACGATCTTGGCGATGCATGGGTCTGACAACCGTTTGGGACCCTGAGAATCCTGCGTTAAAGCAGGTGGAGATGCGAAGTTGACGCTTCACAGACTCATTCTGAGGACTACCCGAAGGGCGAATAACAATAGTGAGTGTAACGAGAATAAGCCAGCTAGGCAAGGGGTTGCAAGGGTGGGAGGGAGCCTTGCGAAATTGGGCTTCCACGCATTACGATTTCGCTGGGCCGGCATCTGACTTACGGAGGGCTGCCGGCGGTCGTGACCATGCTGAAAAGACTCGGGTTCCAAGGTTTGCTGCGCGGCACAAAAGTGGAGCAAGCACAGCGGCTGGCGTTGCACTCCCCTGCGGTCGTGGCTCAGCCTGACGTACCCGCTACGTTCGGACTTCTGCGCTTGGCGCGCCATAATTGCCCGTCAGCAAGTCCGCCGTTGTGCGATACGTCTTAATCGAGCAGGCTCTATGAACTCGCAACGAGGGCCTTCGAGCGGTACAGCGGTGCTTGGCATCGATAACAAGGGCGCGGGAGTATAATGCACGTGGGTGTGCCCAGAAGTGGCCGACGACAGAACCTGAACAGTGGGCGATCCACACTCCTAGAATGCCTACATCGCCTGGACCTGTGATGTGCAATAGGTCTTAGGACAAAGTGTCGGCAGGCTGGATATTAGCGCGTCCTTTGTGGTGTGGGAGTCGGGGTTTTGTCGCGTACTTTGATCGAGGTGGAATTCTAACAATTGCTAGATCAGATGTCGAGATTTGAGCGGGTAGATGGCCAATAGTGTTCTTACAGTTATAGGGGGTGCGCCTCGGCGGATTGGCGGCTTGGAGATGCTTGGCGCCGAATTTTCGCGTTCGCTGCGTGCGATTGGATGGCGCAGTATCCTGGCCTTTCCGGAAGGACCGACGGAGTTAGTGGCGAAGTTTTTTGAAGCGAGTGGCGCGGATGTTGTCATAGATCCGCTGCTGCTCGACACCGGTTTTGCCGGGGCGAAAGCACTATTCTCCATGGTCCGCAAAACGAAGGCGGAGTATGTGTACCTGAGTTTCACGTCGTTTCTTTCTCCAATGGCATGGGGCAGCCGATTGGGCGGAGCAAAGGCGGTTTTTTTCACCGATCAGTCTTCGCGTCCCCAAGGAAGCGTGCCACGCGCGGCTACGGGCCCGAAACGCCTGGTGGGCCGATTTTTGGCGGCGCCTTACAAGCAAGTTTTTTGCGTGAGCGATTATGTGCGCAGGGACAATGCGGTTCGAGGCTATGTTCCACCAGAGCGTTTGACGACGCTCTACAACGGGATTGACCTGCAACGCACGGGCAATGCTGCGCTCGGACTGCAATTCCGCCAGCGGTTTGGCATCTCTCCGGAAAAGATTCTGGTATCGCAGGTTAGCTGGCTGACACCCGATAAAGGTTTAGACGTGTTGATTCGTGCCGCCGCTTTAGCGTTGCCGCAAGAAAACCGGCTGCATTTTCTAATTGCGGGCGACGGACCGTGCCGCGATGAGTATATGAAATTGTGCAAGGAACTGGGGGTTGAAAACGCTGTTACTTTTACCGGGCTTGTCGACGACCCGCTAGGCGAGGGATTATATGCCGCATCGGATTTGATTTGCCAACTCTCTCGCTGGCAGGAAGCGTTTGCGTTTTCGATTGTGGAAGCCATGGCCCATGGAAAACCGGTGATTGGCACGCTGGTAGGAGGGATTCCGGAAGCGGTGGAAGATGGAGTAACCGGTTATGTGGTGCCGCCGAACGATCCGGCTCAAGTGGCAGACCGAATCGTTCGATTGGCGAAAGATACAGCCTTGCGGACGCAGTTGGGAAAGGCGGCCCTCGAACGGGCACGCGAGCGGCTCGACTTGCGGGGCATCGTTGCCAGCCTGCTGGCCGCGTCTGGAGCGCTGCAAGGCAAAGGGGCAAAGCAGTAAAGCGGCTTGGGCCCGGCTAATCGCCTTTGGCGTCTCCAGCATGATCAGCGGCCGCGCACGGCGCCGCCCTACAAACAAGTCGATGGACACTCCCTTAAAATCTGGTAGACTTAAGGTGTCTTTGCGCGCATCCGTATTAACCATCGAGTGCCATCTGGCCGCTGACCTCTCCTTCTTGTTTAAGTTGGTTTCAGAGCTGTCTGACAAAGATAATTTTCAATCAAAAGGACCAAAACTGTGACCAACATATTTGTCGGAAATCTCAGTTATCAAACTACGCAGGATGACCTGCACGCCGCATTTGCCGCTTACGGCGGTGTGGAGCGTGTAAATATCGTTACGGATCGTGATACCGGCCAGCCGCGCGGTTTCGCATTCGTCGAAATGTCGGATTCGCAAGCTGCGCAGGCAGCCATTACTCATCTGAACGGTGCGGAACTCAACGGTCGAGCACTGAACGTCAACGAAGCCAGACCGAAGCCTGCGGGCGGCGGTGGTGGCGGATACGGCGGTGGACGCCGGGAAGGTGGCGGCGGCAATCGTGGCGGCGGCGGTGGACGGGGACAGCGCTGGTAAATTCGCCGATTCAGCGGCGTAAGCCGTGTAAAACGTCTTAAGCGGACCGTCTGCCCGGATATTACCAGTCTGGGTGGACGGTTTTGCATTTAAAAAGGAGCAAGCATATGCCGGGTCGTGGACCACAAACGTTCAAAAAACGTCAGAAAGAACAACAACGAAAAGAGAAGCAGGAAGAAAAGATGGCCAGACGGCTCGCCCGAAAGAATGCGCCTCCTGGGACAGACACAGACGCCGACAATTTGATTGAGACGGAATCTGGCGAGGGAGCATCGGGAGGCGACGCAGACCAGGCGGACGCGGCGGGTGGGTTCGCAGCCTAGTGCTATTTGACAAACGTGCTAACTTCAGTTTATTGTGGAGAGGCTCGAACATTCCTCAGGTCATTTGAATTCGCTTGGTACGGCGTGCCTTTCAGGGTAAGCAGTTCTCGATTTTCTCAATTGATTTGTAAGGTGTCAGTAGCAGAAAGAGAGAATTTGTGAAAGAAACTGGAACTGTGAAGTGGTTTAACGCTGCCAAAGGCTTCGGATTCATCGCGCGTGAGAATGGAGAGGACGTATTCGTCCATTTCTCCGCGATCGAATCAGCCGGCTACCGGAGTTTGGATGAAGGCGCGCGGGTTTCATTTGTCGTGAAGAATGGACCCAAGGGTCTGCAGGCTGAACAAGTAGCCCTGGCGTAAAGGCATCCACGCAACGAGTCACGGCATGGGCGGCGGGTGCGCTGCCCATGCCGACTTACGGTGCCGTTCCCAACTCCGCCTGAATCGCATTGGCGATTCTTCCGGTCCATTCATCTACCTCTTCATTCGTCTTAGCCTCAATCATGACGCGCGCTAGCGGCTCAGTGCCCGAAAAGCGCACCACTACTCTGCCACTTCCGCCGAATGCCTTTTCCGCTGCCAGAATCTCCGCTTGTACAGAAGACAAATCGCTCAGCGGCCGTTTGGTTTTCACGCGCACGTTGACCAGTTTTTGCGGAAAGGTCTTTATTTCCGCAATCAGGTTGTCGAGTGTCCTGCCGGATGTGTGAATGATTTCAAGGACGCGCAGAGCGGTCAGAAGACCGTCGCCAGTGGTGGCGTACTTCAAAAAGATCACGTGGCCAGACTGCTCGCCACCGATGGCTGCGCCACGCCTCAACATCTCCTCCAGAACGTATTTGTCGCCCACGGGCGTACGCAACATTTCGATACCGTGCGAGCCAAGCGCCTTTTCGAGGCCAAGGTTCGACATCACGGTTGCCACGACAACATCACCCGGAAGATGACCGGATTCCTTTAAGCTGACGCCGGTGAGAAATAGAACGGCGTCACCATCGACAATCTTGCCCGCGCCTGAAACGAACAGTGCGCGGTCCGCGTCACCGTCGAAAGCAATGCCAAGATCGGCGTGCGTCTCGAGAACGCGTTTGTGGAGATTGCCGAGATGCAACGATCCGCAATCGAGGTTGATGTTGCGGCCGTTGGGTGCGGCGCCAATCCAATCGACACAGGCGCCCACGCGTTTAAACAAGCGCGGAGCGACTTCGGTGGCTGCCCCGTTGGCGCAGTCGACCACGATTTTCAACGGGAACTTGGCGGAGACCGTGGAGGCGAGATAGTCCGTATAGAGATTGTCCAGCGACGCATCAACTGTTAGCTTTAGCGGCTGGGCGGGTTGCCCGGAAGCGAGCCATTCGGTCATGAGGCTCTCTAGATGGAGTTCGACTTCGTCGGGCAACTTGTAGCCAGAATGGCTGATGGCTTTTAGCCCGTTGTCCTGATAAGGGTTATGCGAGGCAGAGATCATGACACCCGCAACAAAAGGGCCAGTGCGGGTGAGATAGGCGACGCCGGGGGTGGTAATGATGCCGGCGAAGCGCGCTTTGACGCCGGCGCGGGCCAAGCCACCGGCAACCTGCTCGGCTAGCCAAGGGCCGCTTTCGCGCGTATCCATGCCGATCACTACCTCCGCGCCGCTCACTACCTCCGCCGTTTCCGTAGGTACACCTTTGGTTGGTGCTGCCTGTGCCCAAGTGCCTAGGGCGAAGCCTAGGGCGTGAGCCGTACGGGCATCCATGGGTGGCTCTCCAGCCACACCGCGAATGCCGTCTGTTCCGAATAGCTGTCTGGACAAGAGCGAAACTCCCTAAACTTTAAATTAGGCCTAAGTTCCATTGTGATACGGAAGCTTAATTTATCTCTAATGATAAGGTTTTCGGCGCCTCTTTTCCCATCATTCCCGGAGCATTGTTTGCCACGAAGTCAAGTGGAGCCACGGATTCAGGCTCCAGGACGCCTTAGTCCTTTTCACGAATGGCACGACAAGGCAATGATGAAAATGTGGAAACGAGGAGTGCCTTTCTAATTCTGCTTGCTGCCTCGGCAACATGTTTGAACGCTGCGATGACTACGGAATACTTCCAAGGAAGCGTAACTGCCACTACTTACGAAGTCCCAGGGCCAAACTCGGAGTTGTATCTTGCGAACCCCGGCGACCCAATCGTCGGTTCGCTCTCATTTGATCCTGCATCGGCCCCATATTCAACAAATTGCCCTCAGTGTTACGCTCAATTCCCAGTCACGATGACATTTCAGGATGCATACGGCTCGCTTACTGTCAGCAGCAATCTCGCTAGCTTTGGCTATTTCTCCTATCCCTCTTATGCGGAAGTGGACTTTGGCGTAACACAAGAAAATTTTATTGAGAACTTTCAGGCGGATTACGCGACAGATGCGTTTCATTGCCCTGGCTATCCACCTGGCGCGTATACATGCGGAGGGGAAGCTTTTGCTTTTCCTTTCGGCCCCGTCCCGACAGGAGCTATAGGCAACATATACAACACAACGCGGAGTGACACCATTTCCTTCAGCATCGACTCCGGAAGCCTAACGCCGTTCTCCTTACCCGACCCAACGCCGGAGCCAATGTCGGCATCTCTCGCCCTGCTTGGGCTTGGGTTGTTCGTGCCGTTAGTAATCCGGACGCGCGCCGTAACCGTACCTAGGAAGGAAGCCGTCATCGTGGAAAGTTACATAGGTTTTTTTGACAACGGTAGGAGAACTCCTCCCGCCAATAGCCACCTAGTTCAGGAGGGAATATAGTCATGGGCTTCACATCCGCCGCAGCCTCTCGCTCGGTCGAAAAGGAAGTTACCGACAAAGGCAAAAGAGCCGCGGCAAAAGACGATCGACCATGCTCCCGATGTGGTCATCTCTGCTCGGCTCATGCGCCCGCGGAATACACGCGCATGTATTGCGATGTGCCAGCGTGCCCCTGCGACAGTTATTTTCCGACCAAGAGTTATGAAGCGGTGGTTCTCGAAAACCTATCGCTGCGTAAGCAGATCGGCGAATTGGAAGAGACGATCGAACAGCTGCGCTTGAAAAGGGCGGGCTGAGTTTCCCAAAGAATCGAGAGCGGACTCTGAGTGCTCGCGCCAGCGTCTCACTGTTACCTTTTTTCCCGTACTATTACTTTCTTCCTAGAAGAACGGAAAACCGGAGCTGCTTTCGGCCTGTAATAGTAGAATGGCCAACGAAGTGCGGGAGTTTTTGAGAGACTTCACGAATGAGTCATGCCAGCCCCAGCGGTGCGCGCCGGACCGAAGAGGAACTCCTCATGGCGGTCATTCATGACATCAGGCGGCATGCCAGAAGATCGGCTGCGCGCGCACAAATGATTGAACGGGAATTGACCGCTCCGCTCGCTCCCGCTTTGCGCGCGCATCTGGACGAGATCGTCGCCGCATCGCGGGACATGGACAGTTTGTTGAGCCGATTGGCGCAGTATGCGGTGGCGGCCTCAAGCAGCGAGGATCAGCCCTGTGGCGACATCTGCGTGATGTTCGACTCGGCTTTGCGACGATTGGTTGATCGGAACAAAGGCGCAGAGATCTATTCGGATCCTATCCGATGCTGTGGCATTCAGGTGCCCTATTCCATTGAAGGCGTGCTCCGTGAGTTACTCGATAACGCGCTTAAATTTCGGGAAGGCCCGGTGAAGATTACCATCCTGGTGGAACGATCCTCCGGCACGCACATGTTCGGCATTAGAGATACGGGTATTGGCTTCGATCCTCAATATTGCGAGCGAATTATGCTTCCACTTGAGCGTCTCCATCCTCAGGATCTTTATGGAGGTTGCGGAATGGGACTAGCCATCAGTCAGCGGACCGTTGAGGCAGTCGGCGGAAAGCTTTGGGCCGAGTCGAAGTTGAACAGCGGATCGACGTTCTGGTTTACTTTGCCGGTTTAGGTGCCCGTTTCCGCCAAACTGAGATCTTTCACTTTTCTTCCCAGCGCTAAGAACTCGTCCAAGTCGACTGGCTTCTCAAAAACCTGCCAAACTCCCAATTTTCGTAGTCGCTTACTTTCCGCCTCCGACAATATAGACGAAAGCACAATGATTCTTGTGCGTTGAGCCAGGCCGTACACAGACAACTTCTCCAATACCTCGATGCCGGAACGCTTCGGTAGAACTAAGTCGAGGATGACGAAGTGGGGCAGAGTATTGTCGCTCAGGCATTTGGCGAGACGGAGTTCAGCCTCTTCGCCATCGCACGACTCTTCCACTTCACAATCGAACCCGCAGGCCGCCAATGCCTCTTTAACCAGGAATCGATCCTCCTTGCTATCGTCTATCAGAAGAAACTTCTGCTTAGTAACGACCATTGTCCTAAAATACCAATCCGCTGGGTACAAGGCCATAGTGTATTTCATTGCTGGTTAAATTCTTCACACTTCGTGACGATCCGTAAAGCCTTTAATGTCGACAGAGCGTCGGCCCAGTGTGGCAAATCTCCACTAAACCCTGCGGAGACAGAGGCATTTGGAATTCGGCCCATGAATTGCTTGAAGATCCATGAATTTCTTAAATTCTCCTCCAGGAAAGGGCAGGCAACGGCAATGAAACAGATGGCGTACCAAACGGAAGAACGGCAGCTAAGAGCCAAGATGGAAGAAGTTCTGTCGCGACATCGCGATCAGGGCCCGTTAAAGATAGAAAATGCGGCTGATCCGTTCGATCAGATTCAAGCCTCGGTAGAGCGGGACCTGCTCGTGGGATTGCTGAATCGCGACGCTCAATTGCGCGACGACTTGCGCCGGGCGTTCGATTTGATAGAAAACGGCGGCTACGGCCGTTGTGAGGATTGCGAGGAAAGAATCGCGCCCGCACGCCTAAAGGCGATTCCATGGGCGCGGTGCTGTGTGCGCTGCCAAGAACTAAGAGACCGCGAAGTCAACGAAGCAGATATTTTCCCGGAAGCGGCGTGAGGTCTGCGCAGACTTTGTGAGACAATGACATTTCCTCACATTGAATGCGTCTGCTCGTTATTGACGATGACTCGGCCGAACGACAGCATGTAAGGATGCTGGCGGCTGGCTTGGGTTTCGAAGTCACCGAGGCGGAAAACGGCGTTCAGGCTCTTGAAATATTGAGCACTGAATCCATCTCCGTGATGATCACCGATCTTCGAATGCCGCAGATGGATGGGCTTGAACTCATTCATAAATTAAAGGCCGAAGGTACTCTGCCGCCGACCCTGGTGCTTACGGCTTACGGCAGCATAGATTTAGCCGTGGCAACCGTGCACGAATTGGGCGTCTTCTGGTTTCTTGAGAAACCCGTCGACGCGCAGTCGTTGCGGTTGTTGGTTGATCGCGCAGCGGCGCACGGCCGGTTACAGAGTGAGGTTCACGAACTCCGCCGCGAACTCACTTTACACGGTGCGCTGGGTGAGATGGTAGGTCAATCGGAGAGCATACGCAATATTTTCGGCATGATTCGGCAGGTGGCTCCCACCACGGCGCCTGTTTTGATCACCGGCGAGAGCGGTACAGGTAAGGAACTGGTGGCGCGGGCCGTTCACGCGCTTAGCAAGCGAAGTGGTTATCCATTTGTCGCCGTCAATTGCGCTGCCCTCCCCGAGACACTCATTGAGAGCGAATTATTCGGGCATGAGAAGGGTTCGTTCACGGGCGCGGTTGAGAGGCGAGCCGGCTGCATCGAAATGGCCGAATGCGGCACGTTATTTCTCGACGAAATAGCCGAAATGCCGGTGTCCATGCAAGCAAAACTGCTTCGCGTGTTGGAAGATTTTCGATACCGCCGAATTGGCGGCAAGCACGAATTGAAGGCGGATGTGCGTATTTTGTCCGCGACCAATCGAAATCCTAAGAATGCGATTGCAGAGGGCAAACTTCGGGAAGACCTTTTTTATCGTCTCGGGGTTTTTCATATAGAACTACCGCCCTTGCGTGAGCGCGTCAGCGACTTGCCCGTTTTGGCGGCTGCACTGATAGAGCGCCTCAATGCCAAACACGGCACCAAGGTAGTGGATATCGATCGTGCCGCTCTGGCGCAATTGAAATCGCGTGGTTGGGAAGGCAATATTCGCGAGTTCAGAAACGTGCTCGAGCGCGCAGTGATTCTGGCGGGTGAGGGCGTTATCGCTGAAGAGCACCTGACCACTCCGCAACGACCCGTTCTCAAGCCTACCGCGCAATCGGACTTGGACATCCATGTGGGACTGACCATTGACGAAGCGGAACAGGCCCTTATCCGAGCGACTTTGCTTCACACGGGCAATAACAAAACCCGCGCCGCCAGCATTCTTGGCATCAGCGCGAAAACTCTTCATGTCAAGCTGAAACAGTACAGTCTTGAAGCTGAAGAAGCGCCCGCTCAGACCGCGCAGTAGTTACTCATCTCCCTTTTTGTGGAGGTCTAGGCCGAACTCTGGTTTCTTGGTCGTTCCAACGACTTGGAATCTCAGAAACGTTCCCGCTCCATTTTTCGCAAAGAACGGATCGAGTGGTTTCGCGAGCCAGTGTTTCCACCCCGCGATGGTTTGAGAAATTTTCGCTTCCAGCCTCAGGTCTCCGTGGAAATCGAGAGTATCTTCCACCATGTGGTAGTCACCGTGCATGCCCACCTCCGCGCCGGGAACCGCAAAACTCAGATGGGAAAATGTTATCACCTGATCCGCAAGGCGGAAAGTTCCTGACATGCGAGAGAAGACGTCGTCGACATTCTGATCACCCGGTTTCCCCTGTCCGCGCCGGCTCAGTTCATCCACCTTATCCTGGACTGCACTTCGCAGAAACTCCCCGTGCGCGATGTCGAACGTGCCAGCCAGGAAAAGCTTTTCATTTACGCTGCGACCTAGCGAGGGAATTGATATCTTCGATTGCATGCGAATCAACCCCGACATCAAGGGTGTTCCTTTCACGGCCAAGAGCAGCAAATCCTCGATATGACCGTTCGGCATCACCACATCTAGATTGATGGCCCGACCGCCGTTCAATTCGCGTTTGATGATTCCACCACTTGTTTGAAACGCGGTATTTTTCAGACGCGCATGCACCGGCTGCAATATCGTGTTGCCATTTGTTCCATCGACGATCACGTCATACTGAGTTTCGAGCGGAACGCGATTCCCACTGCTCGTCAGACGAAAATCAGGCACCGTGGCTTCGCCGCGCGCACGCACGGCCGATAGCGTACCCACAAAGTGCCCGCTGGAATGCAGAATCCCGGCAATGCCCTTGAACACGCTCAGATCGGCGTTTGAGAAATCGTAATCTCCTTCGAGTTTAGTATCCCCCGGACTAGCGCTATCCCATGGACCGAACTTACCTTGCGATCGAATCTGACCGGGTGGCAACGGATTCGTGAGTCTGGCCTCGTAGCCGAGCTGTTCTCCCATCCCACCGGAAGTGAGATGAATCGACTCGATCGCGAAATCAAGTGGCTTGGCGTCCGCGCGTTTCGGCAGAACAATCAAACGAGCATGGGAGATATCGATATGATCGATCACCACATTACTCGTTGAGGACTTTCCCTTCTGATCGTCCGACGCATGCCCTTCACTCTTAGGAGGCAGTGTGATGGTCATGCCTTGCAACGTCACCTGAGGCACTCGAGGCTGCGGCAGCCGGAGCATGCCCAAATCCAGATCAAAAGCAAACGAATCGACCGCGAAAAGGGGAGGAACATCCTCACGCCCTTGGTAACGGACCGAAAGATTTCTACCCTCCACATGTGCAAGGGTTCCACGGCCACCGCGCAACAGTAACCCCACGGGCGACACATTCGGAATACGTACCTGTAGATTTGCCAGAGTGATACGGCTATCGAACCGCTGCTCGAGATAGCGAATCACGCGGCTGCGCACTTCGGGCTCAAACCTTCGGGCAAAAACTCGCGCTGTTACAAAAAGTAATACCGCGATTCCGGCTGCTGCAACAAAAGCGCCAATCCATAAGCGTCTCGCAGTCTTAGACATAGGGCGCGAACACAATCTGCATTCCAGTCACCATCTATATGGTCGCAAACCTGCACTAAAAGGCTACGGATATGCGCTTCGAGCAAATCCCCCAGAAAGGATTAAATCCGAAATGTTGGAAACGATTGCAGTGATCTTGGTGGTCCTGTGGCTCCTCGGCTTGGTGAGCTCCTACACGATGGGTGGATTGATACACATTCTTCTTGTGATCGCGATAGTAGTGATACTGGTCCGCGTCATCCAAGGTCGCCAGCCCGTCTAACCATCTCGTCCGCACAGGCAAGCATTTTACCTCCGGGGCCATTCGAAGTAAGCCAGTCTCCCTGATTTGCGTGGCCCCATTTTTTATCTATTACAAAATGTGCCGAGACGGAGATTTTGACAGCGTTAACGAGTGCAGGCCAAACGGAAAGTGTTGAATTCAGGTGGAGAACTTAGTGGCTCTTCGCGTGCACTAGATTGGGCGGAGGTTCAAGAATGAACTCAGATCAGATTGAAGGCAACTGGAAACAATTTTCCGGGAAGGTAAAAGAGAAGTGGGGAAAACTCACAGACGACGATCTGACTCAGATCGCCGGGAAACGGGACCAACTCCTTGGCCGAATCCAAGAGCGCTACGGCATAAAGAAGGAAGAAGCACAAAAGCAGCTTGACGAATTTTACAAGACACAGTCTGAACCCGTGAGCACGAAAGCCCATACAACCTACTAAAACAATTGAGCGGTAAAAGGCATACGGGCCGGGTGATGTTCGTCAACCGGCCCGTATGCATTTGTTCTAGATCGTGTAACGCCCAGCAGCCAAAACCTGTTTAGCTATCTGTCTGCTGAGCGTGACAGTATTCACTGGTTCGTATTTCCCTAAACGGCGGAGTATGGCAACTTGTGTGCGGAGCATATCGCCCTCCGCGACGGCTGCGATGACCTTTCGCGCGGACACTTCCACAACCTGCATGGCCTTTGCTGCATAATACTTCGTCATGGCGATAGCGTTCTTTGCACTGGCTTCACCGTTGCGCGAAACCAACTTCTCAGCTCGCAGTAGGCACGACTCAAGGGCAAACACTTCAATGATGGTATCTGCCAGTGCTCCCATGATTTCCTGTTGGTCTGGCAAATCGGTCATATGTTTTTGAGAAGCAGAACCAGCGGCAAACAGGCTCAACTTCTTAGCGCTTTCTAACATCTTGCGTTCGGCGCCCAATGGACCTTCCACATCTTCGCTAGGCGTAGGGCCTTCCATCACTTCCTCCATGATGCGCTTGATGGCAGGAAGGAGCGGCAGTTGTCCTGCAACCGCGCGTTTCATCAACCAACCCGTGATGATGAGCCGGTTAATTTCGTTTGTGCCTTCAAAGATGCGGTTGATACGCGCATCGCGATACGCGGGCGTCGCGGGATATTCTTCCACATAACCAAATCCGCCGTAGATTTGAACAACGTGATCTACCACCATGTCGAGCATCTCCGATCCCCACACTTTGAGGATGGAGCATTCGACGGCGTACTCTTCGATCCGCTTTTGGATTTCGCGGGAAGCGCCTGGAGCATGATGGTCGACGCCTGCCAAAGAGGCGTCAATCATTCCGATGGTTCGATAGCTGAGAGACTCGCCAACGTAGATACCGGTGGCGCAATCAGCCAGCTTTTCCTGAATGAGACCGAACTCGGAGATAGGTTTACCAAAAGCTTTGCGCTCTTTGGCATACCGCAAGCCGTGGTGGAAGGAAGTGCGAGCACCACCTACCGCAGCGGCACCCAGCTTGAATCGGCCAATGTTCAAGATGTTGAAAGCGATATGGTGCCCTTTGCCAATTTCGCCGAGTAAGTTTTCGACTGGTACGCGGCAATCGTTGAAAATAAGAGGACAGGTAGAGGAGCCGCGAATACCGAGCTTGTGCTCTTCCTTTCCCACAGTGAGGCCCGGTGTACTGCGCTCAATCAAAAACGCGGAAAACTTGTCGCCGTCGATTTTGGCAAACACGGTATAGAGATCGGCGAAGCCACAATTGCTGATCCACATTTTCTCGCCGTTCAGAATGTACTCTTTGCCATCTGTGGAGAGCGTGGCTTTTGTGCGAATGTTCATGGCATCGGAACCGGAGGTCGCCTCCGAAAGCGCATAAGCCGCGACCCATTCACCCGTAGCAAGCTTTGGGAGATATTTTTTCTTTTGCTCGTCGGTGCCATACCAAACCAGCGGCAGCGTGCCAATGCCGGAATGAGCGGAGAACGCTACAGAGAAGCTCGCGTTCTTGCTAAGCGATTCCGCGACCAGGGCGGACGTCACTTTATCGAGTTCCAAACCACCGTACGCTTCGGGAATATCCACCGCCAGCAAACCCAATTCGCCAGCCTTGCGTATCAGGGCTTTGGTGACCTTGAAATTCTTCTCTTCAATATCGGCGGCGGCGGGTAACACTTCGTTCGTTGCGAATTCCGTAGCCGTTTTCGCCGTACTGATTTGTTCCTGGGTGAAATCCTCAGGCGTGAACACCTCGTCCGGCTGCGTTGCTTCAATCAGGAAGCTGCCACCCTTAGCCACTTTCACTTTCGTTTCTACAATTGTCGCCATTTTGTTATGCCTCTTCTCTTTGATCTCTCAGTTCACACGCTCAAAAATCCCAGCCGCGCCCATGCCTCCACCCACGCACATGGTCACCATACCGTAGCGGGCCTTTCGGCGGTCCATTTCGCGCACAAGTGTTGCGGTCAATTTCGCACCGGTACAGCCGAGCGGATGACCCAAGGCAATCGCCCCGCCATTGACATTCACCTTCTCGCGATCGATACCCAGGGTCTTGATCACCGCGAGAGACTGTGCGGCGAAAGCTTCGTTCAACTCAAACAAATCAATTTGATCGAGTGTCAAGCCGGCCATCTTGAGCGCCTTCGGAATCGCGTAGACAGGGCCGATTCCCATTTCCTCAGGCATGCAGCCGGCATAAGCAAACGACAGATAGCGAAGCATAGGCTTCAACCCCAGCGCCGCAGCACGCTCTTCAGACATTACGACTGCCGCTGCCGCGCCATCGGAGGTTTGGGATGAGTTTCCGGCAGTGACTACTCCCTTGGCGTGAAACGCTGGTTTGAGTTTGGCCAGAGCTTCGAGCGAAGTATCGGCGCGCGGGCCTTCGTCCGCTTTGAATTGCGTCTCAGTCGTTTGGAGCTTCGATTTCTCATCGGGCACGGTGAGAGTTACGGGAACAGCAACAATTTCATCGTCAAACTTGCCGGCTCCTTGTGCGGCCAACGCTTTTTGGTGGCTGGCCAAAGCGAATTGGTCAGACTCTTCGCGGGTGATGCCATAGTGCTTGGCAACGCGCTCGGCTGTCAAACCCATGGAAGTATAGGTGCCGGGATGATTTTCTTCCAGCCACGGATTCATAGAAGGCTTGTTGCCCGCCATGGGAACCATCGACATCGATTCCGCGCCGCCAGCAATGATCACATCGGCACCGCCTGCGCGAATGCGATCGCCAGCCAAGGCAATCGATTGCAAGCCCGATGCGCAAAAACGATTCACCGTGAAGGCGGAGGACTCAATGGGCAGACCGGCGCGCAATGCTGCGATTCTGGCCATGTTCATTCCCTGCTCGGCTTCGGGCATGGCACAGCCGATGATGACGTCCTCTACATCTTTTAATTCAAGCAGCGGTACGCGGGCGAGAGCGCCTTTGATGGCGACGGCGGCCAAGTCATCCGGGCGCGTGGAGCGCAAGGCGCCTTTAGGAGCCTTGCCAACCGCCGTGCGAACGGCGCTCACAATGACAGCGTTTTTCATGATTAGTTCCTTAATGGCTTACCTGTTTTCAAAGTGTGTGCGATGCGTTCAGCGGTCTTCTTTTCACCGCAGAGGGAGAGGAACGACTGGCGTTCCAGATCGAGGAAGTATTGCTCACTCACTGGAGTGCCGGGCGTAACTTTGCCGCCGCACAAAACGTTGGCGACATGATTGGCGACCTTCACATCGTGGTCGCTGATGTACTCTCCTTCGCGCATCAGACGCACACCCATCTTCAAGGTGGCAAGAATGTTTGCACCGGGTGCCGGGATGTCGGTTCGCGGTAATGGCGCTGAGTAGCCGGCGTCAGCCAACTCACGGGCGCGGGCTTTTGCATCGAGCAAAACGCGTTCGCGGTTCATCGTGATCATGTCACTCGGTGAGAGATAGCCCATAGTTCGAGCCTCCGCCGCCGAGGTTGAGACCTTCGCCATGGCTATGTTTTCGAAACCGCGCCGCAATGCTTCTATCAACTCGACTGACTCATTACGACCGCCTTCGCGCAAAGCAGCGGCAGCGTCAATCGCGTGCAGCGCGACTTCCTTGCACCCTCCGCCGCCAGGCACCAAACCGACGCCCGTCTCCACTAAGCCCATGTATAGCTCGGCATGCGGCTGCCGGGCTGAGGCATGCATGGAAATCTCACAACCGCCGCCGAGGCACATGCCGAAAGGAGCCGCTACTACGGGCTTTGGGCAGAACTTGATGATTTGGGTCATCTTCTGGAACGCTTTGACGGCCATGTCAATTTCGTCCCAATCCTGCTCCTGGATACCCAACAGCAATTGCATTACATTCGCGCCGACAGAGAAATTGTCACTATCGTTTGAGATGACGAAGGCGTCGAATTGAGCAAGCGCATCGCTCCCAGGTTTCAGGGTTTGAGTGATGAGAGAGACAATGTCTCCACCAATCGCATTCATTTTGGTATGAAATTCGATGCAGGCTACACCATCGCCCAAGTCGATGAGTGAAGCGCCGGCGTTCTTCTTCACCACCCCATGAGCTTTTTTAAGGATCTCGGCCGAGGTGACACCATCCGCGGAAACCACGGGCTGGTAGCTCCCACTCGCAATGTCGAAATAGCGGCGGCCAGAGGGCACCGAAGCGTCATCTTGATACCAGCTCGTTTTACCACTTTGTAGGAGTTTCTGAACGGCAGGCGCTAGAGTGATGCCGGAAGCTTTCATCTTTTCCGCAGTGACAGCAACGCCGACTGCGTCCCACATTTCGAACGGACCCAACTCCCAGTTGAAGCCGTTCTTCATAGCTTCATCAATGCCCACAATGTCATCGGAAATCTCAGGCACGCGATGAGCTGCGTAATTCCAGAGTTCGGGCAACACTTGCCAATAGAAGGCGGCGGCGCCGTCTTTCGTTGGATCGTTGGAGAGAACCAGGCGCAGGCGTTCGGCAACGGAGTCTGTGTTCTTCGTCAACTCAAGAGAAGGAAACTTGACACGGAGAGAAGGGCGGTATTCGAGTGTCTTCCAGTCAAGCCCGAGACGCTCCTCTTCGCCACCTGTGCCTTTCACCTTTTTGTAAAAGCCTTGACCTGCTTTGTCACCGAGCCACTTCCGTTCCAGCATCTGCGCTATAAACGGCGGCGGCGCCACGTCGGGCCGCTCGTCCTTGATCCGATCAAAGAAGTTCTTGGCCACATGGGCGAGCACATCAATGCCAACCATGTCACTCAGGCGAAAAGTACCGGACTTGGGCCAACCGAGTGTAGCGCCAGTGAGAGCGTCCACCTCCTCAATGGACAAATCCATCGCCTGCATGATGCGCAGAGCGTTCATCATCGCAAATGTTCCAATGCGGTTGGCGATGAAGTTGGGAGTGTCTTTGGCTGTGACAACCGCTTTGCCCAACCGGCGGTCGACGAACTGCTTCACGGCCGCAATCGCCGCGGGGTCGGTTTCGGGTGTTGGAATCAATTCGAGCAAGCGCATGTAGCGAGGTGGATTGAAGAAGTGAGTGCCAAACCAGTGTTTCTTGAAGCCGGCGTCCATGCCCTCGGCAATCTGCGAGACCGGCAAACCACTCGTGTTGGTAGTAATGATGGCGTCGGCGCGGCGGAACTGATTGACCCTTGCCAGCAGAGCGCGCTTGATTTCCAGATTCTCGGCCACGACTTCTATGATCCAATCGCAATCGCGCAGTAGTTCCAGATTGTCTTCAAAATTGCCGGTTTGAGTGAGGCGGACGTTTGAAGGATCGAAGAAAGCTGCCGGCTTCGACTTTTTCAACCCGTCGAGAGCGGTGTTTACAACGCTGTTGCGTGCGGCCTTATTGTCGGCTGGTGCATTGGGAGGTACGATGTCCAGTAGAACAACCGGAACTCCCGCGTTCGCAATGTGAGCCGCAATGCGCGACCCCATGTTGCCTGCTCCCAGAACTCCCACTTTTCGAATCAGGTACGCACTAGTTGGCGTCGAGCGGGTCGTTATTTTTTCCATCGTTTCGGCGATCATGGCTGAAAGTATGTGGCTGGAGCGCTAGCTCCGCATTTCTCCGTGTGAAAGTTTTGCTGGAATTTGAATAGGTTCGAAATCGGGGATACGTAATTTGGCCGAACGGCGATTGGCGAGACCCTGTGTCAAAGTCTGGGCAAATTCGGCCGCAACTTCTTCCGCGGTGAGCGCGCCACCCGGCTCGAACCAAGTAGCCAAAGAGTGAACCGCTCCCGCCAGCGAAAAAGACACGAGCCGCACATTACATGGCCGGACAGAGCCGTCCGCGATCCCTTGCTCTATGAAGGAACGGAGGCAGTGGTCGATTTTGCGCTTCTCGGCACGCACTTCCGCCTGTGCTTTGGGAGACAGTTCGCGGTCATCCTGCCGGACCAGGAAGCGGCCGAAATCGCGCGCAACGATGACCGTGTATGTTTGAATGAATCCGGCGACCTTCTCAAGGCCGCTGCCTTGGTGAGAGCGAATTTTGTCGAGGCTGTGCTGTGTCAAGGCGATGCCGCGCCGGTAGCATTCCAGGTAGATTTCTTCCTTGTTGCGGAAGTAATAGTAGAGCGCTGGCTTAGTAATTTTCAGTTTCTTGGCGACGTCATCCAGGGAGGTCTGCCAGTAGCCTTTCTCGATGAATATCTGAACAGCGGTTTGCAAAACGGCCTGCTTTTTGGCGTCAGGATCGCGCCGCCTGTCGGCGAAAGCTGCCAAATGAGCGAGCGCATCGGGTTGGCCCGCCACTCTCTTGCCCGAAGACTTGCTACGGTTTCGACCAGCTATTGACAGAGACACCTCCCTCTTGATATCTTACTCATCGGTAAGAAAAACGCAAGTGGTCATTTTCCTGGCGCTCTGGTGGCAGTCGATGTTTGCTTCTAACTTCCTGGCTTTACTGACTTTCAGCTATGCGGAACCCCCGCATTTCTCTTTGCTCGAAAAGGCGCTATTGGGCATTTTCGTCATTGCTTCGCTGTGGGGTTTTTGGGCGCGCTTCGGTCAAGTAGCAGCGCGGATTCGTGCGTCGAAGAAAGATACGAATTTTGCGCTTGGCAACGTTGGGAAGAGAGCATGGGATTTCTTCTGGGAGGTTATCTGCCAAGCCAAAGTTATTCGGCAACGCCCACTGCCGGGCCTGGCACATGCCTTTGTGTTCTGGGGGTTTTGCGTTTTCGCCCTTGTTTCGCTAAACCATTTTGCGACTGGCTTTGATCTGGGCTTTCTTTCACCGGAGGGCTTCTTCGGACGTATCTATTTCGACTTTGCGGCAGTGTTCGCGTTGCTGGTTGCGGTGTCGATTTTCGGCTTGTTTATCCGCCGGTTTGTTGTGCACCCTGTCTGGTTAGGGAAAAAAGTATCTTACGAATCGGGATTCATCGCGTTTCTCATTTTTCTTTTGATGGTGACGTACATAAGTGCGTTCTTTGTGCCTGAAACTGGGGCCACCGCCAAAACACTGTGGTGGCTGCACTCGCTCTCCATCCTTATATTTCTTCCGCTGATTCCACACACCAAGCACCTGCACCTGGTGCTCAGCCCACTGACTGTGTTTCTCTCGAGCGGCGGATTTAGCGCGATACCTAAGCTGGAGGGAGATGAGGATTTCGGCTTGGTTAAGGGCACCGACCTCACGCAATTGGTTTCTCTCGAAGCCTATTCGTGCGTGGAGTGTGGCCGATGCACCGAACACTGTCCAGCGGCCAATACGGGAAAAGAGTTAAATCCCAAAGAGATCATCCTGGGAGTTCGCGGCTACTTGAACGAGTTCGGGCCTAAGTCGGAAGAGCCGCTGCTGGGTAAATACAACTCCCAAGAAGCGGCGTTTCAGTGCACGACTTGCGGGTCTTGTGAGTTCCAGTGTCCAGTGGGAATTGCGCACCTGCCCATCATTATTGGATTGCGGCGTGGGAGTGTGAATACAGGAGCGTGGGAAGACGACTACGGTACGAAACTCTTTCTTGCCATGGAAAAGAACGGTAACGCGCTCGGGCTTTCGAACAACGAACGCACGAAGTTCATACAGAAGCAACAGTTTCCGAATTTTGATGGCACGCAGGAGTACTGTCTGTGGTTGGGTTGCATGGGAGGATACGATCCGCAGGGCCGCGAAATTGTTACCTCTTTCGCGCAGGTGATGAGTTATCTGGGCACTACGTTCGGCGTATTGAAGAAAGAAAAGTGCACGGGCGACCCAGCGCGGCGGCTGGGGAACGACCTCGTTTTTCAACAACTCGCCGAAGAAAATCTGGAGAATATCAAGCAGAACAAAGTCACAAAAATCGTTTCGGTCTGTCCTCACTGTGTCAGAACGATTTCTACGGACTGGAAAGATTTCGGCACGCCGCCGCAGATCGAGCATCACAGTGAATTCATGGCGCGCCACAAGGACAAACTGCCGCGAAGCAAAGGAACCGATGTTGTTTTTCATGACCCATGCTATTTGGGCCGCTATCGGAATGTCTATGATGAGCCTCGGGAAGTGATTGCACTTACTGGCACGGTAGTGGAGGCAGAACGAAATCACGAGAGAAGTTTCTGTTGCGGGGCGGGCGGAGGTTTGGCGTTTCTGGGAGAAGAGAAAGGCAACCGGGTCAGTCATGCCCGCGCCAAAGAACTGGCTGCCACTGGAGCCAGTGTCGTAGGGGTAGCGTGCCCATTCTGCAACACCATGCTGCGCGACGCGCTCGCAGCCACTTCCAACGCACCGCCGCAGTTGCTGGACATTGCACAAATTGCGGCAAAGTCACTGCCGGCCAAGCAGCCAGAGCTTCAGCCATGATCGAGTTGCCGTTGGATCGGGTCTATCACTGGGAGAAAACCCGGCCCGAGGAAGTGTTTCTGACTCAGCCGACAAACGGCGTGGCGCGCGATTGGACGTGGGTACAGACGATGGATGAGGCGCGCCGAGTGGCGAATCATTTGATTGCGAAAGGTTGGCCCGCCGGTTCGCACATCGTAATTTATTCGAAGAATTGTTCGTGGTGGATTATCGCGGAGCTTGCCATCTGGATGTCGGGTCACGTCACCGTACCTATTTACCCTTCCCTGACTCCGCAGTCTGCGCAGGAGCTATTTGAACACTGCGAGCCCGCTGCCTGTTTTATCGGAGCGCTTGATTCAGCAGACCTCACACAGCGGGCGGGGCCAGCCGGCGTACACCTTATACGCTTTCCCAACGCTGCCACAACCGACGGGACAAGTTGGGAAGAAATCGTCAAGACGACTGAGCCTTTGACAACGAATCCTCAGCGCAAGCCCGACGATATTGCCACGATCATCTACACTTCAGGCACAACTGGTTCGCCCAAAGGGGCGATCCATCGTTTTATTGCATTTCCTTATTGGGCGAAGGCGATAGCGCAAGTGGCCGGTGAGAGTCGCCAACGCGACTTGTCTTACTTGCCGCTGGCTCATATCGCCGAACGTGGTCTTACCGAAACTACGGGAATCTACTATTCGTGGAATCTTTTTTTCACTGAGAGCATGGCGACGTTTCTTGTGGACCTCAAGCGTGCGCGCGCTACGGTTTTCTTTTCTGTCCCGAGGCTGTATGCGAAGTTTCAGCAAAGGGTGTTCGAGAAGATTTCGCGCCAAGCGCTCGACCGGCTGCTGGGAATACCGCTCGTTAAAACACTAATCGTCAAATACATAATGCATCAGATGGGTTTCGGGCAGGTGGCGTTCGCCGCGTCTGGTTCTGCTCCGCTATCTGGTGATCTTCTGCAATGGTTCCGCGCGCTAGGGCTTCCTTTGACCGAAGGCTACGGTACAACGGAGACGGGGATTACTCACACTGCACCGAATGGCGAGAGTCGCCCAGGCTACGCCGGCAAGAGCGCGCCAGGAGTTGAGGTCAGGATCTCTGCGATCGGCGAGGTTCTACTGCGCAGCCCGATGAACATGGTGGGTTATTACAAGAATCCCGAGGAGACCCAGCAAGCGTTCACGGAAGACGGCTTCATACGCACGGGAGATTTGGGAGAAGTAACCACCGATGGCTGGTTAAAGATCACGGGACGAATCAAGGAGCAATTCAAGACATCGAAGGGGAAATACGTTGCTCCGTCGAAGATTGAAGCGTTGCTGAGTGCGCATCCCGCGGTGGAAAACTGCCTGGTTCTCGGTACAAACCTCGCGGCGCCCTGCGCAGTGGTGGTTCTGACGCAAGAAGCGGTGCAGCAGGCATCTACGGAGGCGGCGAGAAAGGAACTAGAGAAATCGTTTGAAGCCTTACTGGACTCGGTCAACGGACGAGTAGAGTCACATGAGCATCTGGCACTGATTGCGCTGGTAGACCATCATTGGACGATTGACAGTGGGTTCGTTACCCCAACTCTGAAGCTGAAGCGAACTCCCTTGGAAGCCTACTATGGCCAGTGGATTCCGGCATGGTTACAGCAGGGCCCGCGGGTGGTTTGGGCCATCACTGGTCAGTAGTCCTGCTTGGATAGCCTTGCGCCAAGCGATCTGCCAGCAACGCGTCCTGGCGATAAATATCCGAAGCGAAGCGTACTTCGTTGTTCCGCAGAACGACAGCGGTGGCGTACACCAGAAGAACCGGGATGGGATTCTTGAGATTTACCTGAAACGTCCTTCCGCCATGCATTGCCATAAGGATTTTCGCCTGCGACCACGAATCTGTTCCGCGCAAACTCCACTCCGCCAACTGCACAGGACGTTCAATGCGCACACAGCCGTGGCTGAAATCACGACGTGCCAGAGAAAAAATCGTTTGGGAGGGCGTGTCGTGCAAGTAGACATTGTGCTCGTTTGGAATGCCGAAGCGGATCAGACCCAGCGCGCATCCAGGGCCGGGCATTTGGCGTATTCGATATCGCCCGCTGCGCAGACCATTGAGCATGGAGTCGGTTAGGCCCTTTGGAGCGGGAACAACTCGCTCGGCGGCATTAACAAGCTGATATCGATGAGTGGCCAGATAGTCGCGATCTTGCTCCAGCCTTGAGATCATTTCGTTTTCAAGGATACTGCTCGGAACGTTCCAATACGGCCTAAAAGTGATGTAGGTGAGATTGGCCGAAAAGACGGGCGTTTCATTCTCATAGGAGGAGCCGACCACAACCTTCATCTCAAGGTCAGTCTCATAGGAGCTGTTCAAAGTGCGCAGAGTGAACTCCGGAATGTTAACAACAATAGGCGGATGGGAGAACGTATGGGGAACCCAGCGCCAGCGCTCCATGGCGAGGCGAAGTTGAAGAACGCGCTGAGATAGAGGTACGTTCAACTGTATAAGAGTCGCGGTGCCAAGCCTGCCATCAGGTTCGAGCCCATGCCGGGCTTGAAAATGTATTACACCGTCGACCAGCGCGCCACTGTACAGTGATGCATTTTCCGGAATGGTTTCGCCGCCAGGCAGGTCACCGAGTTGCTGGAGACGCTGACGGAGCAGTTTGACCTCCGAGTAGTGACTCTCCGGTTCGACTGTAGCTGCCAGGTCGGACAGTGCCGTTTCCGGTTCGCGCACCTTGATGAGATATTCAGCCAAAGCTTGCTGAGCGCGCTTATAACCTTCGTAGGGAGGTTCCACTTCGGCAGTTATGAGTGCGGAGGGATCCGTCGCTCCCATGAGTTTCAATCGCAGAAAGCTGGGGATATCGAAGTCTCGATATTTGGTTTCGAGATGATAGAACCCCGGATTGGCCTTGCCGAAGTGGAGGTCGGCCAAATAGCGCATGAGAGAGACGGTCAAACAAACGTCAAACTGGGAGCGATCGAGATGAGCGATTTGCTCCTCCCATAGGTCGGCGTTATAGTCTTCTGGTTTGAGTCCCCTGAGGTCTGCCGCTTTCAGGAGTGAGATCATGGCCAGTGCTTGCGGGGTGGGGCCGTCTTCTGTCAGCCATGCAGGCGAGTAAGTGGGAGCGTAGAAAGCAACGAGGCGGCTGCGGAAATCGACAAAATCAGGCCAGCGTAAATCGCCCGAACGACCGAGCGCCACGACCTTGCAAATGTTGTTGGGACACGACTCGTAAGAGGGAGATTGCGCCGAAGCCAGAGCGGCCGACAGGACAATCAGAGCGGATAGCCTAAGCACTGCCCCACAGTTCGCGCGCGATTTCAACAATTCTGCCTAGTTTGGCCCACTGCTCTTCTTCGCCGAGAGTGTTGCCTTCCTCCGTGCTAGCGAAGCCGCACTGCGGACTGAGGCAAAGTTGATCCATTTCTGCGAAACGAGAGGCTTCATGGATGCGGCGCTTCAGATCGTCTTTCGATTCGAGGGTTCCAATCTTAGATGTAACGAGTCCCAAGACCACCATCTTACCTTTAGGTATCAGCCGGAGAGGTTCAAAGCCGCCGGCACGATCGGTATCCCATTCCATGAAATAGCCGTCAACGTTGATCCGGTTGAACAACACATCGGCCACTGGCTCATAGCCTCCCGTGGCAATGAAGCTTGAGCGAAAGTTGCCGCGGCACAAATGCATGGTAATCCGCATGTCTGCCGGACGTTCGGCAATCGCGGTGTTGATCATGTCCGCGTAGGCAAGGGGAAGTTTATCCGGGTCGTCGCCGCGTTCGCGCAGCATACGACATTGTTCCGGATCGCACAGATAGGCGAGGTTTGTCTCATCGAGCTGCAGGTAGCGGCAACCGGCGTCGGCGAATGCTCTTACGGCTTTCTGGTAAGCCAACCCGAGATCATGAAAGAAATCTGCCATGTCGGGATAAATGGTTTCGCTGATGGCTTTGCGTCCACCGCGGAAATGAAGCACGCTGGGCGAAGGAATGGTCATCTTCGGGGTGACATGTGTGTTTTCCATCAAGAAGCGGAAGTGTTCGATCATGGGGTGACCGGAGAAGCCTAATTTGCCGGTGACACGAAGAGCTTTGGACTTGGTGGCAATGCCACCTTTGAAGGCGATCCCATGATCGGATTGGTAGGACTCCACTCCATCCAAGCGCTCCAGAAAATCGTAATGCCACATGGAGCGGCGGAACTCGCCATCGGTGACGGCGCGCAAGCCCGTGTCTTCTTGACGTGCAATCAGTTTCTTAATCTCGACGTCTTCTATCGCTTTCAGCTCGGTCGCATCTATCGTGCCCGCCTCTCTAGCAGAGCGGGCATCTTTCAGTTCTTTGGTCCGAAGCAGGCTTCCCACCTGGTCGGCGCGAAACGGGGCGGTTTGCATAGCGCCTACAGTCAACGATACAGTATCAAGTGGAAATGGAAACAACCACTGTTGCCAATAGGAAGGGCCTGTTCATCACGAACGAGGGTCAAAACGTCGCCTTTACGTTTGTTCTCGTAACATCTCTTTTTCTTCTTTGGGGATTTTGCAATGGCTTGATCGATACGATGGACAAGCACTTCCAGAACGAACTGCACTTGACGAAATCGCAATCGGCCTCGGTGCAGTTCGCTCATTACCTTGGATATTTTCTTATGTCGATCCCAGCTGGCTGGCTCGCTACCAAACTCGGCTACAAAGGCGGCATTATTACGGGCCTGCTGATCGTTGGCCTCGGCGGTCTTTGGTTTTTGCCGGCGACGTACATCAGTGAGATGGTACGGACCGGCGGCGTTTCCGCCAATGGCGCCTTCGTAGCATTTCTCGCGGGCGTTTGTCTCATCGCAACGGGCCTGACATTTCTTGAGACGATTGCGAACCCTTACACAACAGTGCTTGGCGACCCGCGTTACTCGGCCACACGCATCAATTTGGCGCAATCGTGCAATGGCATTGGATGGGTTTTCGGCCCGATTGCGGGCGGCATGTACTTCTATCCGACGGACGCTCTGGGCCACAGTACCGGGAGCCAGACGCTGTATGTACCGTATGTGGGCATTGCCGCAGTGGTGCTGATACTTGCCGCTGTATTCTATTTCGCTCCCGTCCCTGATATCAAAACAGAAGACGACTACCATCTTGACGACGCCACACCCGAAGTTTCGCATTCGATCTGGTCTCACCGCCACTTCGTGTTTGCGATTGCCGCGCAATTCTTTTATGTGGCCGCACAGGCGGGCATCTTTAGTTTTTTCATCAACTACATGACGACGGAGATTCCATCCGTTCCGGCAGTATGGAACGATTCACTCAACAAATTGGGGGCGAACGCGGCTTTTTTGCACAACTGGCTGTCCGGATGGCTCATTGCGGGCAAGAACGGGGGTCTTGCGATCAGCGATAAGGGCGCTTCGAACCTGGCGTCTCTCGCCTTCGTCTGTTTCCTGTTGGGGCGATTCACCGGGGCAGGATTGTTGCGAAGGTATTCTGCGCACAAAGTTTTAGGGACGTACGCGGCACTCAACGTCGTAACGACTTTCCTGGTGTTCTGCAAGTTCGGCTGGGTCTCGGCGTTCTGCGTTTTTCTGAGCTATTTTTTAATGTCGGTGATGTTCCCGACGATTTTTGCTTTAGGAATTTTCGGACTGGGGACGCGTGCCAAAAGAGCGTCGTCGTACATCGTGATGGCCATCATGGGCGGCGCGATTTTGCCGAAGCTGATGGGCGCCGTTGCGGACAAGTTCGACATGTCGCGTGGGTTCATTGTGCCGATGATTTGCTTTGCCTTGGTAGCGGTGTACGGGTTCGCTTGGCCGAAGTTGAGCAAGGCGGAATCGTTGCGGTCGGTGCCTCTGGGGGCAGGACACTGATTACAGCTATGAGCACACCGCGGATCGTGTGGCTGTTGAGCTTGTGGCTCAGCGGTGGGATGGCCTACGCGCAATTGCCGGACGGGCCGCACAGAGAAACAGCTTTGAAGCTATGCGGAGCTTGTCATTCGGCCAACCTTGTTCTGGGCCGCTGCATGACACGAGATCAATGGAGCGAAGTCGTTTCCAACATGATTTCGAAAGGGGCTAAAGGAACAACGGACGAGTTCAACCAGGTGGTGGATTATCTAGCGAAGGCCCTGCCGCCAAATGGCAGTACTGCAAATGCGGCCGGCCGCAGACCTAGCCGATTGTCCGCTGGACCTAAAGACTTGCACGTTGTGGATGAAGCCTCCGCCAACTTGGGCAAGGCAATCTATTTTCGAGAGTGCATCAACTGCCACGGCCCGAAAGCACGCGGCGCGAACCCGAACGCTGCGGAGGGGCAAAAGGGAAGCGATCTGGTCCGGTCATTAGTTGTGCTGCACGACAGGTATGGAAATGAAATCGGCCCTTTTTTGAAGAGAGGGCACCCGATGCAGAGTGGAGTGGCATCGAGCAGTTTGAATCCGGCTCAGATTCAGGATCTGGCAAACTTTCTGCATCAGCGATTCCAAGATACGCTGCACCGCGATCCGTTCAGCAAGCCGTTGAACGTGCTGACCGGCGACGTGAAAGCGGGCGAGATGTATTTCAACGGCGAAGGCAAATGCAGCACATGCCACTCGGCAACAGGAGATTTGGCGCATATTGCGAGCAAATATGATCCACCTGAGTTGCAACTCAAGTTTCTTTTTCCGCAGAATGCTCGATTCGGCCCGGGAGGATCGCGGCCTAAGCCAGTGAAGGTGACTGTGACTCAGGCTGACGGGCAATCTATTACGGGCGACTTAGTGCGGATGGATGACTTTACGGTTGCCTTGCGCGACAGCGATGGACAGTATCGATCATGGACCCGGGCCCCGGGTTTGACGGTGCAAAAGAGCGACCCATATGAAACTCATATTAAGTTGCTCGATCAATACACCGACAAAAACATGCATGACATTGTGGCCTTTCTGGAGACGTTGAAGTGAAGTATTTTAGACGCTCACTTGTTTTGGCCTTGATATCGTTCAGTGCTTTTTCGCAGGGCCTGACGACGGAGAAACTGCTGCAACAGCCGACCGATATGTGGCCGACTTATAACGGGGACTATTCAGGAAGGAGATTCAGCTCCCTCACTAAAATCAACGACGGCAATATCACTTCTTTGAGCCTCGCCTGGGTATACAGGCTTGGCGGCTCCGGCCCAGGACCGGCAGGATCGCTGAAGGCGACTCCGTTGATGGTTAACGGAGTTCTGTATTTCACGATTCCCGACCACGTTTGGGCAGTGGACGCGCGCTCGGGACAGGAGATTTGGCGATATTCTTGGGAGACGAAGGGTGGCATTCATCTCGGCAACAGAGGAGTTGGGATTTACGGTAATTGGCTTTATTTCGAAACGCCTGACTGCAATCTGGTCTCGCTCAGCATCAAAGACGGCAAGGAACGCTGGCATCAGAAGATTTGTGACATCGACCAGTTCTACTATTCGTCGGTGGCGCCGGTCGTGGTGAAGAATCATGTATTGGTGGGAGTAAGCGGCGACGATTTGGACATTCCGGGATACTTGGAGTCGCGCGATCCGGAAACGGGAGATTTACAGTGGCATTGGTCGACTGTGCCAAAGCCGGGGGAGCCGGGAGCGAAGACGTGGCCGACCGCGGAGGCGATGGCGCATGGCGGCGGCATGACATGGGTGCCGAGCACCTATGATCCCGAGTTGAATTTGGTTTATGTGGGAACGGGGAATCCACAGCCAGTGATTGCGGGAAAAGGGCGGAAAGGCGACAACCTCTATACGGAGTCGATTGTTGCACTGAATTTGGACAGCGGAAAGCTTGTCTGGCACTTCCAACCGTCACCTCATGATACGCACGACTGGGATGCAGTGCAAACGCCGGTTTTGTTCGACGGGGTGATTAACGGAGCGCCGCGCAAACTGCTGGCGCAAGCCAGCCGCAACGGCTATTTTTTTGTGTTAGACCGGACGAACGGCAAGAACATTGTCACCTCCGAATATGTCAAGACCAACTGGGCGAAGGGGGTTGACGCGAAAGGGCAGCCGATTCCAAACCCGGCGAAGGAGCCGCAAACAGATGGTGCGCTGGTGTCTCCCAACCAGGGAGGAGCTGCGAACTGGCCGCCTCCGAGTTTTAGTCCGGCCACCGGTTTGTTCTATGTAAATGCGACTCGAGCCTATAGCGTCTACTACATTTATGACGATGACGACAAGCCGGAGGGTTGGGGCGGAAACGATCAAGGCGGTTGGGCAGAATCAATGCTGCAGGCGATTGACTATAAGACCGGCAAGATCCGCTGGAGCCACAAATGGGAGACCGCCGGTATCCGCGCAGGTGTGCTGAGCACAGCGGGGAACCTGGTATTCACGGGAGACCCATCGAACAACCTGGTGGCGCTAAACGCAACGACAGGCGAAGCACTCTGGCATGCGAATCTGGGACAGGGACCTAGCAATGGGCCGATCACCTATGAGTTGGACGGCGCGCAGTATTTAGTGGTGGGCGCCGGGGATACGCTCTATGGCTTTGCCATGTGGAAGCATTAGCCGCAATTCAACTGCGGCTAATGGCTTCGGCCGGCGTTAGCTCACGAACCAGTTCGTTCTTGCGGGCAACACGCTTCCCAGGAGAAGCCGTTTCATAACTAAACCCCGTGGGCCGGCGAGCGGTTCCAGAGGAGTTGACATCGCGCAAGTACTCCATCAGCGCAACGCGAATATTGTTGGATTCTCCAATAAAGATCCATTCGCGCGAATTGGAGAGACCATAGACACCCGAGGAGTCGGGCGCGTTGTTTTGAATAGATACGGCAGTAAAGGACGACGGGGCGCCCTGTTCAAACGGCATTCTTCGCTACCAATTCCTGTTTTTCGTGGGCGGATTGCATCATGGCGGCCGTTCTGACGCGCTTTTGCTCGCGCCACTTCAAGGTTTTTTCGGCTTCTTTCTTCTCACGCTCGACAACCATGGGATGAAAGTCTTCGCCAACCACTTGATAGCGACGAAATTTATCCAGATGCGACGAACCATCCGCAGAAGCTTTGGTCAGCAATTGAAGACAGAAAGACGGCCCGTCTTGAACGGGAATTTTAAATTGAACGAACAGGCGCAGATCCACCTCAATGGTAAAGGCCATAGCCGGCACGTTTACCTCAACGCTGTTAAAGAGGAAACAACGTCTGCCAGACTCGTGGGTGAAGCCTTGGTACGCAAAAACCATAGATCCGCTTTCATCGCGCGCGAAACGCGCCCTGGGTCTGAAGTTTCAGCCCGAATGGTAGTTCTAAGAAAGCAAAATTCAGACGATTTGCCTTAGTTCAGAACGCCTGACGAATGGGCTACAGTGCTCACCCTTCTTTACTTTACAGTAAATTTGTGTCGAAGTCCAATTTTTGTCGGACAAGGCCGCAAATGCGCAGCGTTGGAACAAGCGATACAAGCACCATTCAATCTTTCGAGCCTGATTCACCGCTGTGCAGGCATGCGCCGTGGCACGCGAGTGTGATGAAGTGCCTCAAAGCGAGCCTGTCGTTACCGCTTCTTTACAGGCGCGGCTCGGCTCCGGATTTGATCGTTTGGCCAATGCTCCACTGAATCTATCGCTGTTATGCCGGGGGCGTCACCAGATAATATTTAGAGAAAATGAAGTAGCCGCTTTGCATGAACTATCCATCGTCTACGGCATTATAGAAACCGTTTCCGAATCCGCGCAGGCCGCAAATGCCAAGAGGATCACGGCGATCCATCTCCGCGTGGGCGCACTCTCCGGAGTCGTAAAAGACGCACTGCTGTTCAGCTTTGATTTGGCAGCGCAAGACACTTTGTTAGAGGGATCGAAGCTCATCGTGGAAGAGTTGCCGCTTGTGATTTTTTGCAAGCCTTGCGATAAAGCTGTGGAGTTGTCGGGCGTGCAAAGCTTTCGCTGCCCGGTTTGCCACACTCCCAGCGCCGACATTCGGCAAGGCAAGGAGCTGGAGGTTCGCTCGATTGAGATCGAAGTATGAAACGATATCGGTTATGAGCACGCGCGTACTCGAAATTCGGAAAAATGTTCTAAACAAGAACGACGAACTCGCGCGCGAAATGCGAAAAACATTCGAATCCGCAGGCGTCTTTGTACTCAATTTGGTGTCGAGCCCCGGCACCGGCAAAACCATGCTGCTGGAGAAGACATTGGCGCAATTGCAGCTGCGCGGGTTTCGCGTGGCGGCGCTTGTGGGCGACCTCGAAACCGATAATGACGCTAAGCGGCTGGCGCAAAGCGGCGCTCCTGTGCGGCAGATTAAGACTGATGGCCGCTGCCACTTGGAAGCCACCATGATTCGCTCGCATTTGGATGGCTGGTCTTTGGAGGCCTTGGACTTTCTTTTCATTGAGAACGTGGGAAATCTCGTTTGTCCCGCGAGCTATGACTTAGGCGAGGCTTTCCGGGTAGCTTTGCTTTCCGTCACTGAAGGCGAAGACAAGCCCTTGAAATATCCAACCATGTTCAATAGTGCCGACGCCGCCGTGATCACCAAGATGGATTTGGCAGAGGCGTGCGAGTACGATCGCGACACAGCGTTGCGCAACATTCGCGAAATTCGTCCTTCGATTGAGATCATTGAGCTCTCGGCCAAGCGCGGTCTTGGCATGGACGCCTGGCTGAGTTTCCTGGAACGTAAGAGACACGGCGTCTAATTCCTGGCTTTCTAAGGCGTAGGCGAGGGAATCCGGCTCGATTTGTCGCTTTCCACATTGAAAGGGACAAAATATGAAGTCGTTCAAGTTTTTCGCGTCGATTACCGCCCCCTGTTGCCTCGCGGCGCTCTGTGTGTTCTCGGGGCAGGCCAGCGGCGCGGCAATCGGCGCAACCATCGAGGACAGCTATGGTGTGTTCTCTGTCAATTTCCTAAACAACAATCCGGTCACGGGCGCGCTTCCCGGATTTAACCCGGCCCTGGGCACCTTGGATGGAGCCGTTTTTACTTTTGACTCCAGCGCCGTATTGATACAGGGAACCGCACTTTCTTCAGAGATCGAAATCGAAGATTCGACAGGTACGCTTTTGACTACCATCACTTTCGGGCAGATGGTTGGCCGCGACCAGCAAGTCGAAACGGGAAGTTTTACCGTTCCGACGGCGGATCTTGGCGATTTCCAGAGCGCTGGGAATGTCGATCTGACCATCGTTGGACACACGGCGTGCCGGGGATCGGCGTCCACGCCCAGCGGGTGCAACGAGTTTAGCGGTGCAGTCGATGGCCAGGTGACCTATACATACACGCCGGCTAGCGTGCCTGAGCCGGCGAGTCTTCCCCTTTTCGCCAGCGGACTGGTGGCGGCAATTTTGGCGACACGCTGCCGCGAGGCCAGACGGGAGTAGCGAAACAACTGATTAGTGTTACTTGGCCTGTGGCGGCTTTGTCGGTTTTGGTGGGCCGAGAGGCCAGCCCTACTGTCGGGGGAGGGCCATAGACACTTCCTCGCTTGTGGTTGCTTGATCCAGCGAAGCTTCGCTATCAAGCGCACGTCCAGGATGGTTCTCGGTTGTGGGAGGGAGTGCTGAACGGGTTGAGCGGGACGCGGCCCACCGTAAGAGATCCATGGCCGGAAGCGGCTTTGAGAAGAGAAACCCTTGCGCTTCTTGGCATTTCATGGCTGAAATGGCAATTGCTTGTTCGACGGTTTCCACGCCCTCTGCAATCACTGCACAGTTCAGGCTGAGGCCCATCTGAATGATGCTCGAAAGCAGTGGTGGGCGTGCGTCGGCGGAAGAGATGTCTTTGACGAATGCGCGGTCAATCTTCAGCCGATCGATGGGCAGCTGCTGTAGATAGGCTAGCGACGAATGGCCGGTTCCGAAATCGTCGAGAGCAATCTGTACGCCCAAAGCGCGCAGCAGCTTTAGCTGGCGAGCGCCACGCTCAAGGTTCGTCATCAGCGCAGTCTCGGTGATCTCCAATTCAAGTTCCTGCGGTTCTATTTCGGCATTCCGCAAGCGGTTGGCCACCAGCGACGCGAAATCGGCACGCGCGAACTGGAGCGCAGAGACGTTCACACCCATGCGTAGGTTGCGGAGGCCAATTCTATGCCAGCCTCAAGCTGGCGAATCGCTTCATACAGCACCCACTCGCCAATCTCCTCAATAATGCCGATTTCCTCGGCAACAGGGATAAAACTGGCAGGGGAAATGAACCCCAATGACGGGTGCTTCCAGCGCAACAGCGCTTCCACGCCCACTAAATTCCCGGCGGATAGATGAACTTGCGGTTGATAATAGAGTTCAAACTCCCGTTTCTGCAACGCAAAACGCAGATGTCTCTCCAGGACCAGACGCTCCGGGGGCGCTTTGGCCATATCGGGAGAAAAGGACGAGACACGGCCCCGTGTACAGCGCTTGGCAAAGAGCAATGCGGCATCGGCCTGATTTTGCAATTCGCTCGCCAGATATTCGCCGGGTCCGGCGGTTGCCGTGCCAAAACTGGCACGGACGATCAGTTCGTGATCACCCACCATGAACGGTTTGTCGAACCAACTACGAAGCTGGGAAGCAAACGCGCCCGGTCTGGCGGGGGAATGCAGATTGGGCATGAGAATGACGAACTCGTCACCCCCGCTACGAGCGAGGGAGAAGCCGGGCTCGAGGGTTTCTGTCAACCGCTGGGCAATCAAACGTAGCAACTGATCCCCCGCCTCGCGCCCGAGCAACTCGTTGAAAAGGCGAAAGGCGTCTATGCCAATCAGGATTAAGCCAGTTGAACGGCCCGTCTCGCAGGCGGCTTCGAGCGTGCGTGCGATCACTTCTTCCATCCAGGCGCGATTCCACAGGTGGGTCAGCGGATCGTGGTGAACAAGATAGGAGAGCTCTTCGACGAGATTCTTTTGCTCGATCGCGAGGGTAGCGATGAGGCAAATTTCATTTAATTGACGAATTGCCTGCCCACAGGCGTTGGCAGACACGAAATCGAAGATCACAATTATGCCGACTAACTCGGCGGCCTGCGTCAATAAGGGCTTCACTTCGGCACAGTGAGCATGTCCAAACGAGCCAAGTTCAGAGAGACTTGAAACTTCGGAAATCTGTTCCAGCAAAGCCCGGTCGCTGAGCCTCAAATCCACTCCCGCCGCCAGCGTGAAGCGGTCATCCTTCAGCAATAAGATGGCGCAGCGTGTATTGTGCTGCAATTGCACTGCAACCGTCGCTACTGCTTCCAGGGTCCGGTGAACCGGCAAGCCTTGCGCGAGCATGCTCAGCGCCGCAGATCCGGTCTCGGCGAGCGGCGATGTTGAAGTCAACATGCGCCGCCTCCGCGAGAGAAGCGATCCAACGTCCAAGCAAGTTCTTCCATGGTTCCGCGGACCTGCACCACCAACGAACGCAATGTGACGTTAAAGACAGCCACGCGCGTGCCCACGAACGCCCGCTGCTCGTAGGACGGCTTCAAACGCGACAAGATGTCGCCCGGAGCAGTGGATTCGTCCTGACTGTGCCAGACCAGCAGCAAGGCATTCGGCGACCAGCAAAACACCTTTCCTTCGGGAAATAGCGGCTGCACTTGTTTTGCCGCCAGATCTTGAATGATGGAATTAGCCGCCTCTTCGCCGTGCCGTTCGCGAATCACCCTTAAGGAATCGGCCGCGAACATCGCCATACGCAGGCTAGCCAGCGGTGGAACCGTCTGCAAAAATGGCTTCAAATACTCGATGGCATTGTTGCGCCCGGGCAAGTGGGAGATGAATCGCGACTGCGCTTTGTGAACTTGCTGAATTTGCTTACCGAGGCCATCAATGACTTCTTGCGCCTTGCTTTTCTCGTTTCGCCCTTCGTCGCGAACCGCATGTAAAATCTTGGCAAGGTGCGATCGCAGCGCGGTTATGTCATCCACTCGGGCGGCTACGCTCAAATTGCTTTCCAGCTGTTTGCGCCGCTCCTCCGACTTCTCG
>PMSX01000161.1 GCA_003167495.1 Bryobacterales bacterium | reverse complement strand
CGCATTGTCGTGTTCTTCCACGGTCGCCAACTCCGTTTTGACTTAAGTCATTGCATTTCTCCTTGCCAAATTGACTCATCCGCGACCTCGATTGATCCGTTCGCCGACCTGGCCGATGCGAAAGCGCCCCAATCGCCTGAAACTGCTGCGTGATCGAACATCACCGCAGTTGCTGATGTAGAAACTCGCTTGTCCGGCCGTTGGCAAGCGCTGCCGCCGCGGCATTGTAGTGCCTCCCGTTATGCCGAGCGAAGGCGTGATGCTGACCCGGATAGCTGTAGACTGTCGCATTTGGTTTGCCGGCAAGTGCCGCCTTGATCTCAGCTTGCGCAGACTTGGAAATGAACTCATCCTCCTCGGCCAGGTGCATCAGCAGTGGCACACTAAGATTGTCGACCTCGCCCAAGTACTTTTCGGTGTCACCTCCGTGATAGGCGACGGAGGCATCAACGTGACAGCGCACGGCCGTCAGAAACGTCATCAAGGCGCCGAAGCAGTAGCCCTGGACGGCAATCTTGCCCGTGCACTCCGGCAGTTTTGCCACAGCATCCAGCGTGTCCTTAATATCTCTGACGCCAGCATCGCGATCATACGCTTGATAGAGGCGAAGGCCGTGCTGCCAGTCAGCGTCGGAGGTGACGTTAAGGTCAACGCCCGGCTCCTGACGCCAGAACAGATCGGGCGCGACCGCGACAAAGCCTTGCTCTGCCAGTTCGTCGCAGGTCTTGCGGATGTCGGCGTTAACCCCGAACAATTCCTGCAGAACGACGACGGCCGGAGCGGGCAAAGCCTTCGGCCTTGCGATGTATGCGTCGAACGTGCCACCCCGCCCTGGTATGGTGATGTGATTTTCCATTTGTGTTCTCCTGAGGCGACCAAGTGCATCCGGTCCTCCGCCGATGCCGTGAAGATCGGCGGAGGATCTACTCTCGAGCTATTGTTTGACTTGCGCGGAGGTGGCAGCCTCTTCGATGAGCTTGGCAGTTTCCTTCGGGTGAGACATGTAGGCCACATGGCTGGAATTCACTTCGATCATCTTGGCTTTGGCGCGCTTCGCCATCATGCGCTCCTGATCCGGATTGATCGATCGGTCTTCGGCGGCCACCATGTACCAGGTGGGTTTGTGCTTCCACGCCGGATTCGTAACCTTATGGGTAAACGAGTCGGTGGAAATCGGCACCTGCGATATAGCCATGAACTCGGCCTTCTCCCGTGGAATGTCCGCTGCGAAGTCGGCCGCGAANNTCGATCGACGCACAGCTCTCACCTTCATCGAGTGCAAATGCGGCAATGTAGACAAGCGCGGCAACGTTTGGATGATTGCCAGCCTCGGTGATGATGGACCCGCCATAACTATGGCCCACCAGAACCACCGGTCCGCCCATCGCGTCGATGGCCGCCTTCGTGTACTTTTGGTCGTCGGCGTAGGAGGTTTCGGGAGGCTGCGCGACCGACACCTTGTATCCGTTATTGATGAGGATGTTCGCGACGGGTTCCCAACCGGAACCGTCGGCGAATGCTCCATGCACCAAAACCACGTTCTTAATATGCTCTTTCATGACTATTCTCCTTTGTAGTTAGGATCAACTCGAACCGTTTGATTTCGACTGCTAACGCCTTCGCACCAACCGCTCCTACCGGTGCGCAGAACGTGCAACCCACTTGACCGTAAAGACCTACTGGCTACTGGTCGACGTGTGTGTGGAGGACGCAGCCTCTTCGATGAGCTTGGCTGTTTCCTTCGGGTGAGACATGTAGGCCACATGGCTGGCATTCACTTCTACTGTCTTGGCATTAGCGCGCTTCGCCATCATGCGCTCCTGGTCCGGATTGATCGACCGGTCTGCGGTGGCCACCATGTACCAGGTGGGTTTGGTCTTCCAGGCGGGGGACGTTACCTTGTGGGTGAACGCGTCAGTGGAGATCGGCACCTGCGATATAGCCATATAGTGGGACTCGGCTGGCGGAACATCCGCCGCAAAGTCAGCCGCGAAATGCTCCCGTTCTATCCACCAGTTGCCATTGCTGTCTGCCTTGAATGCCTTCGACGCTTGCGGCCGGGCCTGTTCGATCGACGCACAGCTGTCGCCTTCATCGAGTGCAAAGGCGGCGATGTACACCAGTGCCGCAACGTTTGGATCGTTACCGGCTTCGCTGATGATGGACCCGCCGTAGCTGTGGCCGACCAGGACGACGGGTCCGCCCATGGCGTCGATTGCGGCCTTCGTGTATTTTTGGTCCTCGGCGTAGGAGGTCTCAGGGGGCTGCGCCACAGACACGGTGTAGCCATCCCTCTCAAGGATCTTCGCGACGGATTCCCAGCCGGAGCCATCGGCGAAGGCGCCGTGGACCAGCACCACGTTCCTGATGCCGGTCGGTGGCGCCGCCGCGGCAATGTTCATAGTCGTCTCCAGCAGCAGAACCGCCCCCATCAAGGCAGCAGCGAGCGTTACAACTCCGTTACTTTTCGTCATGACTTTCTCCTTTTCAGTCTTAGATTCAACAAATCATCCAAGTTCGATGCCTTACATCCGCGAAACCCTTTGACCCAACCGCTATGCGGGCGGGAATGAGAGCGCCCTTCAAATGCATCCTAAGGCTCTCGCCGAAATTGTTCTTGCGCAATTTCGCGCGTTTTGCAGTTTCGTGCCCTCAATCTGCCGTGCCGTAGCCTCATTTCACTGCACTCTCGATCAGGCGTACAACCTTGTTGTCCAGGTCCTGCGCGATTTGCCGCGCCTCGGGGCTGTCATAGGCAGCCAATAGGCTCGACAAGGTGTCGTAACACACGCGCACATCGCCACCGAACTGATAGATGAGGATTGTTACGGGCGCATAAGATCCCGCCGCCGGCGCGCTTTGAGTCATACTGCGCATGATCATTGGATTTCCCGCGATGATCCGGATCATCCGATAGGACCCCGAAGATCCTACCCTCAATGCCGCGCCCAAATCCAGATGAAGGAATTCAAGGAGACCCGCGCTCCCAACGGCTTTCTTAACGATCTGCGCAAACTCCGCAAGATCGTGAGCCTTCTCCAGCCGTTGCTTTAGTTCGTCGAAGTTTGGCTTGCTGATACCTCTGTACAGTCCAGCCAGAACGTCCTCAAACGCCTTCGTCGACGTGAAGCATAGTCTCTCGATTTGTGCGTGAACGGTCTCCATTCAACGGCACCCACAGCCTATCCCGGCTGTCTGGAAAGATTCTTGATGAAATGGTTCATTTTTGACTTTTCGGACACCAAATTCATCCCCCTCGAATTGACTATTCAGATTGACCCGCATGGCTCTTTCGGAATGCACTTTCAGGCCGTACAGTGGGCGTATCGGGCTTCTAATTGTGTGTTGTAGCCGAACCCCGTCGAGTTCAGGAGGCTCTTATGCGATACGGACCACGTCTGTTCGGAAACCAGTTAGGCCGGGCATTCGGTGTCGCCGAAGCCCCGAGCCTCGTCCTGAGATCCGACAACGCCACGCTGGCGGCAATCACGTACGTGAAATCACCGACTGGGCAACCCGATCCTACGAAGCCACAAGCGTCGGAGAAGGGATTTACCATCCCGGTCCATCTCGTTCAGCCGGATTCGCTTAATTGGGGATCATGGGTCGATGATCGATACACTCATACTCCTGCCTGGAGGCGCGGGAGCATCGGTATCTTCGACATGGAATCGCGCCCGCAAGTGCTAAGGGACACTCCATTCGAAGTCACTCATTTCAACATCCCACGAGCAACTCTCAACGCGTTCACTGAGGAGGCCGAGTTACCAATGGTTGGTCACCTGCGCTGCCCGGAAAGTCATTTAGATCTGGTTTTCTATCATCTCGCGGAAATGATTCGCCCGTATGTGTGCCAGAGGCTCGAGCTCCCTGGGTTGTTCCTAGATGAGTATCTTCAAATGCTATGCGGCCACCTTGTCCTGACATATAGTGCACTCCCATTGACCCGCCAGCTGTATCGGGGTGGCTTAGCGCCGTGGCAGAAGAGAAGGACACTCGAATGTTTGGAGCAGAATCTTTCGGGAGAAGATGTGCGGCTAAAACGGCTCGCGGCAGAGTGTGGTGTCTCCGCAAGCTATTTCTGTCGATGCTTTCGAGTCACGTTCGGCACGTCGTTGCACAAGTTCGTGATGAACAAAGAATCGAACGCGCGCAACAGCTTCTCCTGCACTCCAGGCTTTCGGTCGCTGAAATCGCGATTGAAGCGGGCTTTTCAGACCAGGCGGCCTTCAGCCGAACGTTCGCAGCGAATTTAGGGACGCCGCCGGCACGGTGGCGAAAGGAATATTCAGTCCGGCTTCGAGGGTTAGAGTCACCCCCAACTAACGTTGACCGAGCTTGCATCTTAGATGAATCGGGAAACAGTCTCCTACCTCTCTGTTTAGGCCGTATCACGAGCCCTACATTTCAATAAAGCCCCGCTGCAAAGCAATTGTCACGGCGTGCGTCCGATCGTTTGCTCTCAGCTTTGCCAAAATGGTTTGCACGTGATTCTTGATCGTGTGCTCGGAGATACCCAACTCAGCCCCGATGATCTTATTCGAGCAACCTTTTGAAATGGCGCGGAGCACGGAGAGTTCTCGCTCGGTCAGATCCTCGTCAGTAGCGTGCAATGCAATATTGGCAGCAATTTCTGGCGGCACTCGCTTTTGCCCCTTCATCGCAGCCCTGACTGTATCGGCCAACTCGTCTTGCAAGAGGCTTTTGAGCAAATATCCCGTCGCGCCATATTGAAAAGCGCGGTAGACCTGAACATCTCCTACCAAGGTTGTTAAGATAATCACCTTTGCATCGGGTTTCACGGCTCGAATCGCCTTTAGAGCGTCCAATCCATTCATGTTCGGCATCCTCAGATCGAGCAGTGTGACGTCAGGCAGGAATTCGTTGAATCTCTCGAGACACTCGATTCCATCACTTGCCTCGGCAACGACGCGCATATCCGGCTGGCTATTGATCTCCCCCGCCAAGCCGGCCCGCATAAACGGGTGATCATCGACAACCAATACCGTGATGGCGCCACTCTCGCTCATTCGAAATACGACCACTGCGGCAACCGGAACTGCTTGCGTCGATACGCCCTGTATGCGGGTATTTTAACCTCTACGGTGGTGCCTGTTCCTTGCTGGCTTTCAAAGCGGATGGTGCCATTCAGATGTGCAACTCTCTCTCGCATTCCTTGAAGACCCCAATGGTCCGTCTTCTTTCCTTCTACCAGGACCCGTTCGTCGATCCCCTGTCCATTATCGCGGATCAAGAGCCTTAAATCCCGATCCTTGTAATCCAATTCAACGCGGATCGACGACGCCTGCGCATGCCGGAAGGCATTTGAGATTGCCTCGCGTCCGACCTTGAACAACTCGTCGGCGACGATCGGATTGAGAGGCAATTCCTTTCCATGGGTGCCGATAGAAAATTCGGTCGCGTAGAGTCCCTGAAATCCGCGACCGATTGCCTCCAATTCCTCCCTCAGCGTCACAGCGCGAGACGTATTGCGTAAGTCCTGGACGAGCCGCCTGCCGGTTAGCATTATTTCATTCGATTGCGTGAGGGCTTCCTCCATCGATTTGCGTCCTGAACTTTCCGGCGGCATCGAACGGGCGGCCGTGTGGAAGCGAAGCAGCAATCCCTGTATCCCCTGCAAGAACGTGTCGTGCAACTCGCGTGCGATCCTCTCTCGTTCGGCGACTCGCTCGTATAGCCGAGCGCGAATCTGCGCATTCACTTGCCGAAAACGCAGTACGTAAGCCGAAGAGAGAAACAAGAGAATCACCAACGCGCAAGAGATCTCGAACCAGATACTCTGGATGAACGACGGGGGAATATCGATGCTCACCATACCGGCGCCTTCCGACCATAGTCCTTCGTCGTTCGCGGCGATAACCTTGAAGAGGTAGGTGCCAGGAGGAACTCTGGAATACAGCGCCATACGGCGATCTCCAGCGTCAGTCCATCTCTTATCTAGACCCTCCATGAAATATCGAAAGCGGACTCGTTCCGGGATCAAGAGGCTTGGAGTGGTGTATCTGATCTCAAGATTGTCGATGTTTGCCTTGAGATGTAGTTCTTTGGGACGATCGTACATTTTTCCGTCCGCATTGACGGATTGGATGTCCACCATAGGTCGAGTAGTGTTTCTTGGTATTTGACGCGGATCTATCCAGACGACACTACTTCGGGTGGCAAAGTAAATTCGCCCGTCGCTTGTCTTGACCACACTCGGCAAAGGCCTGATCTGTTCCGGGGCGCTCAACAGTCCATCGAGATGATCGAGCCGTTCGACGGCCATAGCGTGGCCATGATCGGCAAGTGCACGCTGTATTTCAGAGGCCGTAATGTGAACTACCCCGGAAAGGCCGTTCAGCCACATATCTCCGTTCGCATCGCCCGCGATACCGGAGATGCCTTTTGTCGCTTCCGCATCCGCCGGGTTAATGCGATAGAAGAGGGAATTCTCCAGCAATTCGATACCCTTATCGCCTCCAATCCAGATTCGTCCTCCCCTTTCATAGATTGAGATGACGTTTCCAACATCCACACCTTGTTGGGTCGTAAAGAGCGAGATCTTCTTTCCATCCAGCATCGCCAGAAGGTTGTCCTTATACCCAAACCACGTTCGCCCTTTAGCATCGGTCCTCTCGATGAGAGCCGGGCCGTCTGGAAGGTTGAGGAGACCTCCCGACCGAGTCCATGAGCCGCGTTCCAGTCGGTAGACTCCATTTCGGTCGAACGAAACCCAAAGAGAACCAGATCTATCAAGCGTCATTGCCTGAACGTTGTGACCACTCGGCGTCAAGCCGCGGGGCAGAGGGTATGCGACCAAATGATCGCCGGAAAGGCGCCACAGGCCGTCAACGCCTCCCAGCCACACTCGGTCGAAGGGGTCCCGATAGGCGCACTCGACTCGCGATGGGGGCGCGAACACGCGCGTGATGTTACCATCGATCGTATGCATGAGGCTTTCACTGCCAACGATGAGGCCGCCTGAAGGGTCTTCGACCATCGAGATGTAGGTCGCCCCGTGCGGAAGTTCAATCGGAATCAATTTGGACCAACGGAATTGATCCAGCCCACGGCTGGACGTCACCCAGACGTTTTTCTCTCGGTCTTCGAAGACGGCGCCACTGAAATCGTTGAGCAATCCGTCCCGCTCCGTATAGCGCTCAAGCGCATCCTCCCAGGTTTTGCGGTCGACAGGCAACTGGTTGGCAAATGGCGCCCTCAACAGACCATCTCCAACGGTTGCGATCCACAGCGCTCCATCGTGGGTGAAGGCTATCCCCAACGATTTAGCGACAACGAGAGGGTGCTCCGTCGCGAGGCTGCCATCTGGTCCGGTTACCTTGCGAACCCACCCTCGAATGCTTGCCATCCAAACCGAGCCGTCCGGGGCTTCGGTGATGTCGACATTCTCAGAGATCGAGGCGTCAGCCGTTTGGAACTGGCTCTGCCCTGCGGGACGATACAGAAGTCCTGTTCTGGTATTCGACCACAAGGTGCCTCGATGATCGACAAAGACCGTCTCTGGATAGCTCGAGGCATGGTAATAGTGCGGCCCTTCGTCAATCCAATAGGCTCCTTCCAGGCGCTCGCGTCCGTAATCGGTCGCCGCCCACATGGTTCCGTCTGGTGACTGCGCAAAGGCCAGAATGTTGCCAGGGTGAACGGGATCAGGACTTGCGTAGCTCTTTACTTCACCGTTCTTGAGAAAACTCGCTCGCACTCCTCTCCCTTGATGCGCGATCCATAAACCGCCATCCGTGGTAGCCAGGAGTGCGCTGATTCTCCCTGTAAATAGTTCGCTTCCCTGGTTCGGCTTATAGCGTTCGAACCTTACGCCATCGAAACGGAAGAGACCTTCGCCCGTGCCCAGCCAAAGGTAGCCATCCCGCGTTTGTTGGATCGCGACGATGTCATTCGGGACGCCGTCCCGAACGGTCCAGCGGGTGTGATACAAGCTCTTGATGGGGCGATTCAGAGATTGACCGACACACCAGTGGCACAAGATGGATGTCAGCAAAATTAGTCTCGCGGCTTTAGCGTTCAGTCTCCCTCTCCCGAATTTCGAATCGTCCCTCAT
>PMSX01000199.1 GCA_003167495.1 Bryobacterales bacterium | reverse complement strand
TGTCGAGCAGCTCGGCGTCGATGAGAGCCAGGTGGACAGCAACGCGTCGTTCGTTGACGATCTGGGTGCCGATTCGCTGGATATCGTCGAACTGGTAATGGCGTTTGAAGAGGCGTTCGAATTGGAGATCCCCGACGAAGACGCCGAAAAGATCAAGACCGTGAAAGACGCCATCGACTACATCGAGTCGAAAAAGAAATAGCCCTTGCCTTTCCAATGGCGCAGAGAAGAGTAGTCGTTACAGGTGTAGGGCTGATTTCTTCGGTTGGCACGGGGACTGAGCAATGTTGGTCGGCCCTGCAGCGTGGGGAAAGCGGCGTCGCACTCATTACGCAGTTCGACGCCTCGGACTATGCAGCCCGTATCGCCGGCGAGGTCAATCACTTCGATCCGCTGGCGTACGTCGATAAAAAAGAACTCAAAAAGATGGGGCGCTTCATTCAGTTCGCCATCGCGGCGAGCGAGTTTGCCGTGAAATCGGCCAACCTCAAAGTCACCGAAGCGGACTCCGAGAGTGTTGGCGTCTACATCGGCAGCGGCATTGGCGCGTTTGAAGTCATTGAACGCGAGCACAAAATTCTGCTCGAGCGCGGGCCCAGCCGCATATCGCCTTTTTTCATTCCGGCCACTATTGTGAACCTGGCCAGCGGTTATGTATCTATCCGCCACAACGCAAAAGGTCCCAACTCGGCTACCGCTACAGCTTGCACAACCAGCGCCCATTCGATCGGCGATTCCTTCCGCCTCATTCAGTATGGCTACGCCGATGTGATGATCTGCGGCGGCAGCGAAGCTTGCATCACACCTATGGGCGTGGGTGGCTTCGCCGCCATGCGCGCTTTATCTACGCGAAACGACGAGCCACAGCGCGCCTCGCGCCCCTGGGATAAGGAACGCGACGGCTTCATCATCGGCGAAGGTTCGGGCATCCTCATTCTTGAGGAGCTGGATCGCGCCCGCCGCCGCGGCGTCCCTATCTTGGCTGAGATCGTGGGTTACGGAATGAGTTCAGACGCCCATCACATCACCGCTCCACCGGAAGACGGCAACGGCGGCTACCGCGTAATGCGCAACGCACTCAAAGATGCTGCCATCGAACCTTCGCGCATTCAATACATCAACGCGCACGGAACATCCACCGGGTTAGGCGATAAAGCCGAGACCGTCGCCATCAAGACCGCGTTCGGCGACTACGCCAAGAAACTCGCGATCAGCTCGACCAAGTCGATGACCGGGCATTTGCTGGGTGGCGCGGGTGGACTGGAAGCGGGAGTCACCGTGCTGTCCATTCGCGACAGCATTGTTCCGCCCACCATCAACTACGAATTCCCCGATCCCGATTGCGATCTCGACTACGTTCCGAACAAAGCGCGCCCTCTCGAGATTGAGTACGCGCTTTCGAACAGCTTCGGTTTTGGCGGCACCAACGGCTGTTTGATCTTCAAACGGTTTGAAAATTAGCCTAGCCTACGCCGCGTTGAATTTGTTAAGCGATTTGCTGCGTCGCAGATGCGTCAGCCGCTACATCAACGACGGGATTATACGTCAGCAGCCGCGAACAGCTTTCGCAGAACATGACTTGGTCTTGTCGTCGAAGATCCTGAAAGAATTGGGGGCGGAGGGCGATCTGGCAGGCGCTGCAGCGGCCGTCGGTGGCGTCCGCTATGGGTGTGTTCTTGCTCTTTTTGCGCACCCGCTCGTATTCGGTGTAGAGCTTCGGCGGCATTTGCTCGGCAACGGTTTTACGCTCCGCTTTCAGTTCCGCGACTTCTTTTTGATCGATAGCCGTACGGTCGTGCGCCTTGATTTTTGCCGCTTCGACGTCTTTTTCTTCGGTCTTGAGGCTGATTTCCGCGGCCTTCACGTTCTTTTCGAGCGGCTCGGACTGTTCCATGAGAACGAGAATCTTGTCCTCACATTTGCGAACTTCGCCGTCAATGAAGGAGATTTCGTTCTGGAAAGCTTTGTAATGGTCGTTGGTTTTGGCGGCGGCCATCTGCTCGCGAAGTTTCGAGAGCTTCGCCTGATGCAGCTGGATATCGCCCTCCATTTTCTTGCGGTCGCGTTGATTAGCGGCGAGCGCCGAACGGTCGCCCTCTAACCGGCGCTTGTGCCCTTCCAAACGCTTTTCGATTTCCGCGGTGTATTTGGGGAGAGTTGCAATCTCCTTGTCGAGAATAGCAATCTTGCGATCGAGCGCCTGAAGACGCAGCGCAAGAACCAAATCTTGAAGCATTAAGTCCGAATTTTACCACGCCTGTTCGCGAACCGCTTCCAGGTCGGGACGACGAATGCGTCGAAAGCGAAACCAATTTCTTGCACGCCAAGCAACCGGGCCGCGGCAAAGAACACCATGAGCGCGAGTGGAATCAACAGGGCGAGTTGAGCGCAATCTGCCAGCCGGGTGTCCGGAAATGCTTTGAACACGCGGCTGTGGAGCAGATACAGCGGCAGCGCCATAGCGGCGGAGGCCAGCATTACCCGCCAGAAGCAGGCGTTCAAATAGCGGCCTTCCAACCCGTCCAATTTACGGCGCAAACATTCGGCCAGAACCAAGCACTCTACGCCCACCGCACAGGCTGTGGTCAGGGCCAGGGCTTCGAACCCCATGTGCCAAACGCGCAAGAACAACACCGGCAGCGCCAGATTGAGGGCTATTGAAGAAACGCTTACGAGCATGGGTGTCCGGGCGTCCGATAGCGCGTAGAACGCAGGACTCAGAATGCGCGCCGAGGTAAATGCCACTAGTCCCAATGAGTAGCAACTCAGCGCCAGCGCGCTCTGCGTGGTGTCGTACGACTTGAAATGGCCGCTTTGGTAGACGGCGCCAATCAAAGGATGGCCCAACGTGATAAGTATCAGTGAAGCCGGAATCGTAAACAAAAAGACCATTCCCAGCGAACGGGCAAGAGTCTTACGGAATTCGTCGAAGTTGTTAAGCGCCGCGCTGCGGGCCACGCTCGGCAGCATGGCTGAGGCAAACGCTACGCCGAATAAACTGAGCGGCACCTGCACGAAGCGCATGGCAAAGCCGAGCCAACTCACCGGCCCGTTGTGGCCGCGGACCGGATCGTAAAGTTGCGAAGCGAAGCTGGTATTGATAATCAAATTTGTCTGGGCCGCCAGATTGCCTATCACGGCTGGCAGCATCAAGCTCGCAATGCGGCGCAATCCTGGATGAGACCAGTTCCAAACAAAGCGGAAGCGGTAGCCGAGTGCGCGCAATTTCACGCGTTGCCAGCCGAACTGGAGCGCCCCTCCCACCACTACGCCATAGGCCATACCCTCTATCGGCGTCACGCCAAGATGCGGTCCAAGAACATAGCCGATCAACAAACCAACGCCGACCGATCCGATATTAAAGAAGATTGAGGCGAGGGCCGGAATGCCGAAGCTGCCGTGCGAATTCAGCATCCCCATAGCTTGCGCCGCCAAGGCCATCAGCAACAGGAACGGAAACATGATGCGCGTCAGACGCACCGCCAGTTCAAACTTGCCCGGAACCGCGGCGAATCCCGGCGCAAGCAGCCCCACTAACTCAGGCGCAAACAACATTCCCAACAGGCAAACCGAACCTACAATGACAATGATGGCGCTGGTGACCAGGTTGGCCAGTTCGTCGGATTCGAGTTTGGTGCCCTTAACCAGCGAAGTGGTGAAGGTGGGAATGAATGCCGATGACAGAGCCCCTTCGGCAAACAAGTCGCGCGACAGATTTGGGATGCGGAAACCAAGCAGAAACGAATCGTGAGCGAAGCCGGCGCCAAACAGATTGGCCATCACCATTTCGCGCACCAGCTCCGTGAGGCGGCTCAACGACACGACGACGGAGACAATTCCGGCGGAGCGTACAACTTGCGCCTCAGGCGGCGTTTGTTCGATCGCTGCTTCGGCGGACGGCGAGGCCCGCTCGCTGATGGTTGGTACGGTCATTTACTGCTGTTTGTTACCGCCATCTGAAGAGCAACGACCACACACTTGCTCTCGGAACATCAAGTATAAATTCAGAAGTGTAAGCTTCCTTACTTAATTATCGAATTTTTGCGTACTCGTCAAGAAAGTAAGCAATCGTTCTAATACCATGATAGTAGTTGCTGACCCGGTACTTCTCATTCGGCGAATGAAGTCCGTCGTCCGGCAAACCAAAACCCATCAGTACCGTCGGGATGCCCAGTTCGCGGGCAAAGTCGCCGACAATCGGGATAGACCCGCCGCCACGCGTAAAGACGGTGGGCTTTTGCAGCTTATCGCTGAATGCTTTAGCCGCAACTTGAATGGCGGGATGATTGGGATTGACCAGAATCGCTGGACCGCCACTCAGCATGCGTACCTCTATCTGAATGCCTTTGGGCGTATGTGCGCGGACCCACTCTAGGAACTGAGCAAGTACCTTTTCGTACTTTTGTTCCGGTACCAAACGGAAACTTACTTTGGCCGTTGCAGTGGCCGGAATCACGGTTTTTGCGCCGGCACCCGTAAAGCCGCCCGCAATGCCATGCACTTCGAACGTAGGGCGAGCCCAAAGTCGCGCCAGAACCGATTGGTCGGGTTCACCCGTCAACGCACTGGCGCCCACACCCGATTCTAGAAACTCCTTCTCCGAAAAGGGAAGCTTTTGCCAACTGGCCACTTCGGCCGGGTCGGGCGCCTTGACGTCATCATAGATGCCGGGGATCTGAATACGGCCATCGGCATCTTTCGCTTTCGACAGCAGTTCAATCAAGCCGAATACAGCGTTGGGCGCAGCGCCGCCGAAGATGCCGGAATGCAGGTCGCGGGCCGCGCCTCGTGCTTCCACCTCCAAATACATCAAGCCGCGCAGACCGATGCACAGAGTAGGAACACCATCGGCAAACATTTCCGTATCGGACACCAGGGCGACATCGGCTTTCAGCTTTTCTTTGTGGAGCGGTACATATTTTGAAATCGATTCGCCGCCGATTTCTTCTTCGCCTTCAATCAGAAACTTCACGTTCAACGGAAGCTTGCCATTCGAGACCCGGAATATCGCTTCGACAGCCTTGATGTGCATGTACATCTGGCCCTTATCGTCACAAGAGCCGCGCGCGTAAATGTTGCCGTCGCGGATTTCTGGTTCGAACGGCGGCGATTTCCAAAGTTCCAGCGGATCGGGCGGCTGCACATCATAATGCCCGTAGCAAAGGACGGTGGGCTTGCCCGGCGCATGCAGCCAGTCGCCGTACACCAGTGGATGATTGGCAGTCGGAACGATCTCGACGTTCTCAATGCCGGCCGTTTTCAGCGCATCGGCCACAAACTGCGCCGCGCGGGCGACGTCCGGCTTCCGTTCGGGCAACGTGCTGATGCTGGGAATGCGTAGGAACGTGAGCAGTTCGTCCAGAAAGCGCGCTTCGTTTTGATCAACGTATACTTCGACGGGTGAAGACAAGAGTGAGAACCTTTCGATTCCAAGTATAGAAAGGTGGATACCGCCGAGCTCAACTCTTACTGCCGAAACCGCCGAAACCGAGCCGAGAGCGTAAGCGATCATTCTTCGAAGGAAGACCAACGACAGTTTGAGGACAGATCCAACTTCATGGGCAGTGATTTCAAAATGATCTATCGAGGGACTTGCAGCGTCGGAGGAACTGTTAGCTCCTGAGTCATATCGGCAAGAGGCTATGGATGAATATCGGCGGTTTTATGAAACCGGCTGACGCGGATTTCTTTCTCACGCTTACGGGTCTGAGCGATGTCGTAAGACACCTGCATTCGCAGGAGTGTATCCATCTTGACACCGAAAGCCTTTTCGATCCGTAAAGCCATTTCACCAGATAAGTCCGCTCTGCAGTTGAGCAGACTGGACAGAGCAGTGCGGGACACGTGCAGGGCCGCCGCAGCTGCCGTCACGGAGAGGCCCGCAGGTTCAATAATCTCCGTTCGAATAAAGTCGCCGGGGTGCGGTGGGTTCTTTACGGACATGGCTTTTTGCTCTGTGCTCAGTGATAATCCTCTAAATTCACATCGCAGATTTCATGCTCTGCGTGGTCAACACGAAATGTCAGGCGGCGGTTGCGGGTCACGCTCAGGCTCCACGTGCCTTTGCGATCACCGGTCAACGTGAGGACTTTCCACACGGAAAGCGCCGGCAATTCCTCCGGGTCTTGCATGTCGTCCAGGAAGCCAAAAATCTTCCGTAACTTGTCCACGCTCTCAGGTGGAACCCCTTTAGCGCTGTCTTCCTCGTAAAGCCGCTTAAGTTGCGCAGCAGCTTCATCACTCTGTGCTTGACGGCGGGTTAGGTGTAGTGAGGTACTGAATCGTCGGGCAGCCGGAAAACTAAAACATCCCAAACCATAAACTAATCGCGGGACGGTACTAAACTAAATCGCCCCAATTTCGGCGTTTCTTTGTTTTACAGCGTGCCTCGTCGCCACATATAGTGAGTCTGGGGGGCGCGGCTTTTTATCATCATGTTCAAGGGTCGCCGGGAGCTTCGTTTCCCAGTCGAAGGGCCTGCACATCCTGCATGGGTGGTCTGCCGAAATGACGCCTGTATTCGCGGTTGAACTGGCTGGCGCTTTCATAGCCGACTTCAAACGCTGCACTTGACGCATCCAGTTCAGCCGTAAGCATCCGATGCCGTGCGGCCCGCAGACGGAGCTGCTTTTGATACTGAAGCGGGCTCCTTTCGGTCAGGGCTCGAAAATGCCGGTGCAGCGTCGCTGAACTCATGCTGGCAATTGTTGCCAGTTGCTCCACCCGCAGAGGTTTGTCGTAGTTCGCCCGCAACCACGCCACCGCCTTCGCCGTCCTCTGGCTTTGGTCTCCCAGCGTCGCAATTGCCCGCAGACGCTCTCCCTGCGTTCCTTGCAGCAGGCGATAGATGATCTCGCGATGAATCATTTTTCCAAGGAACGAAATATCCTCTGGGGTGTCAAGAAGGTCCATTAGCCGGCAACAGGCGCGGATTAGGTCAACCGTCGCTTCCCCCGTCGCCATGCCTCGCGCACCGGGTGAAGCCTCTGCCACATGAATGTCTTCTGTATTGAGAACATCCCGCACGGTCGAGATCTCCAGCTTCAGGAAGAAGGCAAGATAGGGTTCTTCTTCGCTGGCCCTGATCACTCGGCTGATAACCGGCAGTTCGAGAGACGTTAGAAGAAATTGTGACTGCCCGAAAACGTAATGTGTTCTGCCGAGGTCCACGCGCTTCCGCCCTTGCGGGATGACCAGCAAACTTGGCTCATAGCTGCACGAATTGGGAACGGTTGGGGAAGTGTTTCGATAAACGGTCAGCCCCGGCACGGCAGTTGTACATTCTCTTGAATCGCCGATTAAATTGCTAATCTTGCTTCCAAGCTCGGCTAAAAGCTTAACGAGTTTAGCCGCTTTAACATTCTCGTTCTTCTGGCGTTTAATCATCGCTTCCTGAGGCTTCTCACCTTCCTTTACAGCATAGCCGCCGTTCTTAAAAAATACACCGAAACTCGCAATCATGATGGGAATAGGCAATGATTTGAAAGAATCGGGCTACCGCTCAGCCTACGAATATCGCTAGCGTGGAAGTAACAGAGAGGGCGTGGCCGGGAGCAACAAAGAACGCCACTAAGGGCCAAAACAAATGCAAACACGAAAGCTCGGAACATTGGAAGTCTCGGAATTGGGCTTTGGCTGCATGAGCATCAGCGCCAACTACGGACCCGCCGCGTCCAAAGATCAAGGCATCCACATCATCCGGGCGGCCCATGAAAAGGGCGTCACATTCTTCGATACAGCCGAGGTCTACGGCCCTTTCACGAACGAAGAGCTTGTGGGAGAAGCGCTCGCGCCGATCCGCAATGAAGTCGCGATCGCAAGCAAATTCGGCTTCGATAACGAGAATGGTGGCACACTTAATAGTCAACCCAATCACATCAGAAAAGTGGTTGAGGAATCGCTGACGCGACTTAGAACCGACCATATTGACCTTTATTACCAGCACCGCGTAGACCCTAAAGTGCCAATCGAAGACGTCGCCGGTACGATCAATGCCCTCATAAAAGAGGGGAAAGTTTTGCACTTTGGTCTATCTGAGGCGAGCGCAAAACGCGAGTGAGCGTTGAGCCAAGATTTGACCTCTACCGTGCTATGAGTGCCGTAGTTGTCCATCA
>PMSX01000379.1:906-14612 GCA_003167495.1 Bryobacterales bacterium | reverse complement strand
TTCCTCGCATTCGAGATTCCGGGATCATGTAGGCGTTCAACGAAGCGTCTTGGGCTCGCCGGGAGGGAAGTGCTGGAACATCTTCTGCACGGCCTTATCCAGATTCTTGATGTTCTTTTCGGAATTGTTCGACAGGGTGTCACTCGACGACCCGCGCCAGATTAACTTCTTGGTCTTGCCGTCGAACAGATCGACCACAAGGGTTCCGACCCGGTAGACGTCAGTTGTTGTGGTTGCCTCACCGAATTCGCCTCCTCCCCAACCGCGCCACCCCCATCCACCTCCAAAACCGTCGTAAAACGTATTGAGAGTTTGTTGATTCTGAGTGATCTCGACCGCAATGATCGAGATGTCACCGCCCGACTTCACGTACTTCCAACCCTTCGAAGCCAGGTCTGCATTGACCGCTGTCTCGATTCGGTCGACCATCAGCGGATCTCGCGTTTGAACCTTCTCCCATGAGTACGTTTTGTACTGGCCAAAATCTGCGCTTCGATCATAGTCAGTCTTCACCTGCTGCGCGAACGATGCAGCGGCAAGCAATAGTGTGATCCCAACGAGAGCGGACATTCTGTGTTGCAGGTGCATCTGTTTCTCCTACACGGCGTGAGTTGTGTTCTTCTCTTGAACCGTCGCTAGTCATATTGCAACGAAGGGGCCAACAACAACTGTCCTTGAATCCAACGGGTTCCAACGCCAACTTGCGCTGGTGACCCTATGCGGTCAGTAATCTATCGACTCCGGCAGGATGCGTATGGATTGGTCATTTAATCGGCGGTGGCTCCAGAGGGGGCCTTTCGAGCAGACGGCAAGCGGTTCATTTGCTTCGCCGCGAATTACCTCGTAAAGGAAACTATTCAGACTTGTGCCCGGACCGCCACTGTAAGGCCACACTGGATCTTGAATAGGAAATGCTGACCGCCGGAAAGCAAACGGTTACTCCGCTTAGTTCAGTCCGAGCGGTTCCAGCTCTGTGCCGCCATCACGAGCAGTTACAAGTTCGCTAATCGCATCTCTTTTTCCAGGGACGTCGCTATGTTTTCGACAGTACGGGACAGAGTAAGAAACGGCAGCAGATTCACCGAGAGCAATTGGCTGGGGCCATTCGCACAGTAGGTCCCGGCCGCCTCTTTAAGACGCTCGAATGAACCTTCGAAGTGGACGCTTTCCTCGGATGCTCCATTCTCCATTCGGGTTGCCATAGCATCGAGCACCTGCGCTATCCGATCGTCAAACTCCTGCTGTGCCACATGTGCACCTTCTGGCAATTCGAAGCCGGGAAGCTGGAGACGATATTTGACTAGCGCAATTCGTATTACGAATAGCGCGCGCAATTTCGGTTGCCACTGCCGGATTCGATTGCGCAATGCGAGATCTTTCTGCCGCGAAGCGCCGAATTCGAATAGAACGCCGTCGGCCGAGGCTCGCGTCGTGTCGAAGTTTGCGTTGATGTTCTCGCGAAGAGAATGGCTGCGTTCGATTGATCTTCCCTCTTCCGCAAGCGGCCCCCTTACAGATTGAGCCAGCAGTCGGAGGTTGGAGATGAAGACCCTCTTCATCTCCACGGCGGGGGAACTGCCCCATAGCTGGTCAAAGACCAGCCACATCATGCATAGTCCCAGGAAAACCCCAGCGATTCGGTCCCTTACGGCAGCGAGCGATGTCTGCCTCGCGAACTCCTGGAGGTTGATGAGGCAGAAGATCACGACGATCTGAAATCCGAAATATGACAATCGCGGGCTTGATGTGATGAACCATGAGGCAAGCGCTACGACAAGCATGAAGAAAAGTGTGAATCCAGTAATCGAATCAAGGTGCGGTAGAATGAACACCTCCGAGCCTATCCCTAGAAAGAGCCCGCCCACCACGAAGGCAGCGAAGCGCAGGATCTGCCTTTGTCGAGATGCTCCGACCGCGGAGAGCGCCGTCAACAGGCACGTGGCCATCGCGGGTGCGCCGATGCTCGGCCATGCGATGGCGTTGTAGATGATGTAACAGCTGCTCGCTGCAAGACAGCCCTTCAGCGCGAACTTAAGGTGCTCTCGGTTGACGAAGGCATCTGGGGAGACCAGGTTGATTCCCGGTATGTCGTCCGAAGACGGCACGTATTCGTCCATTGATCGAGAACCCGCGAATGCTTGAGGTATGAGCTCGACAAGTTTCCCCATTTCGCGAAGCAATGGAACACCGGGCGAAAGTTCGTCATCGGGATCGAATTGGATCGCGCCTGGAATTCGCCGGTTTATAACATCGGTGCGAATCCTCGCGACGGTCACGGCCAAGTTCCGCAATTGTTTCTGATCACTGCCGGAGGTGGGGAAGCTAAGCTGTATCAGTGCCGCGGCGATATCCACGAGTCTCCCAACTAGCGCAACGACGCCACCCATCTGCAGGGTGTACTCCGGAGAATAGGCTGCGCGCCGCAAGATGCGCCGCAACGTTGATGTTCCGAGCAACTCCAGCCTAGTGATTGTCTTTTCGGTTGCCTGGTCTACCGGACGGTCCTCCCCGTAGAAACTCAACAACTTCTCGACCGCAGACAACCGTTCGGCGATGGGCAGCACAATATCATCGCCCGGATTTATATGAGCAAACGCCAGCTCAATTGCCGCAACAACCACGGCTCCTACCGATACTGCCAACGTGAGCCAAAGCGTATCTTCCACGTTAGTTTCGGCTGACGCATGCCGATCCCAGATGGGAACGCCTACCGCGATCACAACGGCGAATGTTGAAGCCGCGCCGTAATTGGTCATGGCGCTGAGTGCATAAAAGCTCAGAAAGAAAGAGCCAATGACCCAGAGAAAATGTAGGATCGGAACGCTTATAACAAACCCGACTGAAAGCAAGATATATGCTGCGCCCATTCCGATAAAGAGGAATGTTGTTCCAGCTGATTGCAGTGTGGCCCGGGGGCTTTCGCGAGAAATGATAAAGGTGTAGATGACGCCCTCAAACGCATAGGGAATACGAAAGGTCACGCTGACGATCATCACGAGTGTTGCGGCGATGACCATGCGAGCAACCGTTTCGAATCGTCCGGAGTAGGGCGCGAGTTCCTGCCTGAGAAATTCCAGGAACCAGTCCAACGATCGGGGCGACTTCGGTACGTTTTGCGCAAGTGCAGCCATGTTAATGCCCTCGGATGACCACAATCGCTGATTCGCCTACTCGAAACAGCTCAGGCGAGGGTTCCTTGACCCGGACACGGACCGGATATCGCGATGCCAGATGGACCCAGTTAAGCGTGCGCTGTACGTCGGGCAGACCAGGGGCTAAGGTACCGAAAACGTCAGCATCGGGCGTTACGCCGAAGCCGACGCTATCTACTACTCCGGAAAAGCGCACGTCCGGTTTCGACAGGACATAAACGTCAGCCCGCATCCCAGGCATGATCTTTTGAAGGGTGCCTTCCCGGAAATTACCGATCGCCCACCATACACGTGCATCAATTAGCGTGAACACTTGCTGGCCTACGTGCGTGTAGGCGCCTTCTGAGATCGTGAGATTTGTCACGCGCGCATCGAACGGCGCATACACCCGGCAGTTGTCGAGGTTGTATCGCGCGCTTTTCACAGCCGCCGCTCGCGCGCCACGCTGGTTAACGAGCGGCTCGAGCGTAGTTACCGCATGGATGGATTGTTCATGTTGGGCCTTGCTCTGCTCGAGAACAGCTTTGGAACGTTCGTATTGCGCCAGGGCTGACTGTAATCCTGCCTGAGAAAGCTGAAGTTGCGACCCCGCCTGTTTGAGGGCTTCTCCTTGGGCGACTTCCGATGTTCTGGCTCTGTCCACCTGATCTACCGTGACGAACTGTTTTTCAAGGAGCGGCTCAAGGCGGTGCAGATTGTTGTTCGTGTAAGCCCACTCCGCTTTGGCCCGATTCACCCCTTGCTCCGCGTTGGCTACGTCCGCCCGCGCCTGATCGACAGCCGCCGCCCATCGAGTTAAGTCGGCTTGTGAGCCCTGGATATTAGCTTGTGAAACGGAAACGCCGCTTACGAGAGCGGCAATCCTCCGCCCCTCGTCTGTAATTTGCCCTTCGAGCGCAGCCTGCTCAGAAAGGGCTCTTTCAAGCGCGTATTGGTACGGCCGGTCATCGATTTCAAACAACAGTTCGCCCTGCTTCACGAACTGGTTGTCGCGCATATTCAGGCGGGTAATCCGGCCTTCCACTTGTGGCGCGATCCCGATGAAATTGGCAAATATTTCAGCATCATCGGTCCGGGGATAGTAGTTCGTACTGTGAAGCACGATCAGCCCCAGGACCGCGGCCGCTATCACAATGCCAGCGCTGAGCAGGCGGCTAAGCATCTGGCGGGATTTCTTACTCGTCTCCGTATGCATGGGCCCTCATTACTGGAAGAAGATAAGCCACAGCGCGAATGTGAACAGAGCAGTCAGACTGGGATAAGTCAATATTGGGAGCGCGAGCACAATTTGAAGGCGCAACAGCAGCCAGCGGGCCATCACCGTGAGCAGCAGACCCAATGCTAGGCACGCAAGCCAAGCCGGGAAGAAGGACCCCAGAATGTCAAAGGAAGGAGCCCGTCCGCAGCTCGTCAACACAAGCGCTCCTGGGCTTAACACATACGTTGAAATGCGCCGGAACCCATTCGTGCTCATGGCCGAGTCTTCCTCGCGTTGGCTTGGATCGAATCCCCGGCCCGGAATGCCAGATCCGCCAGGGCCGTGAGCACCTGAGTCCGCGCCAGTACATCTTGCGAGCGGGCTTGCGCGAGGACCTTCTGGGCAGCGGTAACGTCCAGCAGGTTTCGAACACCGTAGTTATAGGATTCAAGAGCCGCGGCATAGGACTGGGTGGCGGCGTCAAGCAGCGCGTTAGCGGCATCGCGTTGGGGAAAGGCAGTATTCAAATTCGAATAGGCCCTCCAGACCTGGTCTTCGATTTGATCGCGCGTAGCGCTGACTTGTGCTTCGGCTCCCCGGATCTCGGCTTCCGCTTGCGCCAGCCGGCTTTTTCGTGCTCCTCCGTCAAACACGGTCCAGCTCAGGCTTAACGCCACCTCGCCGGTTAAATCTGATGTGTGTCCCCAAGGCAGGTTTTGCTGTTGGATATATGAAGATTGGGCAGTCGGGTTCGCTCTTACAGCCACGCTGGGAAAGAACGCAGCCCGTGCCTCAGTTCGCTGCGCTATCGCCTCATGAATTCCAGCAACCTCCGCCAGCAGGTCGGGGCGTTGATCGAGTGCACGGTCGATTGCCGCCTTGACGCTGTCATCCACGGATTCGGGAGTAGGCACTTCACTCAGCGGCTGGATGCGAATCGTGGCGGTGGCAGAAGCACCCAAAGCAGTCGCTAAATCACCTTGAGCGATTTCTTCCGCTCCTAGCGCTGCCTGGAGATCATATTGCGCTCGCGCAGTCGCGCTGCGCGCCTCCAGAACATCTGGAAGAGTTGCCAAGCCGTTATGCAGACGTTCCTCGGCGGCCTGTTGCACCGTCTGCGCATTGGCTAGACTCGCCCTTGCAGCAGCCTCCTGCCCCATCGCATTCAGCAGGCGGTAATACGCCTGCTGAACCTGATAAATGAGTTTCCGGTGCACATCGTTGAAAGTGAAGTTTGCCGCCAGTACTCGCGCACTTTCCGCCGTGATGCGGCCCCGACGTGCGCCAAAATCGACGATCGTATAGTTGAGGTCCAGTGACGCCTGAAGAACTGGCACGGTCTGGCGGTAGAACTGGCTCCCTAACGGAACCTCTGAACGATCCACGCCGGAGAGCGCTACAGCAGTTACGGCCGGATAGAGCTCGCTACGCGCTATTCCCAAGGCCGCCGCTTCCGCGCGGGCGCTTTCCCACGCAACCCGCGTCTCGGGGTTATGCGCTTCAGCCAAATCGATCAATTCCGCCAATGAGTAAGTCCTGTCCGGTTCAATGCTGAACCTGGATTCACGGAAATGTTTCGAATCCGCTTCGACGTGCAGTGTGCTCGGAGCCCGCCACGGATGTTCAAATGTCGAGGGAGCGTCTTGGGCGAACAGATACCAAGTTAAGAGCAGAGTGAGGAACGGAATGGCGGGACGAAACCTCATTTCACTCGTTCCCAAAGGGGGTCAATTCACCTTCATTGCGGTCACCCTCCGTGGGCGCTTGGAAATCCAGTTTGCGCATCTTATCGATCAAGGTCGACCTCGCCATACCCAGGACCGCCGCAGCGCCACGGCGTCCACCCACGACCCAGTTCGTCTCCCGAAGTGCTTCCAAGATGTGGTCGCGCTCGGCTTCCATGAAAAAGGCGATGCTTGCGCTCGGTGAGTGCTTGATAAGGTACTTGAGGTCAGCCATCGCCGGCCGCAGTACTCGTCCGGTGGACATAATCACCGTCCGTTCAATGAAATTCTGTAGTTCACGAATATTGCCGGGCCAGTCACACGTGCTCAGGAGGTGGCTCAACTGCTGTGGAATCTTCTCGACTGATTTATTCATCCGCGCCGAGAAGTGGCGAACGAAGTGATCCACTAGGAGAGGAATGTCTTGCGGACGCTCTCGCAGAGCGGGAACAGTTATGGGAATCACATTGAGTCGATAGTAGAGGTCGGCGCGGAAACGACGCTGCCGCACCAACTCGCTCAGATCTCGATTTGTTGCAGCTATCACGCGAACATCAACGCGAATCGTCCGCGTACTGCCGAGCCTTTCGAACTCCTGTTCTTGCAGGACCCGCAGCAGCTTCGGTTGCAATTCCAGGGGCAGATCCCCGATCTCATCCAAAAACAAAGTTCCTCTGTCCGCGAGCTCCAACCGGCCTATCGTCTGCGACAAGGCACCGGTGTAAGCGCCACGTTCATGGCCAAACAGCTCGCTTTCGAGCAATGAGGCCGGTATCGCAGCGCAATTCAAGGCGACGAAGGAATGGTCTCGCCGCAAGCTCTGGTTGTGAATCGCCTTGGCAATCAATCCTTTTCCTGTTCCGGTTTCACCAAGAATCAGGGTGGAAGCGTCCGTCGGAGCGACGATTCGGACCAGATTTAGGATCCGCTCAAAACTCGCGCAGCGCCCGACTAAGGCGTCATCACGCCGTTCGGGCGCATCTTGTTCGATCTGTGGAACGGGATTGTGAGAACTCGTTCCGTGCTCTGACCAGCGGGTATTCATTCACTTCAAGCTCCGCCTGCATGAGCCCACTCTGGCTTTCGATGAAGGGTTGACGGCGCAGTCCGCGACAAGCGACGCGTATTAAGAGCTGATGGGCTAGTCAAGCTGCCCCGCCCGATGCCTAGTCTATGCATCTTGTGGATCAGTGTTGTCCGTGGCACTCCGAGTCGCACGGCCGCGCCGTCCTTACCCCCGACGAGCCAGTTAGTTTCACCAAGCACGTCGAGAATATGGTCGCGTTCTGCCTCGGCAAGTGTACGGTTGGTGGATTCCGCCGAGGCCTTCGGCACGGACGTTAGCTCCGCGAGTGGCGCATCGAGGTCCGCCCCTGTCGACATCAGTACGGCGCGCTCAATAAAGTTCTGAAGTTCGCGTATGTTTCCCGGCCAATCGTGGTGCTTCAGTACATCCAGCGCTTCATCCGGAATGTGTTCGATGTTTCGCTGCAATCGCCGCGAGTACTTGCGCACCAAGTGCCGAACAAGGAGAGGAATATCGCCTGAGCGGTCCCTCAAGGGAGGCAGCCAGATCGGGAAGACATTCAATCGATAATAGAGATCCGCCCGAAATTGACGATCTTGAACCATTCTTGGAAGATCCTGATTCGTGGCAGCTACTACGCGAACATCCACCTTAATGGTGCGAGCACTACCCAGCCTCTCGAATTCCTGCTCTTGTAGGACACGCAGAAGTTTGGGCTGGAGTTGAAGAGGAAGGTCGCCGATTTCGTCCAAGAAAAGCGTGCCTTTGTTCGCCAGCTGAAATCGACCCATGGTCTGCGCGATCGCTCCGGTGAACGCGCCTTTCTCGTGCCCGAAGAGTTCGCTTTCTAGCAGTTCTGTGGGAATCGCAGCGCAATTTATTTTCACGAAGGGGGCGTGACGTCTAGAACTCTGATTGTGAATTGCCTTAGCAATCAATTCTTTTCCCGTCCCGGTCTCCCCCTGAATCAAGACACTGGAATCAGTAGGCGCCACAATTCCCACTCTCTTCAGCGCCGCTTGAAAGCTGGCGCTAGATCCAATCAGCTCGCCCTGATTGATTTCTGCGCTATCCTCAAACGACATCACCGGTGTATATTCCCGCTCCGGCCTGCTTATCGAAACAGAATAAGACATGTCATTACCTCCCAAAACGTTCTTGCCTGGTTAAAACATCTGTACAGTTCAAACCTACCGGCGCAAAGTCCAGCTTCATGAAACGACCGCCGTATCGATCACTCTAACTTCCGCCCTTCTGTCTCGTGATCCACTCGCGGATGTATCTCGCGCAATTCTTCAATGTGATTCCGTCCGCTTCACACCGCTCGAGGAAAGTGATAGCGTCTTGACCTACCAGAGTTACATCTCTTAGGTCCAACGCTATGGCGTTCCCATTCCCTTCCGAGCTAATTAGTGTTTCCAATTCGGCGATGTCTTGCCGATCCATTCGGCCACTTAGCTTAAAGACGACTTGCCCGTTCGCCGACCTGCGAATTCTCAGCATTCTATCTTCTTTTGGAAACGAGCTTCGCTCATTCTTGCCGAACCATCCGCGCGCAATTCTCTACGAAGCCGTTTCCAGCACCAACTACCGTGCCACGCCCCATGAATAAGAACAAATGTTGACATGAATATCTTCTATGAATTTACTTATGCTGGATTCCCATGGCGTCCGGTCGCTTTAAACGCCAAGGTCTGAATGCCCATCCCGGCAGCGGCCAGATCAACTTCGCGATTTCGCGGTTGTGTTGAAACTCGGCGCAATCGACTTGACGATTGTCTGGGGATTCTTCAGCAGACTCGATTGCCGCCCTATAACTCAGTTGTTCCTTGGTCGATAAGGCCCGGGAAAAGAAAGTTCCAGATCTGGTAGGCCGGACAACTTGGCGAATTGCCTCACCTTGGATTACGACAAGGCGATGGAGCCGATTCCCCAAATCCGCCGCCTGCCAGCCCCTCCGAGTTGGATTCAATAATTCGATTCCTGGCATTTCCAATTCCCTCGGGCCCTGGTAATGCAAGCCGCACGCCAATCGCAAGCCACTGANNAACAGTTTTGGGAATCTGCTCCGGTACGGAAAAGGCCTCTAGTTGTTCTCCGTGGGATCGCTAGCCTTGAAGCGGTTCTTGTTGATCTTTAGCGATCTGATCTTATTTTCCAGAGTGGTTCGTGGTATGCCAAGTCTGGAAGCTGCGCCGGACGGCCCGTATACCCGTCCTGCGCATTCCCTCAGTGCATTCTCAATTACCGCTTTCTCCTCAGGAGGACTCCGCTTAAAGAAAGCAGATTCACTGTTCGCGGCCGCCGGAAGTGGCATTCTCGGCTTCTGGGATAACTCCTCTGCAAGCGGTTGCCGGGAAAGCCAACTCTTATCGACTGAGAAAGTCCCCGTCTCACATACAATGACGGATCGCTCAATCACGTTCTGCAATTCGCGAATATTACCTGGCCAAGGGTATGACTGGAGAAGGTCGAGACTGTTTTTGTTTACCGTCTGAAACGTCTTTCCTGCCTTCCTTGCATAACGATCAATGAAGTACTCGACCAGCATGGGAATGTCTTCTCTGCGTTCCCGCAAAGGGGGCATCTCAATCGGGAATACGTTAAGCCGGTAAAAGAGGTCAATTCGGAACAAGCCCGCTCTGATAGCAGCCTCCAAGTCGCGGTTGGTAGCAGCGATAACGCGAACATCAGTTCGGATGATCCCAGCTCCACCGACGCGCTCAAATTCCCGTTCCTGCAGAACCCGCAAAAGCGCGATCTGGGTTTCCGCGGGAAGCTCTCCAACTTCGTCAAGGAAGATCGTGCCTCTTTCGGCCAGTTCAAAGCGTCCTAAGCGCCGCTGAGTTGCACCAGTAAAGGCTCCCTTTTCATGGCCGAACAATTCGGAGGCGATCAAGTCGCGCGGGATGGTAGCGCAGTTTACACTTACAAAAGCGTATGAGGAGCGCAGGGAGCGTCGGTGTATTGCACGGGCAACCAGTTCCTTACCTGTTCCTGTCTCGCCGGTGATCAGAACGGTGGAATTCGTGGCAGCGACTTTGGACACGCGGGAAAGCACCGTTTGGAGAGCCGGAGAAGTTCCAACAATTTCCTCGAACATCGACGCTTTATCGATTTCCTCGCGCAGCGCAATGTTCTCCTGCTGCAGTCTCTCTTCCGATCGTTTGCGATCATCAATGTCAATCGCCGAGACAACCCATCGCGTAACGCGTCCCAACTGATCTTTCAGCGGTTTGTAACGGATGAGGAACCAACGATACTTGCCGTCATGTCTAAGCATTCGTGCTTCGGTCTCAAACGGAGATCGGCTTGAAAGTGCTTGCTCCCTTTCGCGAGCCATACGCTCCGCATCGTCTGGATGAAAGCGCTCACGAAAATCGAGGTTCTGCCACTCTTCAACCGTTTGACCGCGGAACTCGAGGACGGATTGGTTGGCATACAGACGGCTTCCGTCGCTCCCTAGCACAAACAAGAATTGGTGTGCGGCGTCCATAATCTGACGGAGTTCCAATTCCTGTTCCCGAATTTTCTCTTCCGCCTGCTTTGCTACNNGCGCGAGCTAAAACGTGAAGATGTTTGACTGAACCGTCCGGCATCAGCAAACGGTGCTCAAGATCAAAGTCAGCCCTTGCCTCAATCGCCCGGTCGAAGGTCTTCTGCACGTGGTCTCTGTCATCGGGATGGATTCGTCGCATTATCATCCCCAATGTGGGCTTTTCCGATCGGTCGTTTTCAAAGATATTGTAGGTTTCCGCCGACCAGTAGATTTCTCCGTTGGCAACATTCCAGCCGAAGCTGCCAGTGTGGCTTATGCTCTGCCCTTCAGCGAGGAAAGCTTCGCTGCGTTGCAGATCTGAATAGAGACTGGCGTTCTCCAGCGAAATTGCGGCTTGCGAAGCCAGGAACTGCAGCACGGCAACCCGGTCCGGCGTGAAGGCGCACGCAGTCAGATTGTTCTCCAGATAGAGTGCGCCGACAAGCTGCGCCCGCTCGACGATGGGCAGGCAGAGGATGGACCTGGAGCGCTTCTGCCGCACATATTCGTCCTTTGAATACACGTCGTCGGCCGAAGCATCATCCAGAAGCACGCTCTCCTGCGTCCGGATCACGTAATGCAGCGCGGATTGAGGGAGATCAGACGGTGTAACCTGCTCCTGGCGAACGACCACATCGATCCTGCCCGGACCAGTAGTGGCTTCGGCTTCTATCCGCGGCTCGCGGTCCCGAATCAGGATCAACAAACCCCGCTCGGCCCCGGCATGCTCCACCGCGATTCGCACGAGCTTCTCGATGAGAGTGGGGAGGACCATCTCACTCGAAAGTGCCTGCGAAGCTTTAACCACAGTCTCGACGTCGAGCTGCCCTCCCGGTGGCGCAATCGCGGTCGAGGAGGTGGGAGTCCGTTCGTCGCGAAGGCGCGGGTAGAGTTCGTCGAGTTGCTTTACTTTTCCGTCGGCGCCCCAACGCGCATAGAGAGACCGAGCCTCCTTCAAATACGCCTTTGCGATCTTCTCCAATCCCCGGGCTCGATAGAAACCCGCTGCCAATTCGTTGGCGAGCCCTTCGTTGTGAACAAAACCATTCGCTTGTGCGGAGCGGATGGCATCTTCGTAAAGTTTTTCGGCGTCGAGCGCTCGGCCTTCGATGCGCGCAATTTCCGCCCCCACCAGAGCGGCGCGGTTTTCGAAATTCTCCGGGCAGGTTTCCGCCCATATTTGGAGCTGTTTGTAGTGAGCTTCGAGAGCATCGTAATGCTCCTGGCTTTGGCCCGCCGTTGCGGAATCGCAGAACGCTGCACGGGCAAGCGCGCTGTAAAATTCATATTCTGCCGGCGCAAAATTCGGTAATGTCGCATGCAGCGGCCGGGCCTTCAATGAAGCCTCGATGGCAGAAGCAAAGTCACCGGCAAAGAAGTGCGCTTGTAGCTTTCGGGCCCAGTACCAGCAATGGGCCGTCGGCGGGTAGCTCTCCAGACGACGCTCGAACCCTATTTCGTCGAACTCTGCATGGTCAAAGGAACCGAATTTTGTCGTCAGGCCCCTGAGCGTTCGGATAAGACAGAGCTGCAGATTGGCCATGTCAGCGGCGAAACCGATCTTCGCCTTCTGTGCAAAGCGAAGGCCATTCTCGACTTCCCTTTGCACTTCAGCGAGCGGATCTCCCGTCGCGATAAGCAGGGTGTTCAGGCTGATAAGGCTGTACGCTGCGTAGAAGAAGTCGCCGATTGTCTTTGCAATCTCGAAGGCTTGACGCGTCACATCACAGCAAGCCAAGAGATGCTTCATCCATGGCATGATGCCATTTGCGAAAGCGGCATAGGTCGCAGCCTGGAAGCGCTTCAAACCACGCTTTTCAACGAGATCATAGCCGAGCTGACCGAATCGAAGGGCATTCTTGTAGTCGCCGAACCTATGCCCCGCTACGAAGCTAAGCCAAACATAGTGGACGCACGAACCGTCGTTGTTGCCGTGCTCGATGCTGAGACTAACCGCCCCACAGACGATCAGGGCAAAAAGATTCGTATCCGTAAACACTGCAGAGGTCAATACCTTGGTCAGAACATCCAGAGTCGCGATAGACGTGGGGTCGCTCATCAGGGGGAAGTCCATAACTTCCTCGATCTCGCGACTTCCGAGCCGTGACCAGATCCGTTCGTATTCGCTTCGTACCTGTTCCTCCGTTGGCTGGAGCGGCCAGTCGATACCAAGATGGTGCAGGTAGTCGAAGCCGATGCCGATTGCACGGTTCATCTGAGACATCGCCGTATAAACATCGATACCCAAGCACGTGGCCATCGCTAGTTCGACCGTATTTGAGGCACGCGATCGAAGCATTTCCACGCGCTCGGCCGCGATGGCCAGCTCGCCAGTCAGGTGCTCGCATTCGGCCCGAAGCAGTTCCAGTTGGAAGACAAGATCGTGACGGCGTTCCCAACACTCATTCGTCAGAAGTGCCAGGCCAGCGATGACATACTGAAGAGCCGAGGCGTAGGCGGTAGAAGCCTTGGCCCGTTTGCCGGCGATCAGGTTCAACTCAGCTACCTGGAAGCGCTCCTCTTCTGAAACGATGAGCTCAGCGCCGCGATTCAACTGATTGACGATCTCGAATATGGCCTCCTCACGCTTTTCAGGCGGGGTGTGCGCATGGAGCAATCTCCCTATTCGTAGATGAGCCTCGGCGCGCGTTTCTGCTGCGATGAGGGAATAGGCCGCTTCCTGTATGCGGTCGTGCGCAAACCGGTAAGCGTTCTCCGAGTGGACAATCAGCTCCTGGTGGAGAGCCTCCCATAGTTCCGCTTCGGTCTCTTGTTCGGACGCCTCAAGAACAGCAGAAAGTGTGGGGGCTTCGGCGCTGTTTCCAATGCAGGCAAATTGCTGCAGGGCCTTTTGAATTGCAACTGGAAGCCGGTTCAGTTTTGCAACCATAAGGTCTACAACGTTGTCGGTATAACCCTTAGCCCGAATGGCATCCAGATCCCAGCGCCATCGGGCATCTCTATGGTCGAAAGTGATGAGCCCCTCTTCAACCAGGGCATGGATAAACTGACGGACAAAAAACGGGTTGCCGGAAGTCTTCTCGTGCAAGAGTTGCGCCAGCGACAG
>PMSX01000379.1:0-860 GCA_003167495.1 Bryobacterales bacterium | reverse complement strand
GTTGCCACGTCAAGCCATTGCAAATCGTCGAGAAACAGGGCCAGCGGATGTTCAGGGCGCGCGAAAACGCTGATAAACCGCCGAAATGAAAGATATGAGCGAGTTTTCGCGTCTTGAGGCGGTAAAGCGGCAACAGGCGACTGCTCTCCGATGATTAGCTTCAATTCAGGGACGAGATCGATAAGGAGCGATCCATTCGGACTTAACGCCAATAGAAGGTCATCCCGCCATTTGCTCAGCTGGCCTTCAGGCTTACTCATCAGAGGGCGCAAAAGGCTCTGGAAAGCTTGCGCCACAGTTGCGTAAGGAATATCGCGCTTGTACTGGTCGAACTTGCCCGACGCAAATAAGCCACGCGGCGGAACAAGGGATTTGCGAAGTTCATTGACAACAGCGGATTTGCCAATGCCAGAGTATCCGGAGACAAGAACCAATTCCGGCCTTCCGCCGGCAACAACACGCTCGAACGCCGCAAGCAGAGCATCGACCTCGCGCTCCCTCCCGTAAAGCTTCTCGGGTATCAGCAACTGGTTTGGGACATCGTGTGTCCCCAGCTGGAACGGTTCAATGCACCCTCTTGATTCCCATTCCCCGAAGCACTTTTGAAGATCGGCCTCAACGCCTAAAGCGGTCTGATAACGGTCCTCGGCGTTCTTCGCCAGGAGCTTCATAACGATCGCAGACAATGGCTCGGGCACTGCAGCGCGATCCCGAGGCGGTGTCGGCCGGCGTGCAATGTGGCAGTGGACCCATTCCAGGGGGTCGGCTGCGTCAAATGGCAGTGCGCCGGTAAGCATCAGATACAAGGTGACGCCCAGGGAGTAAAAATCGCTGCGGGCATCGACCGAACGGTTCATGCG
>PMSX01000072.1 GCA_003167495.1 Bryobacterales bacterium | reverse complement strand
GGGTGTGAGGCGGCGCATGTAGGCAGCGAAGCGGTCTTTTGAAAAATCGAACCCAACGCCGGGGATTTTGGAGAGTGGCTGTTTGCGGTGCTGGGCGAGGAGAACGGCTTTGGCGGCTTCGGCGAGAGTTTCTTCTTCTCTGGCTTTGCGGATGGATTGGAGGCGTTGGAGTTCCGCGGTTTCGCGTTCGCGGCGGCGGACGAGGCGGTTTTCCTGGAGATGAAGATTGCGAAGTTCCTTTTCATGAAGGCGGCGCACGTGGATTTCGAGCGCCATGTCGGCTTCGGGTTTAGCGTAGAAAGAATTTTCTTCCATGACCTGTAGGCTGCCGGTGGCGACGATAGCGAGTTCGAGGCCGGGGATGCGGTTGAGACGCCAACGGGTATCGGCGATGGATTGCACGAGGGCCGATTCCTCCGGGCCGACGGGTTGGAACTGCGTTTCGTAAGACTCGATGTGGGTGTAATAGCGGAGAAAGTCGTCGTTGGCGAAGAGGACGGTGTTGCCGGTGAGGCCGCATTTGACGGCGTTGAGGCGGGATTTTGCCTTACCCTCCGGGGTCACAGGTCCGCAGGATTTTTTGGCGTTCTCGCGGTTGGCGGCGAGGCGGGCGGCGGAGATGGTATCTGCTGTTTCGGGCGCGGTGTTGTTGATTTCGGACATGATGACTCCTATTTCTTTCTTCGAACGTAATAAAAGGCCTGTGGGAGGAAGGGGGAAGGCTCCAGCACCTTGATCGCGCGCAGGTTTGCTCTCGATTTGATTTTGAGGGGCGGGAACGAGGGGGAGAACGCGCGGAACGGGAGTAGCTTTGTAAAGGATTGATAGAAAGGGAGTTGGAAGCTGAAATAAATTTGGTTTGGCTGTGACCGTTAAACCCACGATCCGCTAACCCTTTGGAAGGACGGTCGGCCTTGGAGATCAGTAAGCAGTGACTTTCGCCCCCGCCGCAGGCAGCCGCGTCGCGCAGTCCGTAACCCAACGGTTTCTGAGTTTTGCTTTTCGTCGAACGAATAGGAATAAGATAGGCGGAAATGGACCGGCGTGAACTTCTGCAACTTGGGGCGTTGTTTCTGAATCCGCTGCTGGAGTGGCCGGTCGCCGCCGCTTCCAGGCCAAAGCACGTGATTGTTGCCGGCGCCGGTCTCGCCGGCTTGACGTGCGCTTACGAGTTATGGAAGCGCGGCCATGACGTTTCTGTGCTTGAAGCCTCGAGCCATACTGGCGGCCACGTGCACACACTGCGCGAAGGTCTTCCCGATGGACTATACGCCGATGTTGGGGCTGAACACTTCACCAAGCCCGGTTATGACATCTGTTGGAAATATTTTGAGGAGTTAAGAATCGACGTCCTACCCTATCCGCATCGGGAAAATGTATTGCGTTTGGTGGATGGGCGCATGCTTCCCGAAAAGGAGGCGTTTGCCTTAGAATTAGCCAAGTGGGCACGGGAAGGATTTACGAGCCAGGAAATCCGCTATCTTCGTGAGCAGCCCGGTCGCGACTTCCTGCACCTGTATTTCGATCGATACATCGACAAAATCCATGATGAATATCGCCCCCTAGGTGTTGGGCTCGATCATCTGGATGAGCTATCGGTTACACAGCTACTGAAGGATCAGGGCGCATCAGCGGCAGCGATACGGCAATTCGGAGCCGATGAATCGGCTTTGCATGCGATTTGGAAACTGGCGATTCTTGGCTTACGCAAAACAGACGAAAATCCCCACGCATTGTTTCGACTTAAAGGCGGGAATCAAAGCTTACCCGATGCACTGGCACAAAAGCTCGGCGCTCGAATTCGGACCGGATCACCGATAACGGCGATTCGCCACAATTCGGAGAGCGTCGAGGTCGCCTACAACACCAGCGCGGGCAGCAAGTCCCTCAAGGGAGACTATCTTGTTTGCTGTATGAACGCGGTGGTTTTACGAAATATTCAAGTTACGCCGGAATGGCCCGAACCAAAACGCTACGCAATTGTAAACGTTCCTTACACGGTGGAAACCAGGCCCGTACTCGTTGCCAAGACCAAGTTTTGGCAAACTGACGGTTACAGCGGCAACATGGAATTCGGCAGCCGTCTGCTGGGGCCGCTTTGGCCGATGGCTCAGGACGTTCCCACGGAACGCGGACTGTTGATCGGGACTTCACAAGCGGGCATCACAGCCAAAACGGCGCTGGACCTGTTCAAGAAATACTACCCGGGCAGACCCACGATTGAGAGTTCGCAGGTAGTGGATTGGTCGCGCGACCCTTGGGCAATGACATGCGAAGCGCGAACGTACCGTCCGGGCTACTTGCGTCGCATGTGGCCCGCCGTAATTGCGCCCGTCGGCAGAGTGCATTTTGCGGGCGCTTACTGCGATAACCAAAGCTGGGGCATGGAAGCCGCTACGCGCTCGGCCGTTCGTACAGCGCGCGCTATTCACGAGGCATGACGAATCCCAGAATTCTGAGCGGGAGCGGACTAGCGTCATTTGTCGACGACTTCCACCTCGGGCCAGTCTGATTTCCAGCTGAGCGGCATGATGGCGAGTGTTGCTTTCCCTCCCATTCGGGCATCGCCCTCAAAATCGGCAGTGAACCAGCTTTTTCCGTTATCGATAAGAATGCCGGCGTGACCGGGTCCAAACAGCGGTCCTTTGTTGGAAAGCAGGAGAGTACCGCCGGCTTTTAGCATCTCGACGCCATCCTTATCGATGTACGGGCCGGTAACTTTACGGCTTCGTCCAACGCGAATGTTGTAGGTGCTGTTCACACCGCGGCAGCACGAGCCCCAATTGACGAAGAGATAGTAATAGCCATCGTGCTTGTAAAGGCACGACGCCTCGATAGACTTGTTGTACGCCAGCGATGAGAGCGGCGCGTCGGGGGTCAATCGCCTACCGGTTTTCGGATCGAGTTGCACGAGCTTGATTCCACTCCAGTAGGAACCGAATGCAAGCCACAAGGTTCGATTGTCGTCGGAAAATACGGAGGGATCGATTGCGTTGAAATCGCCGCCCTCCCGCGATTGCAAGACAATGCCGTGATCGGTCCAGTGATAAGTGGGATCCGCTGGATCGAGAGTGGGGGTGGTCGCGAGCCCGATGGCCGAAGTAATTTTTCCGAAGCTGGAGACGGCGTAGTAGAGCAGATATCGATCGCCGAGGTGGATTACGTCGGGAGCCCAATAGTTCATGTTCCGGTTCTCGGGAACGGCTGTGGCGATCCACCCGGGAGCGGTCTGGAAGACCGGCGCGCCGGGTTCCCACTTCACCAGATCTTTGGAATGAAACGAAGGAATGCCACGTCCGGTATAGAAGACCCAAAACTCGTCTTTGCATTTCACGATCGTCGACGGATCGCGAGTAATGATTCCCCGGCTTGCGGTTTGCTCAAGCGGCAGCCCGGCGCGTGATGCCAAGTCTGGGTCATCCGCGAAGGCGATTGCCGGGAGAGATCCAGCCAGCAGGAGTGTTGAGATGAGGCAGTACGAAGAGAATTTCATTGATCTAGCCGCTAGCGTCATTCTCCTATTCTCGCGGACTCAGGTTGGCCCAAGTAGCTGTGGCCGTCTAGCTGAAAGCCACAGACGGCCATCAAATGGACCGTCACGCCGCGTCTGCCCTTGGGCTGGATCGGGTCGACATGCCTTCACCGGCAGCGTGAGTTGCCGCATGGTCGTTACTTGACCAATCTCACCATAGCCGACGAATTAGCACTCTCGCCCGAAAACAGCGCTTTTATACTTAGAGGGGCCGATTTCTGGCGACCCTCGGGAGGATGTGATGCAAGCTGCTGCTCAGTTGATGTCGGAAGCGCTGTTCCAAGGGTGTGCGGAGCGCGCTCCGGTTTATGACCGGGAGAACCGGTTTTTCACCGAAGATTTTGAGGAACTACGGGAGGCAGGCTATTTGCTGATGCCGGTGCCGTCCGAGTTCGGGGGGTGGGCCATGACGCTGCCGGAGGTCTGCCGTGAGCAGCGCCGCCTGGCGTACTATGCACCTGCGACCGCGCTCGGGCTGAATATGCACCTGTACTGGATGGGGCTGGCTGCGGATCTCCGCCGTGCGGGCGATCAAACGCTGGAATGGATGCTCCGTCAAGGTGCCGCCGGAGAGGTTTTCGCTGCCGGCCATGCCGAAACAGGCAACGACATCCCGGTGCTGCTGTCCACGACCACAGCGGAACGGGTCGAAGGCGGCTATCGCTTTTACGGGCGCAAGCATTTTGGCAGCCTGACACCAGTCTGGACCCGGCTTGGTCTGCACGGGATGGACACCAGCGATCCGAAGGCGCCGAAAGTGGTTCACGCGTTTGTTCCCCGTGACACGGCGGGGTATCGGGTTGAGGAAACTTGGGATGTGCTTGGCATGCGTGCGACTCGAAGCGACGATACGATTCTCGAAGGATGCTTCGTGCCGGATCGCTACATCGCCCGGGTCGTGCCGGCGGGAGCGGCTGGACTAGACGCCTTCGTGGCTTCGATTTTTGTTTGGGCCCTTCTGGGGTTCGGCAATGTCTATTATGGTCTCGCGAGATATGCCATGGATCGCACCATCGACACGGTGAAGAAGAAGCGCTCCATCGGTATGTCGCGTCCGATGTCGTACCACGCCGAAGTGCAGCACGCCATTTCGGAGATGGTGATCGAGTTAGAAACGGCCGAAGCGCTTCTGGAACGGGCAGCATGCGACTGGGCGGACAATACCGATCCCGGAAAGGTCGGCGGATTGCTGATTCGTGTTTTGGCGGCGAAGTATCGTGCCGTGGAGAGTTCGTGGCGGGTGGTCGACATGGCGATGGAACTCGCCGGTGGGTTCGGGATTTTCCGGGCGGCAGGAATGGAACGAATTTTCCGCGACGCCCGGCTTGGCCGCATCCACCCCGCCAATAGTTTTCTCACGCACGAGTTGGTCGCCAAATTGACGCTCGGGATCAGCCCGGACGAGCAGCCGAGATGGGGGTGATGATATTCTCGGTCGAGGAGGGGCTGGATGCCGGAGTACGTAATCGAACGCGAGGTGGCCGGCGCGGGAAACCTGACTGAGGACGAGATTCGGGAAGTTTCACTTCGGTCCTTGGCTGTGCTGAAGGATCTCGGATCGAGCATTCAGTGGCTACATAGCTATGTCACGAACGAAAAAATCTATTGCGTGTACTTCGCGCAGGATGAAGAGAAGATTCGGGAGCATGCACGCCGCGCGGGGCTGCCGGCCAATCGGGTTTCGGCAGTGCGAAGGCTCCTGAACCCCGAAAACTTTCAGACTCCGGAACCCAATACGAACTCCAAGACCTGATCGGCGGTCATCGAACGCCCCTCGGCCCAAGCGTTACTTTGTTCGGGTTTAGGCAATCTCTGGCAGGCAGTGTGGATGGTCTGATCGAGTTGTTCGTGCTCCGCTGTCGAGACAGAGATTCCCAGATTTTCGCGCATGGCCGCCGCTGCGCTCGCCAGCTTAAGCGCCCAATCGGGCCGATCGCTCTTGCTGGCACACGCGGCGAGCTGATCAAGCACGACTGCCATTCCGCGGCGGTGTCCCAGTTTGTGAAAGATGGCGACAGCCTCTTTGTAAAGACTTGAAGCACGGCCATAATCGCCTCCACGGAGGGCAAGATCCCCAAGGTCGCGGAGCACGCCGGCGATCCCCCAGGAATCGCCGATTTGCTGAAACTGCGTCAGGCTTTCCTCATATAGCCGGCGCGCGTTCTGCAAGTCGTCCTGTGCGGCGGCCACGTCGCCCAGACCATTTAGCGCAACCGCCATCCCGCTGTTGTCGCCGGCCGATCGGAAAGCCTCCAAGGTGGTTTCATAGGCGGTTCGCGCGATTGAATAGTCGCCCTGTTTTTTCGCGATGTTGGCGAGATTACTGAGGCCCAGGACAAACTTGCTGGAGCCCAGCTCTTTCCACAGCACGAGCGCTCGCTCGATATGCGAGCGCGCTTGATCATAGCGTCCAGCTTTATTAGAGATGATCGCAAGCGCGCTTTCTACAGTCGCAATGCCGTGTGTATTACCGAGCTGGCATTGGATTTCGAGGCTAAGGTTCATCAGCTGGTGGGCCGAATCGAAATCGAGTTGGGCATCTGCGAGGACCCCTGCCGCATACAGGGCTCGAGCGCGGTACAGGCTCACAGGATTCGTTTCCGGTATTCCAAGCAGCACCGCGAGCGACCGGCGCCCTTCCGTCAGATGCTCGCGGGACTCCCAGAACCAGAATAGGGCGCCTCCCAGACGCAGACCCCACTCGGAATTGGCCGACTCGATCAGATATTCGATGGCTGCCCGGAAATTATCATGCTCTGCATCGCAACGGTCGAACCAAGCCTCCCGCTCAGCCGGGGCCATATCGGCGGCGCTTTCCTCGGCCAAGACCAGGCAATAGGCCGCATGGGCTCGCTTGACGTTCGAGAGCTCGCCACTCTGCTGGAGCCGTTCTCCGCCGTATTCACGGATGGTTTGGAGCATGCTGAAGCGCGGCTCGGCGTCACCGGGTCCCGTCTGGCTTAACAGGCTCTTATCAACCAGCGATGTGATCGCGTCCAGTAGCTCAGCCCCTAAATCTTCATGTGCGTCGCAGACGGCCTCGGCCGCTTCGAGCGTACAGCCACCCACAAAAACCGCAAGGCGACGGAACAACTTTTGTTCGGACGGTGTCAGGAGATCGTAACTCCAGTCGATCGCGCGCCTCAAAGTGCGCTGCCGTTCGGGCAGGTCTCGAGCGCCGGCCGTCAACAATTCCAGGCTACTCGCGAGACGGGCGAGCAGGCCGGCGGGGGGCAGGATCTTGACTCTGGCAGCGGCCAGCTCGATCGCGAGCGGCAGACCGTCCAGGCGCCGGCAGATCTGGACGATGGATTCGGCGTTCTGCATAGTCAAAGAAAAATCGGGCTTCACGGCCTTAGCACGTTGCACGAACAGTGCGACGGATGGAAAATCGAGCAGTCGGCCCGGCGAGAGCGGTGCATTGGGTTCCGGAACAGGCAGTGGCGGAACTGAAAATTCGCGCTCGCCATAGACGCGGAGAACGGTGCGGCTGGTCACCATGGCCTTTACGGCGGGACAAGCGTCGAGAATCTCGGAAACCTCCGGCGCCGCGGCCGCGACCTGCTCGAAGTTGTCCAAAACGAGCAGCATCGGGCCGACGCTCGCCAGTTGCTCTTTGACCACTTCGATCAGGGAGCGTCCGGGCGTTTCGCGAATTCCCAGGGCCAGGGCGATCGCGGAGACGACGAGCGTCGGGTCGGAGAGAGGCGCCAAGTTCACGAAACGAATCCCACCGGGAAACACGTCGACCGCGTCGGCGGCTGCCTGAACCGCCAGCCGGGTTTTCCCAGTGCCTCCAGGACCGGTCAGGGTGATCAGACGGATTTCAGGATCCAGCAGAAGAGGCTGTAGTGCCGAGCGTTCCGCTCGCCGCCCGATCAGCGGCGTCCTTTGCAGAGGCAGATTCTGGGACTGACGGGCACTTGGTTCTGAAGGAGCGCGGCCGGCGGTCCAAACACCTCCGCTCAGCGTTGCATCCACTTCCGCCGCCGTGGGCCGCTGGGATGGGTCCTTGTGTAGCATGGCCAGGATCATAGCTTCCAGCGGCTGCGGGATGTGCGGATTTAATGTAGAGGGTGGAGCCAAAGCCCGCGAATGAATTGCATAGAGCGTCGCGACCGGGGAGTCGGCACGAAACGGATGTCTGCCCGTGGCCATCTCGTAGAAAATCGTTCCGAGCGAAAACACATCCGAGGACGCCCCTAAGTTCTCCCCGCGAGCCTGTTCCGGAGACATGTACGCGACAGTCCCTAATATCTGGCCTGGGTTGGTTACATCGAGCGGTCTCGGGCCCTCGGCTTCGCGGACCAATCGTGCCAGTCCGAAGTCCAGCACTTTCACGTAGCCGTCCTTGCGAACCATGATATTAGCGGGTTTGATGTCACGATGAATAATCCCAGCGGCATGCGCAACGGCCAGCGCCTTTGCGATCTGGCCGCCCAAGGGAGCAAGCGAGGCCAGCCCGGGACCAGCGGCCAGCATTTCGCGCAGGGTCAAGCCTTCCACCAGTTCCATGACTATGAACCGCCCGGCGTCGCACGATCCGATGTCATAAATTGTGATGATGTTCGGATGATTGAGTGCGGAAGCAGCGCGCGCTTCGCGCTCGAACCGCCGGATGCGCTCGGAATCCAGGCGGTGGCTGTCGGGGAGTAGCTTGATGGCAACATTTCGTCCCAACCGCGTGTCGCAGGCGAGATAAACTTCCCCCATGCCGCCCGCCCCCAAGGGCGAAAGGACGTCATAGAAACCGAGAATGCGGCCGGTAAGGGGCAAGCCGGCAACTCCAAGCGGCTGCGTGTTCAATGCGGCTTCGGCGGCGCTGGCCAGGAATGTGTCGGCCTCCGCGTCCGCATTCAACAGCGACCCGACTTCGTGCTGCAAAGCGGCATCGCCGGAACAGGCCTGCTCCAGGAACGAGGAGCGCTCATCCGACGGCAAGTCCAAGGCGGCATGGTAAATTTCTCTCACGCGCTGGAACAGCTGCGGGCTCATTGTTTCTCCTGTTTGAGCTCACGGTAGAGCCAGGCCCGTGCGAGACTCCAGTCCCGCCTCACAGTTCCCACCGACACATCGAGCACTTCCGCTGTTTCTTCCAGGCTCAAGCCCCCAAAGAAGCGCAATTCCACAATGCGGGCTTGCCTTGGCGCGAAAGATTCCAGCGTCCGCAAGGCTTCGTCCAGCGTGAGAAAATCGCGGGAGCTTTCGACCGAGACACCTGCCGCCTTAGCCAAAGACACGTGCACCGCATCCCCACCTCGCTTGTCGCGATGTTGGGCGCGTGCATAATCAACCAGAATATGGCGCATCACCTGCGAGGCGATCGCGAAAAACTGCGCCCGGTTTTGCCAGCATACGTTCTTCCAGTCGATGAGCCGCATGTAAGCCTCGTTGACCAGAGCGGTGGTTTGCAGAATATGGCCGCGCTGCTCTGCCGCGAGGTGACAGGATGCCACTCGATGAAGCTCCTGCTGGAGTAAGACCGCCAGCTGTTCCATAGCCGCCAGATTGTCGCCTCCCCAGGCAAGCAGCAGTTGCGTGATATCCGGCGAGGTGCCGGCCGGCTTCAGATCGGGCGATGACACAGCCGTATTCCCCTCTCAGTGATTACATTATTATAGGCCGCCAGCACTGCCTCATGCGACGTCATCCAGGCATAGCAGGGTGTGCGGCGCCTCATCTCGATTGACTCGTACCATGCTGGCTCCAAAAGGCGTGTCCGCCGTGCGCTGTATACTCTTACATGTCCAATCGCATTTACTTTGCCGGAGCAATTCTTATTGCCCTGTACGCTGGCTTCATCGCCGCGCAACAAACAACACCCATTCAGCCGAAAGTGCCTGTCGTGACTCAGGCTCCGGCAGGTCCGCTCCACGATCCAAAGACTACGGTAATCCTTACTTCCGATCAGCGAATCGCGCTGCTTGAGCAAGCCACTCAGACGCTGCAGCAGGAGATCACCACGCTGCAAACGCAGCTTACGGCTCTTTCCAACAATGCTTTAACCAAGAGGGGCGACGGGGATCTCGCCTGCGCTTCGTTTTCGATGGTTCAAGTCAACGATGTCCTCGACCACACGCAGACTGGAACGCCTGTGGGCGTCCGGCATTATGATGCGGGCACCCTGCTGCCGATGTGGTCGGATTGTACAGTTCCGAAATAGAGAGAGAAAGAATGCGCACCCACCTCGGCCACTTGGCCGTAGAACGCGGTTATCACCGATCTGTGTTTCCCCCGCGGAGACATGTGACTCTTAACCGTCTTTGCTCCCGACGGCGGTTGGGCGAGGCTCGCCTATTTGGCGAGCTTCTGCACGATCTCTAACGCCTTCTCCACATGCTCGGCGGGCGAAATCTTGTCCTCTTTTGAGGAGAGCGTCGCGATGATCTTGTGGTCTTTGCCAATCACATAGGTCACCCGCTCGATGAAGGCGTGTCCGATCTCCTCGCCGCGCACATCCTTCATGTCCGGCTTCCCTTCGTTCACAGTCAAATCGTATAAGCCTGCGATTTTGCGATTCTCATCCGATGCCACCGGAAACTTGCCCGCACAATATTCCGGGTCGGCCGAAAACGCATTCAAACGCGCAACGCTATCTGCCGAAACCCCAATGATTGTGGCGCCGGCGGCATCAAACTTTTCTTTTTCTTCCGCAAAGGTGTGCGCTTCAATGTCGCAACCTTTCGTGAATGCCGACGGATAGAAGTAAACCACCACCGGCCCCTTCTTCAACGCATCCTTTAGCGAAAATTGAAATTCTTTTCCTGCTAGCGAAGCAGGCGCTGAAAATTCCGGTGCCTTATCCGCGACTTTGAGCGCCGCCGGCGAAGGCAAGCTGATAATGCTGGATGTTACCAAGCAGAGTAATACTTTTTTCATCGCAATCACCTCTAGAAATAAGCTGGAGTATTTATGATATCCCGGGGCGGCGCAGGGTAGCGCGTACGTCAGGCTGAGCCGCGACCGCCAGGGAGTGCAACGCAAGCCGCTGTGCTTGCTCCACTTCTGTGTCGCACACCCATGCTGGAATTCTCCAGGAAGTGATCGTCGGTACGGTGAAGAAATCGATTGCCATGATCACTTAGCGATGATTGTTCAGGAAGGTCAAACAACTTCTTTTCGGATCACCGCGACATCGAATCCCAGGTTAACCCTGCCGCCTAGGGAATGCCCCACGGTCTAGCTGCGCCCCGCTTTATTTATGCTTTTCGCCAAGTGCAATGGAAGCTTGATGTTCCGCCACTCGTTCGTCAGAGAGGGGGCGCTTACCCGGTCCGGCGTTGAAGTGTTCCTGGGCGTGCGGAGCAAGCTGCACCAGACCCAGCGGATTACCCGCCGGATCCTGTATCAGTGCTCCTTGGCCGACGGTGCTCCAATCAGTCGTCGCCTTTGCACCGGCAGGATGAAATTTCTGAGCCAGTGCCTTATAATCGTCCTGGTCCGCCGGCGGAATCGGCAATGCCGCCGGGCCCCAGGCAACCTTGCCGCCGGCCGCCTTTGCCTCGTTCAAAGCCGTTGTCAGGTCGTCGACCGCGTAATAAGCAACCACGGAATCTTGGGCATTGTGTTTGGGACCAATCATCAAGTCGATGCCGTCCTCGTCGAGCGGAGCCTGGAAGGTCTTCTGCTGATCGGTCAAAGCCTGGGCAAAATCGATACCTAAAAACTTCTCGTAAAAGGTCTTCACATTGTCGGGGCTATCCGCGGCGACACTTATAAACGCAAGCTTCTTACTCAGCGTGGTGCTCATATAATCCTCTTTCCCTTCTCAAGAATCAAGTTGTCGAGTAGAACTCGACGCACATTGATGGAATTCTTGTCGGAAGACTGCCATAGGGCATGTCGCGCCCCTATATACCGTAACTCTAAAGGTCCAGTAAGTCAAGCAGAATTCGTCGAATCGTACCCGCCCTTCTATCTATGTGAGTCATCCGGCGAGCGCGGGTGTTAGGGCATCCCAATGACTGTCGTATGTACCAATTGCTTAGATAGGCCGTCAATACCGAGGAACCGCTCAGTCTGCACTTTATCCCAGCCGCCCATATCCGAAGAAGCCAACTTCGTGGCCGTGCAAACCAGGTGAATGTTTGCGGCAATCTCGCCGGCTTCAAGGACGGCGAAAATCAAGCCCATATCGCCATACTTTCTGGAGTTTTCGTACACGGTATAGACGTAGTATATCGCTAAATTTACCTTGGCTGCCTCTACGTTCGTTCCCCAACTGAGTCCTAAAGCGAGATGTTCCTTCCGCTTCTGCTGGTTGAACGTCATTACCTTCTTGAGAGAATGCTCGAACGGCAGATAGATGTAAATCCCATCTTCCAGTGTTTCTACGTTCTGAAGAACAAGATACAAGGATATTGGATTTAGGCCTCCACCAGATGAAGCGGCTCGAGTATGGGCTACTTCGGGAGCGCCAAGCGAGTATTGAGGCCATTGCGGATCGTCTTCTTCCGAAATCATAGCCATATCGCCCGTCACGCCGTTGCCGTAGAACAGAATCGTTGACAATGCTTGCAGCGGCATGGTTTTTCCGCTGAACTGTCGCAGACTTCTGCGGGCGCGGATGGTAACTCCTAGTGAGGCATTAACATTTTGATAGGGCGGTAGTTTAATGACTTGTTCGGGATTGTCATGATCCTCTTGTTCGCTAAGCTGTCGAAGTGCCAGACTGCTGCGCGCGGGGAAGCCAAAGTAGCCGGAAATGCCGAGCGGCAACCCTAAATCTAGCGAACTGCGCTTAAAATTGAGCAAAAATTCCTGGCTCAATTGATGTGTGCGGGAAACGAGCACGCTGGAATAAGCAGCTTCCGGCGGCACGACGCACGTGGTGTCTGTGTACACCGATCCAGCTAAATTGGCAACCCAATGAAAAATCTCTATGAGAGATTGATATTCATTTTCCAAAAAATACTGCAGGGGAAGTTCAGTTCGGCTAGGCTTCAGGGCCGCCATGTAGGATCTCCAACTCGCCGGATTTGAGCGCGAGGCCGTCGTCAGTGAATGACTGGCAATTTTCCTTCACCCATAGCAGGTACTCACTCACGGGCGTAGCCCATTCTGCTGGATTAGCAAGAGCAGGAACAAGAACAGCTGGTGGTCGGGCACGAAGTGCAGCCGCCAGGGGCCAATACAACGCTCGATGAAGCTGCGCAGGTCGAACCCGATTGTTTATTAAACCGCAACATGGTCAGTTGTTTCCCTTCTTCCGAGTAATAGACTAACATCACTCCGCTAAAACTTGCAACCCTTATTTTCCGTGTTTCTGAGGGGTTGGGTCTGTGACTTACCGTATCCCGAGAAGCCGCATGCCCACCATCGCGTGGTGGCTGTTTCCCACCGCCTCATCACGCCATCACCGAAAGTCACGGCCCGTTCAAATCCGGCACCGCCAGGAGCGGTGCTAGTCTGTAACAACAGGAACTCGTACCGGGCCGCGATACACTCCGGAACGCCACTCGATCTTTTCCGTTCCCAGTCGAAGTCGAGGATAGCGGCGCAGCAAAGTGCTCAGCGCGATTTCGATTTGCATGCGCGCGAGAGGCGCACCCAGACATAAGTGGACACCTCCGCCAAAGGCCAAGTGTTTCTTATCGGTCCGCATGATGTCAAAGCGATCTGGATCGGGAAAACGCTCTGGATCTCGGTTGGCCGCATTCAACAAGCAGAAAACGGTAGCTCCCGCAGCTAGCTTTCTATTGCCGATGATCGTTTCTCGACGGGCGAAACGCGGCGTGCTGGTTAGGGAGCAGTCGTAGCGCAGGGCCTCTTCCACCGCTTGGCCGATCAAGGATGGATCCGCAACGAGTAATTCCCACTGTTTGCGGTTCATGAGAAGCGCTACCACTGCGCTTCCAATCAGGTTGCGGGTCGTACCAAACCCCGCATTAGAAAGAAACGCGACGCATTCGGCTATTTCCTCCGCCGTCAGCCGATCTCCCTGTTCCTCGGCCACAATCAACGCGCTCAACAAGTCATTACCCGGTTTACTGCGTCGCACTTTGATGAACTCCCGCAGATAGGCCATGAAATCTCCGGCAGCCGCGTTGCCTTCTTCCACCGTTAGCTTATCCGGCTGAGGCATTCCTTGTAATTTCAGAACCCGCTCTGTCCAGACGCTCAGTTGCAACCGCTCTTCCATCGGTGTGCCAAGCATTTCTGTGATAACCGAGGATGGCAGCGGATAAGCGAACTGTCCAACCAGATCAAAAGATGTGCCGGTTCCCACCCGATCCAAAAACTGTTCAGCGAGGGCTTCGATATGGACACGCATGGCTTGAATGCGACGCGCCGAAAATGCTCCGGCCACGAGAGAACGCAGGCGCGTATGCTCCGGTGGATCATACGAATGAAAGCGATTGGCAATAAACTCAAACGCCGGGCCAGGCCGCACCTGCTTGCGAAGCATGTCCTCAATGCCCTGCATTCCAAAGTCCCGGCTTGCTAAGACCTCGGCACAGTCTTTAAAGCGGGTCAACACCCATCCCTGCCGCGTGAGATGAACTGGATCGTGTTCCCGCAGATGGCGCAGACTCGGAAATGGATTTTGCTGGAATTCGGCTGCCGCCGGATTGTAGATCACCGGCCCACGTGGTGATTGCCCCTCCATCACTGAACACTCCTCGGCTAGAAATTTGGGTAGACGGAACTCGCTTTCGGCCGCTGAATTTTCGCATTGCTTATCGGCATAGCTGGAATCGACCTCAAGCTGCTCCAATTCATGGAAGTTCCCAATTGAAGATAAAAAAACGCATATGCCGTATGGCATAAAAGCGTTGGCAGGAAACTTCCCGTGTACAACGTAACGATACAACCCACGACAGAAATTGACGTCGAACCAATGAGCAAAATCACTCCTTGCCCCAGAGTGTCGGTCTGTAGCACCTGCTGCACAATGAAGAGCACCGTGCATATCAGTATTGGGAAATAAGGGCCGGTTTGCGGGAAATTATTTATCAGAATGAGAAATACAGCGCCACGAAAAAACACTTCCTCAAGAATAGCGGCGCCTAGCGGAGAAAGTACGCGCATGATTCCAGGCATCAACATGGTGTAGCTGACCCAGGGAATGGTGGTCAATTCCATAAACACATTGATCGTCGGATTTGCGACAATCAATAATTGCATCAACAGTCCGGTCAGCGAATTCTGCGCAATGAAAGCTAACGGAATCAGCGCAAAATATCTTTGATCCAGAGTGAGGAAGCGCAGCAGATTTACGTGATACGTGAGTAGCAGCGCAACTGGCGCAACCAGCCCGACTAACATATAAATGGACCACACGAGATAACTCCGGATCAGTTCGGCATTCATTCTTGAATACTTCATGATGAGGTGAACGATTGAGGTGATGAACGCGCTATAGCCGATTCGGTTGATCCTTCCCCAAAAAATGGAGGCACCCGTAACGATGATCAAGAACAGCGTCAGATTAAACCAATTGCCCATTTCTTATGGTCTCTTTCTTCTTGATAAGGCCAACAGAGTCAGGTTTTGCGTCGCATGGGCGACAATGACAATGCCAATCGACAAGCCAGACAGGTAAAACAGCAGAACGTAGAGCAGGCCACTTGGCAACTTCGATATCACGCTATCAATGCCAAAACTAAGGTGGTTCAACGCATAGGCCGCCGTGCATAGCAAAATAACGATCCATAGCGCCAGGGCAAAATCGGTGGCCAGCAAGTTGTATAGCAACTGGCGGAGTATGAGTTCCTCGCCAATTACCAATGCCAGGATACTCAGAATATCCGTGATGGCTACCCGTGAAACGGCGGAATAGCTGCTATGAATCGCTACCCGCGTTACCAGTTTCCTGGTCCGTAAGAACAAGCGCAGAATTCCTACCAGATATTCCAGGAGAATGCAGGCGATTCCCACGAACGGCGCCAGCAATAACAGCGGTAAGAACGTTGGCGAATGAAAAGCCAAGACTTGTTGTGGCCGCACCAGGGCAACCACCGCCAGAATAGCGGCATACCCGATCACAAAGCCAACCAAATCGCCACTGAGCGATTGGCTCCGCCCGAAGCCACGGGGGCCTTTTAGCAGCACGGTCACGTTCGCACAAAACCCCACCGGATAAAGGCTCGCCATGAGGAGCAGAACCGTATCAAGGGGACGGATGAGGTAATTGATTTTGAATCCCTCCAAATTTAAGCAACCGGGGATGGGCACCGTAAGGGAAGGATGGCAGCGACACTTGCACCATTTCCGGGAAAAACACCCGGGCTACCGACCAATCCGTATGTCCGAGTTCAGGAGGCGTAATATCCAGGTGAACCGCGTAGTTCGAGACGTTCTTTAACTCGCCAAGGATGTAATCCAGTTCCTCGTCAATCGCCGATTGGTAGTTCTTCAAAGTGCTGAGCGCGACTTCGCCTTCCGCCATGTTTCTCATGGTGGCGCGCTTGCTATCACCGTCTTCGGCGCCAGCCCAGTAAGCAACATTGCTATCCAGGTTCGTATGGCTGTGTTCGTCGATGTTGGTGAGGTAATCACGCGGCTGAAGTGCGGGGCCGTTGTAACCCATATAGAAAATCGCAACAGCTTCAATGAGAGTTCTATAGAGAGTAGCGGCTGGGTTCAGTCCTGCCCCCGTTCCAAGTAGAACTGTCGGGCGTTCAGTACCCTTGCTCAACAGCGCCACTGCAAATGCATGCCCGGGCATTCCCGGCATAGTGTACTCGTAAGGTACAATCTCGACGTCGAGATCGCTGAAGATCTCGGCGATCATATCTCGCAAAATCGGATCATCCAGGATGATTCGCCGCGGTTTTGTGAGGGTATACCAGCGGATCATGAGCGCGTCAGCTTCGACCGCTTCGAGCAGGGCACTTCGCAGCGCAAGCTTTGGATCAGTGTGGCTGGCGCAGCCTTTGGAAAAGGAAGTCACGAAAGGTATTTCGCCTTCTAACTGCGCGCCGGTAAACAGACACTGGGCTGGGATGCAAATATCCTTGCCGGCGTTGAAAAGCGATGGACACCATATCCAGCTAATCTGATCGTCGCGCGTGATGCTGCGGAAAATTACCTTTCCGCGCATTCTTTCATAGTCCTTTTCGGTGAAGATATTGATCAATTCCCAGGGCATCACATTCGATTCGGACTTCAAATCGTTATAACTGGCTTTGAACAACCTCTTCTTGACTGCGGCCGCGGCCGTAATAAGCGCATAGCGCTCAATACCCTCTCCAAGCAGCCGAATGAGTGCTTCTTCTCTGTAGACGCCGTAGCCCGCCAAGTGATATTGAATTTCGGTCTTTTCACCCAGCAACACCTTGTGGTAGTTGGGCATTCGGGCCGTCATGGTTTGCACACGGGGCGCGTGTTTTGATTGCGTTACTTGAACAATCTGCGATTCCGTGATACCGAAGTGTTGGCCGCACAGGCGCCTAAACTCGTTGACCACGTGTACGCTCGAAGGATAGAACCTTAGCACTGGTTTTGTTCTCTCTAATGGGCTGCGAGATTTAGCGTCGACTCGAATCCACAAGGGTGACCCGGTCGACTACGCGATCAACCATCTTTTTCGACGAGGTATACATTTCTTCCATTCGAGCTTCCGCAACGAAACCGCAGGCCGGACAGAATGGCACACGCAGCAGAGGCTGAACCTGAATCTCCATGAGAGGCACATAGGTATTCAATACACGTCCCGCCAACTTCGCTTTCCCGATTTTAGAGACAGTCAGCCCTTCAAAGAGAGCCTGCGCCGCCAGAGAATGCATCAGCGGGCTGGCATGAATCTTGTTGTCGAATCTGTGGAGGTTTCTGGTTTGCGCTACGAATTGCTGATAGGGAGGCATCTCCTGCATCCGCGCCAGCAAGCGCTGCTCAAAGCACTCAAAACATCCCGTTTCAGGGGGCTTGATGGTAAAAATGGTAGTAAAGGGTCCATCCAAAAGGCCAAGGCTCAGTACCTGCGAAGTCTGAACGAGGACCCGATTCACATTGCGCAAAAAGATGATGTGAGGTCTTTCGATACATCCGACGATACAGCTAAAGGGCTCAAGGATTTCACGTAAAGACTCCAGTTGTTTTCTGGTTCCGTACGCGTCGAACTTCGTGGTCAAATCCAGCGCCTCAATGGCTTTGAATTCGTCTTGCGTCATGACTGTCAACGGCATCTCGATTTCTTTTGCCAGCATGACCGCATAATCTTTGATCGATTGGGTGTCTGCGAAAAACAATACAGGTCTCTCGCTGGAGGCACTATTAGTTACGAATTCGGTAGTGCCCTCGAGAAGTTGGTTGAGGAAATGTCTGGCGTCCGCGTCGTCGCCGTCGGAAACATAATCTTTGGCACGCAGGGCATCAAGCGTTTGGGTAATTTGCTCTCTCTCCAATTGCGTAAGATTCTGCTCATTAGGGAGACGCTCGCGGTCCACTCTTCCGCCGTCTTGCAGCAAGTTGAAGATCTTGACTAAAGTGTCTTTGTGATCCTTGCTGAGACCCTCAAACGTCAGGATTGCTTCTTCAAAGTTCCAAACACCTTTACGAAAGCGGAGTTCATCAGCGCCATTGTAGTAAAGCTGCACGCTGTCACGCAATATTAGAGTTTTCTGGGCGTCGTTCGCCTTCGAGTTATCAGTCATATGATCACCAGCAATTGTTTTTAAGGATAGTTTACTTGACTAACTTAGCCTGCAACTGCTGATGAGCCATAGCCATTCTCCTTTACCCATAGCCGATTGCCGCCCACGGGCGTGGCATTCTGCGTCATGTGCAAAGTCCCGCTAACAGCACGCGGGATTAGCAACAGCAGGAACAAGAACAGCAGGTGGTCGGGCATGAAGTGCAGCCGCCAGGGGTCAGTACAACGCTTGAAGCTGCGCACGTCGAACCCAATTGTTTATTAAAACGCAACATGGTAGGTGTCTCCCTTCTTTAGAGTAAGGTAATTCTACCTCCATGCGGTTTAGTTTGCAAGGGGATCGAGGCGAACGGTTGTACGTTAGGCTGAGCCATCACCGCAAACGAGTGCAACGCAAGCCTCTATGCTGGCGCAATTCCTAGCGCTCATGGAAATGTGCCTGGGGGCAACACTTCCGAATCCAGGCAGGCCCTTATTTGCCCACCACCAGAATGTGAAAACTGTCGGGCAGGATCGGCGGCCGCACTCTTTTGCCGGGCTCCGCTTCCGGCGCAGGGCCGAATTCGGCGGCCAGTAAATAGACCCTATGATTTTTCGAATCGACGGTCATCGTTCTGGCGCCTTTTTCGGTGGTCACTGTGTCCACAGTCTCGAACTTACCGTTCACTTCCTTCACGATGCTGAGCGTACCGTCGCCACCGTTAGAGCTGAACGCCAGACCAAGTCCCGCGTCGTATCCTGCACCGTCCACACCCGCTCCAATCGCCGGTGTCGCCAAAACTTTCAGAGTAGGAATGTCGACCACGGCCATCACCTTGTTACTGCACGCCGCAAACAGCTTTTTATTCTTGATGTCGATCGCAAGCCCCGAAGGTCCTTCACAGGGTGCTAGTGAAGCGTGCCGGAGCACTGCCGGTTTAGCGGCGTCCATCTCAATAATTTCGCTCGAATCCTCGAGATTTGCATAGATCTTTCCTGTCCCATCGGCTGCGCACTCCTCAGGCTTTCCGCCCAATGGCAGGGTCTTAATCACTTCATTGGTTTTCGGATCAATCGCAGTCGAATCACTCGAACGGCCGTTGAACGTAAAGATACGTTTCGTCTTGGGCTCGAAGCACACCGAGTCGGGGTTCTGCCCGGTTTGGGGCTCACCTACTTTGGCCAACGTCTTTAGGTCGAAAATGGTCACACTATTCGACTGTCCATTCGTGATGAATCCTTTGCCGAATTCCGGCGCCACGGCGATCCCGTGCACGCCATGCAATTGCGTGATTTGACCGACCACCTTACCGGCCTTCGTATCCACCACTTCCACGATTGTGCCGTGCGAAGCGTAAACGCGATTAGCCTCTGCATCCACGGCCACGTAATCCCAGCCGCCCGTGCCGCCGATCTTGATCGAAGAGAGGACCTTGAAGCCCTCCGCGGCCAGAGCCACGGCGCCGATCGCCAAACTCGCAGCCAAAAGTCTTTTAGTCATAATCCAATTCTTCCTTTCAAATTAAGTTCCGGCTCCGAGATAGAAGCGTACAGCCGGTGTCACTACCAGAGACAAAATCATCGAAGCCAGAACGCCGCCAATCACGGCAATCGCCAAAGGCTGAAGCATTTGCGAACCAGCGCCCACAGCGAAGGCTAGCGGAAACATTCCGGCCACAGTGGCCAGCGCGGTCATCATGATGGGCCGTAAGCGCCGCTCACCAGCCCGAGTCATGCTTTGTTCCGGGGCTATGCCCATGGCGCGAAATTTCTGATCGGCATCCAGCAAAAGTATCCCGTTTTTCGCCACAATGCCCACCACCATAATCAGCCCCATGAAAGACGAGAGGTTGAAAGTTGTGCGTGTGACAAGCAGCGCCAGGAAAACGCCACACGTGGACAGCAGCGCGGACGCGAGCACCGCAACCGGCGCGCCAAACTCGCCAAACTCGAAAAGCAGAACCATGAACACGAGTACAATCGCCAGCGCCAGTACGAACACCAGATCGCGGAATGACTTCTGCTGTTCTGCAAACTGGCCGCCGTATTCGACACGAATGCTCGGCGGCAAATTCGATTCGGCCACTGCCTTCTGGATCGCGGCCATGCCATCTCCCAAATTGATCCCTTCGAAGCGCGCGGTCACATCCACGGAGCGCTGCAGGTTTTCACGAATGATTTCCGTTTGCCCTGGAATCTCCGTCAAGGTTGCGAGCGAACCGATAGTCGCGGTTTTGCCCGTCCCGCTCACGATCACCGTCTTCTGCATGGCGTCCAGCGTCTTGCGGGCCGACGGCGGGAATTGCACGCGAATCGTGTATGCGCGAGCGTTCAATATGACAGGCGTGGCCGCCGGTTCGCCCTGCAACATGGCGCTGGCGTCCAACTCCACCTCTTGCGGTGTAAAGCCCGCGCGGGCGGCAATCGCGGGATCGATGCTAAATGTAAAGGCCGTTCCGCTAGTGGTCGCTTCGATGCCATCCTCCACATCCACCACGCCTGGCAGTTTCTTGATCGCGCTCGCTTCAACCGGCGCCCAATGGCGAAGCAGATCCCCATCCTCAGCGAAGAGCTTAATCACCACAGGTTGTGGCGCGCTGGTCAGATCGCCAATCATGTCTTGCAACAGCTGCGGAAATTCCACGTCGAGCAAGGGCTCGGCCTCCGTAACCTTCGCCCGCACATCGGCAATCACTTCATCTCCGGAACGTGTTCGCTCATTCACCGAAGTACCGCCAAACCACCTCGACCAAAAGGGAGCCATCGGCTTCAACTTGACGCTGATATCGCCCTGATTCGCTTCCGTGACTGCCGCTAAGCCGAGTTGCAGGCCGGTTCGCCGCGCCGTCGTAGCCACGTCCGGTGTGTCCCTCAGGATTCTCTCAACGTGGCTAATCACTCGATTCGTCTCCCGCAGAGAGGATCCCGGAGGCATCGTGTAGTCGACAATAAAGCCGCCTTCGTCCATCGCGGGCAGCAGATCCGAACCAGTGTGTCGATAACAGAAATAAGAACCGCCAATCAACAGAATCGTGAACAGCGCCAGCAGAAGGCGATGCTTCAGAGTGAAAAGCAGTGTGCGCTCACAGGCGTGCATGAGCCAAGGCGCAACCGTGTCGTGGTGTTCGCTACTGGTCATCTCTTTACGGCGGATGAAGTAGTGGCTCAATGTGGGAGTCCACGTCAGCGCCAACACCAGTGAGGTCAGCAGCGCCACGCCCACTGTTATCGCAAGAGCGCGGAAGAAGACCCCGGTTACGCCGTTGATCGAAATGAGCGGCAAGAACACCACGATCGGGGTAATCGTTGAACCAACGAGCGGAACGCGAATCTCCCGTATGCCGCTGCGAATTGCTTCCGCCCGCGATTGCCCTGAATCGCGATGCAGCACAATATTTTCCACCACCACAATCGCATCGTCAATCACTAAACCAACAGCCGCCGCCAGACCTCCTAGCGTCATCAGGTTGAAGCTTTGGCCCAGCATGCGCATAGCAATGAACGTAATGCCGATGGTGGCCGGTATCACCATGCCAGCCACCAGAGATGTGCCCCAATCACGCAGAAAAAGCACCATAATGAGACACGCCAAAATCAAGCCAAGCACAATGGCATCGCGCACGCTATCGATCGACTCAGTCACCAACTCCGATTGGTCGTAAAAAGGACGTATATCAACGCCCGGCGGAAGGTCCTTCTTGAGGCTGGCGATCTCATTATGAACGGCATCAGCCACTTCCACGGTGTTGCTCGCCGGTTGCCGGAAGATGTTCAGAAGAACCGCAGGCTTTCCGTTCGCGGTCACCACTGTGTATACCGGCATCACGGAATTGCCCACGCCCGCAACATCTTTGATATGGACCGCTGAGCCTGCAGGCGTAGTCTTGATGACGATGTTTGCGATATCCTCAGGGCTTCGAGCCTGGCCGGTCATCAGCGTCAGCGCCAATTGATGATTGGTTTCAATCAGCCCCGGCGAATCGATCATGTTACTCCGGCCGATGGCGTCGAGGATATTTGGTATCGTCACTGCCGTTTGAACCAGCCTTGCCGGGTCGGGCTGCACCAGAAACTCGGGCACTTGCCCACCTTGCACGACCACCGAAGAGACGCCCGCCGCGCGATTCAAGCGAGGTTTCAGCGTGTAATTGGCCAACTCCCAAAGAGCCGTTTGCGGAATCTTTTCTGACGTCAGACTGTAGCCAAGTATCGGAAAAGCCGCGAACGTGAGCCGGTTGGCAGTTACTTTAGCATTCGCAGGCAGCGTGGATTGTATCCGCGCAATGGCGGCGTTGACCAGCTCCAACGTCCGGTACATATCCACGTTCCAATCGAAAAACAAGTCGATTTCGGCGCTGCCACGGCTCGTAATAGAACTCACATGATCTAATCCGGGAACGGTATTCAACGCGTCTTCCAACGGCTGCGTCACAGTAACGAGCATCTGATCAATCGGATAGACGCCTACATCTGCGCCCACGACAATGCGCGGGAAATCCGTGCTCGGGAAAACGGAGACAGGAATGGATGTGGCCAGGTAGATGCCAACTGCCACCAGCGTCAGAATCGCAAAGATGATCGGTTTACCGTGCCGTGCCGTCCAATGCAGAAGTTCCGGTTGCACGCTCGGATGCGCTATCGAAACATCGCTCATTTCTGCTTCGCCTGATCTTTTTTGGTATCTTTCGGGCTCGCAGGACTTGGCTCATTGTTATCGTCATCGTCGTCAGATTCCTCCACTGCGGTCGTCACAACCCTGACCTTTGTGTTGTCGTCGAGTCCCATACCACCCACCACAACCACTTCTTCGCCGGGGTTGGCGCCCGTGAGAATCTGAACCTGATTGCCTTCGCGCACACCCAGAGTTACCGCGCGCTTATGGGCGATCGAATCCGCGGAAATCGTGAGAACGGCCGTGCCGCCCTCTTCGCCCGGTAGAATGGCAGCCGCCGGTACCACCGTGGCGGCCTTATAGACTTCTGTCGCGATCGCCGCATGCACCGGCATCCCAGGCTTGAGCCGCTCGTCCGGATTCGCCACTTCAATCCAGATTTGAACCGTGGTCGTGTTGGGATCGGTGCTCGGGCTTACGACGCTCACCTTGCCTTCCACTTCCTCTTTACTATCAGGTTGCGTCAATGCCGCGGTTTGGCCCACGCGCACTGCCGCTGCATCCGATTGTGGAACGTTCACGCGCGCCACGATCCCCGAAATATCAACCACAGTAATCACCGGCGAGCCTGGATTTGCCATCTCTCCCACATTCAGCGGCCGGTCCGCGACAATGCCGGAAATCGGACTCACAATCCGCGAATACTCAACTTGCGCCTCTTGCGAACCAAAGTGTGCTTGCGCGGTTCTGACCTGCGCGGCAGCGCCGTTAATCTGGTCCTGTTTGATGGATTCGAGCGTCTTTAAATGTTCTTGGGCGGCCCGGTATTGACCTTCCGCTTGCGTGTACGCCATTTGTGCGTCATCCACCAGACGGCCCGCGATCGCACCCTGTTTGAGCAACTGCTGCCGGGATTCGAGAACTCTTTTGGCACTGTCGCGGGTTTCACGCGCTGCTTCCAGATCTGTTTGCGCTTTCACCACCGAATCAGGAACAGTGGAAACTTCAGTTGTCCGAAGGTTCGATTCGGCTTGCTCCACCGCGCCCTTACTTTCGGCGGCGGCATAGATAAGATCCCGGTTTTCGAGCACCGCCAGCAGTTGGCCTCGCTTAACGTGATCGCCGCGCTGTACGTAGAACTTCTGCACGGGCGCAGAGACTTTCGGCATGATACTGGCTTGATCGAGAGGATACAGCGCTCCCTCGCCTTCGACGATGCGCCGGATGGTCGCTTGCGTCACCGCGGTCACCTGCACCGGCACGGGCGTTTTGTCTTTCTCTTCTGCAGGTTTATTGCACCCAGCCAGCAATACCGCAGCGGCAACGACAAGTGAGATTCTCCGCGGCATCACTTCAGAATGTCCCGGTGATCGTTTGAAGATTGACGACGGCCAGCCGGTAGCGAATCATGCCGTCGTCATAGGCATTACGGGCCTGGATCGCGCTCGCTTGCGCATCCACCAGATCGATAATGGGAGCTTCGCCAGCTTGGTAGCGCAGCGTGTTTAGGCGAAGACTCTCAGACGCCAAATCGACGGCGCGACGCAGAAGATCGAGCTGGTCATGGGCTAGCTGCGCTTCGGCATAGAATCCCCGCAGATTTCTGACGAGCGTGCGCTGGGCAGCGGTCAAATCCGCTTCGGCCTCTTCGTGCTTCAGTTCGCTCTGCTTCAATTTGCTGCGGCGCACACCCCAATCCCAAACGGGGACGTTCAGACTGGCGGTTATAAAATAGCCCAGATTCGGCAACGGCCCGTCTTGTTTGGCCGAGGCGACAGTGCTATGCAATGCGAAGGCATTCGCCTCAATGCCGTAAACGGCGTCAACCGTCAAAGTGGGCAGGAAGGCTTGACGGGCGATCGTTTCGTCAATCCGTGCTCCCCGCAGCGTTTCAATCGCGGTAGCCAGCGCCGAATTACTCCGCGACGCCATACTCTCCGCTTCTTCCAAGGCAGGCAGCGCCGGCGTCATATCCAAATCGTCAACCACGGAGAAATCTTCGTCGAAATCGCGAAACAAGAGAACCGCAAGATCGAGGCGCGCATTTTCCATGGCAAGTTTGGCTTCCTGGAGCGCCTGCTGCTGGCTATTCTCCAGAAGCTGGGAACGAATCACGTCGCTATGCGCCACCTCTCTACCCCGTTCGAGTCGTTGACTGATGTCCAGCGATCGGCGAGCCTGATCCAGAGCGGTCTGAGCAGTGGCGTACTTACGCTCGCTCACAATGAGCGCGTAGTAATTCTTGGTTACGGTAGCAGCTAGACCGCGCCGGGCCACCTCCAGTTTGGCGCGCGCCAATGCCTGATTGGCAGTGGCGCGCTGTATGCCGCTGCCGCTCAGCGTACCGGGCGAAAGATCTTGATGAACGACTGCCCAGTCCCGATAGACGTGGACGCCGTCGTTCGTCACAAAGCGGCTCTCCGACAATTTGCCGTTCCCCTCTGTGCCCAGATATTCCGAGCGGCCCGAAAGCGAGGGGTACAAGGCCGCCCGCGCTTGCTTCCGATCCTCGTTTGCGGCAGCAGCATCGCCGCTGGCGGCCAGCACTGCGGGATCGTTCTTCTCCGCCATAGCCAGTGCGTCCTTAAGAGTCAGAGTTTCTGGCCCTTGTCTCGGTGCGCGAGGCTGATTAAACAAGGAGGTACTGGCGTTTTGCGCAGAGCCCGGCAAGGTGCCGGCGATGAGAAAAACCGCCGTGGCGATCGCTCTCGCACGCTGGGTTTGTGGACCGTAACCTGACATAGGACCTTTGATGGAATTCCCTTTAGGGAGACTGCCTGTGACGGACAAGCAAAAAATGACGATACCACCGGTTTCTGAAGATTTGCTGAAGCTTATCGAATCCTTCAGACAAAGCGCAGGTCATTTGACGGCTATCGAAAGGCGTTCATACAGGAAGTGTCACTTCTCTACCACGGTCCATGGGCTTCGATTCACGAAGTTAGATGATTTCTCTTCTTGTGGATGGGATTCGAGGCTTGCTGCCGGCGAACCTCCATCCGGGTTACCCGGATGTAGAGGCAGGCTCAAATAGAAAATACTGCCGCCCTTCGGAGGACAATCTAGTTCTAATTGCCCACCATGTACCTGAGCTCCCCATTTGGCTATCGAAAGCCCGAGGCCGCTTCCACCGGCTTCCCGTGTCCGTGCCTCGTCAATGCGATAAAAACGGTCGAAGACTTTGTCACGGTGTTGAGTCGGAATACCCGGCCCATTGTCTTCAACTTCAATTGAAACAGTCTGATTATTCTTCTTGAGCACCCGCACTCGGATGTAGCTGCCCGACGGTGAATACTTGATAGCATTATCGATTAGGTTAATGAGAATATGCCGTAAGATTATGTGATCCGCAGGCACGCAAGCCGATTCGTCGCCCTCCGCGGAGAGAAGTTGTTGTTTCTCTTCGGCTAGCACTTCCAGAAGAGAGACCACTTCTTTCGCGAACCTCAAGGCGGGAATCTCCGTTCGTATTAGCTTCGGCTGCTTCGCATCCGCGCGCGACATAGTAAGAAGGCTGTCAACGAGCCGAGACAGCCGTCCCGATTCCTCCAACATGGTGCCTATAACTTCTCGATAGTAGTCAGCAGTGCCTTGCTTTCTTAGTCCTACCTCTCCGACATTCTGAATGGCATTGAGAGGAGTTCTCAGTTCGTGCGATGCATCCGATGTGAATCGGCGAAGCTGGTCGAAAGAGGTCTCGATCCGAGCCAGCGTCTCGTTGAATGCCCTAGCGAGCAAACCGATTTCATCGTCCGGATTCTCGACGGTGAGCCGCGCGCCCAGTTGGTGGGCATTGATTTCCAAAGCGCGCTGAGCCATGCGCTGAATCGGGCTGAGAGCGCGACGGGCAAGAAAATAACCAGCCACTCCCGCCGATCCCACCGCCAAGGGGGCGCCCGCAATCAATCCCAATACAAGCTGCCACAGCCGCTGCCAGAGTTCCTCTTCGCTAAAACCGACGCGTATGATGGTCGGTTTACCTTCCACCGTGTGCCGGCGGCTAACCACCCGTACCCGCGTTCCATCGGACAGGGCGATGGAGCGGGGAGAATATGAGTTAACGCCTTCGCCGTAGAACGGAGCACCGCCCAGGTTACGCGTTCCGAGCCGCTCATTTCGATACAGAACAGCCCCGTTATCGGACAACACTTGCATCAAACGATGTTGCATGCTGATGGGATACGGGTGGTCATGAGCGCTCCCCTTCAGGTAAAGCGCGCCCGTGGAACTGAAACTCAGAAAACCTTCAATGGTTTCCAGCTCTTCGCTGGCCAGTCGATCCACTTCTGAACGCAACTGAAAGAACACAAATATCGAAGCGCTCACACTGTAGATCAAAAGAATGAAGCCAAGAACCGCGACGTACCAGAGCGTCAGCCGCACGCGAACGTTCTTAGGGCGAAGCCACTTGATCATTGCTCTGCTCGCAATACGAATCCAACACCTCGTACAGTGTGGAGCAGCTTTGGAGAAAAGCCGTCATCGATTTTTCTGCGAAGCCGCACCATGTGCACGTCGATCGCGTTATCGAGCGGTGTGTGTCGCGCCATTTCCTTCCACACTTGTTGCGCAATCATCGTTCGCGAAACAACCTCTCCCGGATGCGTCAGCAGGTATTCTAACAACTCGAACTCCTTGGCGGTCAGGTCAATCGATTGCGAGTTTCGCGTCACAGACCGGCCGATCAAGTCCATCGACAAATCATGGAATCTCAAAGTTGTCGGGGAAGCTGCATTCCCTCTTCGCAACAAAGCTCGCACACGCGCCGATAATTCCGAAAAAGCAAAAGGCTTAATCAAGTAGTCGTCTGCTCCGGCGTCCAAGCCTCTCACGCGATCTTCGATTGCGTCTTTTGCCGTCAGCAGTAATACCGGCGTGCGAAGGCCTTTACTTCGTGCCGTAGAAAGAATCTCAATACCAGTTCTTCCAGGTAGCATGACGTCGAGGATCACGAGGTCGAACTGTTCGGAATTTAGGCGGAAGAAGCCTTCTTCGCCGCTGTGAGCGATCTCAACAGAGTAGGAGTCTGTCTCTAATCCATCCCGAAGAGCTTCGGCCACTGTTCGTTCGTCTTCAACCAAAAGGATTCGCAACTTGTTTCAAGCTTAACGCTCTCGGGCCGTAATTGGCGACGTTGCGGAACGAAGCCCCTTCTGACGATTTCGTCAGAATCTCTTCAGAAAGCCGACAGTGGTAGTTCGGCCCATTTACTCCTATAAAGGAACCTGGGGCTCTTTATCCGTTTCACTTCCACACGCACAGCGATGACGATTCTGTCGCTTTTGTGTATTTTCACTAGAATAGCTGCCGCGCAGACCGCCGCCCCGATTGAGCTAACGCTTTCAAAAGCACTGGAGCGGTCGCTTAAAAGCTATCCCTCAGTCAGAGTTTCCCAGGAACAAGTGAATGCCGCAGGAGCCGCAATCCAACTCGCACGTACCGCTTACCTTCCACGAATTGATGCGCTCGCACAATTTGATCGGGCCACGCGGAACAACGTCTTCGGCCTACAGCTGCCGCAAAACGTGATTCCGTCCATGTCAGGGCCCGCGATTGGGACAAACAACCTCGGCTCAGTATGGGGAAGCGCCGTCGGCGTGCTGGTCACTTGGGAACCCTTTGATTTCGGCTTACGTCGCGCCAACGTTGACACCGCAAACACGGCACGGGTCCAATCGGAAGCAGCAGTAAAGAGAACGCAGTTCGATGTTTTAGTGGCGACTGCCGACGCCTTTCTCACGGTGATCGCAGCTGGGCAAACCGTTCAGGCCGCTCAAGCCGGCGTCGATCGAGCGCAAACCCTGGTCAAAACGGTCACTGCGCAAGTGTCCGCACGGTTGCGTCCAGGAGCAGATCAATCTCGCGCGGAAGCGGAATGGGCGGCAGCGCGCACGCAGTTGGTGCAGGCGCAACAAGCACTCGACATCTCGCGCGTGACTCTCGCGCAATTTGTGGGCGGCGATCCTACCCAGATTGCCATCTCCTCGGGCAGCCTTCTGGGCGTACCACCTGAAACCACGCCCATGGGATTCAATATCTCAACAAATCCTTTGGCCGTTGAGCAAAGTGCCGTCGTTGAACAGACACGGGCTCAACTCCGCGCCCTTGAGCGAACGTACTTTCCTCGGTTTTCCCTTCAAGGCGCAGCCTACGGTCGCGGTACCGGGGCAGAACTGGACGGGCAACGGTTGGGGGGGCTGAATGGGCTTGCGCCTAACGTGCAGGACTATGCAGTCGGCTTCAGTGTGACGTTCCCGCTGTTTGATCTACCGGCGATCCATGCTCGCGAAGCTGCACAGAATGCCACAATTCGGGCGCAGGTTGCGAAATCCGAACAAATCGCAGTCGATTTGCGGGCGCAATGGAATCGGGCGGTGGCCGGCTTGAATGGAGCGCGCCGAATCGCCGGTAACACGCCGGTACAAGTTTCGGCCGCGCGAGCGGCGACGGGCCAGGCTACCGCACGCTATCGAGCGGGTTTAGCGAATATCGATGAACTGGCCGAAGCACAGCGACTCCTGACGCAGGCCGAAATCGACGACGTTCTTGCGCGTCTCGGCGTATGGCGAGGCCTTCTCGGGATCGCTGCGGCCGGCGGCGACATTGAACCATTCGTGCTAGAGGCTATGCAATGAGGCTAGCACTGGCTGCGCTATCGCGCCCGATAACTGTGGTAGTCGCGTTGGTTGCCGTTGCCCTTTGCGCCCTGTTGGCATTAACACGAATGCCAGTGGACATTTTCCCGCAGGTTGGCGATCCAGCCATCTATGTAGCCCAACCATACAGCGGTATGGACCCAGCCCAGATGGAAGGCTACCTGACTTACTATTACGAGTATCACTTCTTGTACATCACTGGGATCGATCACGTAGAGAGCAAAAGCATTCAAGGCGCCGCACTCATGAAACTGGTCTTTCATGAGGATACGAACATGGCATCGGCCATGGCGGAGACGATTGGCTATGTGAACCGTGCGCGGGCCTTCATGCCGCCAGGAACCGTGCCCCCATTCGTAACTCGATTCGATGCGGGCAGTGTTGCTGTTGGGCTGTTGGTATTCAGCAGCGAGACACATACGCAAGCGGAGCTACAGGACTTTGCCATCAACCGTGTTCGCCCTCTGTTTGCGACCCTGCCAGGCGTATCAGCACCACCGCCGTTCGGAGGCAATCAGCGGACGATTGTGGTTACTCTGAATCCTGATAAGTTGCAGCAATATCAGATCTCGCCAGATGACGCGGTTGCCGCTGTAAGCAAAGCGACCCTGGTCATGCCATCCGGAAACATGTGGACAGGCAAACTGGAGCGGATTGCTCGCACAAACGCGGCGCTCGGCGGGAACCTCGCAGAGTTGTTAAGCACCCCGATGCGTGTTGGCGCAGGAACCTCTGTGTACCTGCGAGATGTAGGCACCATCGAGAACGGCACGGATATCATAAGCGCTTACGCGCACGTAAATGGCAAAAGGACGGTCTACATACCGGTTACCAAGCGGGCGGATGCGTCTACGCTCGCGGTCATCAACGCCGTCAAAGCCGCGATCCCAAGCTTCAAGAGCGTTGTTCCAGACGGTGTGGACGTTCGGCTGGAGTTTGATCAATCGCCATTCGTTACGAACTCAATCCATGGCCTGCTCATCGAAGGGTTGCTCGGCGCGGTCCTAACCGGTTTGATGGTTCTCATATTTCTGCGTGACTGGCGAAGCGCCTTGATCGTCGCGATGAATATTCCATTTGCATTGTTGGTGGCGGCCGTAGCACTTTGGGCTGCCGGGCAGACCGTAAACATAATGACGCTGGGCGGACTCGCCCTCGCGGTCGGCGTGCTCGTGGACGAAGCCACCGTCGAAATAGAAAACATTCACACGCGAATGCTGCCGGGCGTTTCGCGCGCCCGAGCAGTGGTGGAAGCATGTAGCCGGACAGCGATGGCGCGACTGCTTTCCATGTTCTGTATCCTGGCTGTCTTTGTTCCGTGCTTTTTCATGGTGGGTGCTGGACGACAGCTATTTGTACCGCTTTCGTTGGCCGTGGCGTTCTCAATGGTTGCGTCTTATTTATTGTCGAGCAGTCTGGTTCCAGTGTTCTCCACCTGGTTGATGAAACAGCGACACAACGGGGAGGAATGCGAGGGTTTGTTCGGGCGGATTCGTTTAGGTTATGAGCGCTATCTGACCGGAATGTTACGAGTACGCTGGCCATTGGCGCTCATTTATCTGGCCGTTAGTCTCGGCCTGGTATGGATTTTGCTGCCAAGGATGGAAACGGAAATTTTTCCCGACGCGAATGCGCTCCTGATGCGACTGCGGATGCGGGCTCCCACCGGAACGCGCATTGAAGAAACCGAACGGCTCGTTTTGCGAGCGCTCGATGTTTTGAATCGCGAGATCGGACCCGGCAACGTTGAGATTACAAGTGATTTCCTGGGATTGATTCCGTCGAGTTACCCGGTGGACCTGATTCACCTGTTCACCAGCGGGCCACAAGAGGCGATCATTCAAGTGGCCGTCAAGCCCAATACACCGCGCGGCGAGGCGCTTCGCGAGAAGCTGCGCGCGCGCTTGCAAAAGAAATTGCCGGATTGTCAATTCTCGTTTGAAGCTGGCGATATTGTCACTCAGGTAATGAACTTTGGTTCGCCGACTCCCATCGAAGTCGCCGTGCAGGGGATCAGCCTCCAGGACGATTACAACTATGCCCAGAAGGTTCACGACGAACTAACAAAATTGACATTCTTGCGCGATTTGCAGTTTGCGCAGGCGGCAGACTTCCCAACTCTTGACATTGACATTGATCGAGATCGCGCGGGGCAGTTCGGCTTAACGATGGCCGACGTTGTTCGATCGGTCGTGCCGGCAACGTCTTCTTCGCGCTTTATTCAACCGAATTACTGGCGAGATCCCAACTCCGGAAATGCCTTCCAGATTCAGGTTCAATTGCCCGAGAACCGGATGCAAAGCGTGGAGAGCGTGGGCAATGTGTCAGTGATGCAGAATGAGCGAGGTGATACACGGCTCATCGATTTGGCGTCTATGAAGCTCGCGACGATGCCGGGATTGATTGAGCGTTATAACGGACAGCACGTAGTGAGCTTAACCGCAAATCTTCACGGCATAACGTTGGGGGAGGCGGCCAAGGAAATCAATCAGGCATTAGCGGAAGTGGGTGATCCTCCTAAGGGTATTAGCGTGAAAACGCGTGGCGAGATTCCGTCATTGCAGCAAACGCTCTCCGGCCTGCGAGTAGGCTTGCTGCTGGCAGTGCTGGTCATCTTTCTTCTGCTGGCTGCAAGTTTTCAATCCGTGCGGCTGGCCCTCGCGATTGTTTTGACGATTCCGGCTGTCCTTTGCGGGGTGTTGTTGATGCTGCTGGCGACGGGGACTACGCTGAACGTGCAGTCATTTATGGGCGCGATCATGGCGATTGGGATTGCCGTCGCAAATTCGATTTTGCTTGTGACCTTCGCTGAACGGGCACGCCACGAAGGGCGCAGTTTTCTGGAAGCCGCGCAAGAAGGGGCGGCGGGTCGTGTCAGAGCGGTTCTTATGACGGCGGCAGCTATGATTTTCGGAATGTTGCCAATGGCGATTGGATTCGGCGAGGGTGGATCGCAATCGGCACCGCTAGGGCGTGCGGTCATTGGTGGGCTGCTTGTTTCTACTTTCACCACGTTGACCGTGTTGCCCTCTATCTACGCGATTCTGCAGCGAAGGGCTGGCATCAAATCGCCATCATTGAACCCCATGGATTCTGAGAGCCGGTACTATGAATCGCGTTAAGGGCGTTGCATTTGCGTATCTGATTGCGGCATTGACTGTTTGCTTTGCTCAAAAGGGGGAACTGGTTCCGGTAGTGTCGAAAAGCATTTCGCAAACCATTGATCTGCCGGGCGAATTCCTCTCGTTTCAGAGCGTGGAGCTGCATGCAAAGGTCCGCGGCTACGTCGAACAAGTTCTCGTCGATCGTGGAAGTGTCGTGAAGCGGGGTCAATTGCTCGCGGTACTGTCAGCACCGGAGATGAAGGCTCAGATCTCGGAAGCAGAGTCGAAGGGGCAGGCCGCGGAGGCGGAAAGAGTGCAGGTGGAGGCGCAGCTGAGTGCCGTGCAGAGCACTTATGACCGCTTGAAAAAAGCGGCGGAAACACCAGGTGCAATCTCTGGTAATGAGCTGATCCAAGCCGAAGATCAGGTCAAGGCGGCTCAGGCAGCCGTGCAATCGAAGCGTCAGGTTAAAGCTGCGATGGACGAGACCGTCAAGGCGCAGAGAGATTTGGAATCATATCTTCGCATCATTTCGCCGTTCAGTGGGATTGTAACGGACCGATTAGTTCATCCTGGCGCTCTAGTAGGACCGGGTGCCGATCCGGTTTTGTTAGTCGTGCAGGAGGTCACCCGTTTGCGGTTGGTCGTCGCCGTGCCGGAGCAGAATGTAGGCGAAATCGAGAAAGGCGCCCAAGTGGAGTTTCACGTGCCCGCATTTCCGCAACGGATCTACTCTGGCGGGGTAGCGCGGATTGCGCATGCATTAGATGAGAAGACTCGGACAATGGCTGTGGAGATGGACGTGTTTAACCGGGACGGTTCGCTGTCACCGGGGATGTACCCATCGGTCAAGTGGCCAGTCAAACGAGAGAAACCCTCGTTGGTGGTGCCAAAGACCTGCGTCGTAACGACAACCGAGCGCACATTTGTGGTACGCGTGCGAAATGGCAGGGTAGAGTGGGTCGATGTTGTGAAGGGCGCAGCGGATGGTGATCTGATTGAAGTTTCCGGCAACCTACACGCAGGTGAAACGGTAGTAAGGAGAGCGACTGACGAGATCCGCGAGGGATCTGCTCCATAAAGCTGAACTGGATTCCTTGCGCTATAGAGTAAAGGCGCGGCTGAGAGCTTGGTGATGTTTCCGAATAAAACGAGGTGTCAACGACCAAAATTCCGGGCTAAATTCGTGGATAAGAGCACGCGCAAAATAGCCGCTGTAAGATAAGCCGCTGCGTTCCAGCCCGTACATCAGCGAATCCTGGCGAGGATAGAGAGCCATGGATGTCAGGCCAGATCCGAGTGCGCCGGCGATAGGCGCTAAAGCCACCCGGCCATTTCCGTTCTCTCCAGGGCTCGCCAGGACGGTCAAAAGAGCAGCTCCAGTGCGTAGCCAAAAACCTTGCTTGTTGGAAGGATGGGGTCTGAGATCTTCATGATGCAGGTAGCTCACAAAGAGCTCGGCGGTGCCGCGCGCCGCTTGCCGTTCGTATAAGTAACCCAAGCGGAGGCTGAAATCGTCCGCATCATGCGGCTCGATCAGCGGGCTATTTCGCCATTGAGAGTATCCAGTAATGGTTGCCGTTTCAATGAAGGTTGCTGGACTTGCCAAATGGGCGAGTTCAAGACAGAAACGCTGCCGGAAGGACAATTCGGTTGGGAGAGTCTGAATAATCCATGGGTTGCACGTGGTTGCAGGCACAAAGAGAACAGGCGGCGTAGAAGGAGCCGGTTGGGCGTTTTCTGTTTGTGCAATTGCGGCTGAGCAATCAGCCAATACATAAGCAACGAGCAAAACAACTCGAAACGTAAATCTAACCGGCACTATTGGCCTTCATAACTACACTCTGCGGGGCCCGGTTCTATTGTAGGCGTCTTCTGCATGAAATACAAGGCCGCCAAACAACTAGCTGACCCCGGTCGGGCTCCGGCGCAGGCTTTGTCGTTTTGTAACAAATGTTTCGGAACGGAGGGCTTCTTCAGCTTGTCTGCGGAAGCATGCGCCGTAGACGGACGCGCCATAGCCAATAGAACATTGCCACGAATATCAACAGCACAGGGAGCGCCCGCATAAAAGGCGTGGTAAAGGGTTCGGGAAGGATCTTTGCGACGCGCTCGCGAATGGAGAAAAACGATCCGGCTGCGATAAACAGGGCGAAACACATGCGCCACAGGTGGCGCGCGAGCCGGGGTCCCGCCGGTAACCTTCCCCTCCGCAACATCCGAATATCACCGGTAGCAGCCAGTGCTGTGACGGTCGCCATAAAGAACATCATGAAAAATGGCACACCGTTGATCCTACCCCCAGGACTGGCAAGTGCCTTGATGCCTAGAGCTAGCTCGATAACGGAGAGCGCGATGACCACCACGAGTGCGGTCCAATTTAGCCATCGGGTCCAGGGGGATGCGGGACGTACTGTGGTTAGCGCTGTGACCACGAAGTAGGCTGCCATAAAGCCGCCCAGCACATTCATGTTCGTCAGGCTCAGGCGGAGTGCGAGGATCGATCCGCTGAACCCCATGGTGAGCATCGCATAAACAAACAGAAGGCCGCTTTTGCGATGCAGCGTCGCTCCTTTGGAAGCAACCAGTGCCACAGCGCCTAGGACCATAGCAAGTCCGCCTGCGATGATGTGTACTGGCAAGAGCATAAGGAGCATACGAAATTCCCACGCAAATGTTCAATTCATCCTCGCCAGGTTGCTTCCAGCTTCGAGATGGCATGGCCGGAGCATCTATAGCGCCAGTCGAGTCATAGTATGTGGATTTTAGTAGCAGAGGATGAGACGTCGATGGGTGATCTTTTGGTACAAGGGCTGGAGGAACAGAATCACACCGTAACGCTTGCTCGCAATGGAGAAGAAGTATGGGCGGCCGTCTGCACAACTACTTTCGATGCGATTGTGTTGGATGTGATGATGCCCCGGCTGAGCGGCCTCGAAGTAGCTCGGCGGCTGAGAGCTTCGAAGAACAACACGCCCATCCTTCTGCTTACAGCGAGAGATGCCCCGGAAGACATTGTGAATGGCCTCGACTGCGGCGCGGACGACTATCTCGTGAAACCGTTTGCGTTTAGTGTCCTGCTGGCGAGGCTGCGGGCGATTGCACGGCGCGCCGCGCAGTCTCCGGTCAAGGAGCTGCGGGTGAATGATCTTTGCCTGGACCCAGCAACCAGAGAAGTCAAACGGAACGGAAAAACCATTTCGCTGACGCCGACGGAATTTAGACTGCTCGAAGTCTTGATGAGGCGCGCCAACCGAGCGGTATCACGGACGTCGATCATTGAAGCGGTTTGGGGGTTCAACGAAGAAGTGGAATCAAATACCGTCGACGTCTACATTAAACTGCTTCGTGAAAAGGTGGACAATGAAACCGGAAGGCGATTGATCCACACCGTAAGAGGATTCGGATACATTCTGCGTGATTAAGCACCGCGGAACATCGATACGATTCCGCCTCGCCGCGAGCTATACTGCGCTGCTGGGCTTGACCTTTGCGCTGATTGGCGTCGGCGTGTGGGTTGCGCTGGAGCACAGCATTCAGCAGACGGCGGATCGTGAGCTGCGTTCGCGGCTGGCAGATATTCGACGCTACGTAGACGGATTTTCCGCCGATGATCTTTTGCATCAGGAGGAGGAGTTTCGTGAAGAATCACTGCTTGGTCAAGCAACCGCGAATGTGCGGATATCAGATGCAAGAGGTAAATGGCTATTTCGCACGCCGGGCACGGAAAGCTGGCCGCCCATGCCGCACGCGGACAGTCCAGCGGCGCAAGAGAGTCCGAGGACCGTTCGGGTGGGGCGAGACGTCATCCGGGTTCTCACCGCTCGCGTCAGAGTGGGCTTTGTCCAGATCGGCCTGCCTATCGACGCTTTTGAAGAAGTAAGAAATGGTTTCCTGTGGTCGATCGCTTTGGGCAGCCCCATTCTTCTGGTAGTAGCGGGGTTCGGCGGCTATTGGATGAGTGGACGCGCGTTGAAGCCGGTCGATACGATCTCGAATACGGCCGCACGAATCAGTGCGCAAGAATTATCAACGCGATTGCCAACCAGCGGGGTGGATGACGAACTCGACCGCTTGTCAAATGTCTTAAACGCCATGCTCACTCGTCTCGAGCTGGCATTCAAGCGGATCACTGAATTTACTGCCGACGCGTCTCACGAACTTCGTACACCAGTCGCCATCATCCAGACGACGTCAGAGTTAATGCAATCCCGATCCAGAACGGTGGATGCGCACGTCAACGCCTGGGGCCTGGTCCGAGTGGAAACGGAGCGAATGTCACACCTGATTGCAGATCTTTTGACGCTGGCCCGTTTAGACGTCGGCAAGGCGGGCTTTGAGTTTCGACAAATGGATCTGTCGGAAGCAGTGCGAACGGCCAGCGAAGAAATGCGGGTTCTGGCGGATGCCAAAAAACTCGTTCTCACTGTGCATGCGGCCACCTCGTGTCCCATACACGGAGATTCGGACGCCCTTCGCCGCGCCACCTGTATTCTCCTCGATAACGCTATTAAATTCACACCTTCCGGCGAGATACGACTCGAAGTGAAACTTCTAGCGCGCGCGGAAGTGACCGTTTCCGACACCGGAGTCGGCATCGGACAGGAAGATATCCCTTTTATTTTTGACCGCTTCTACCGGGTATCGAAAGACCGCTCACGTAAAACGGGCGGCGCGGGCCTGGGCCTATCGATAGCGCGCCTCATTGTCGAAAGACACGGCGGTGAACTCAGCGCGGAAAGTACGCCGAACAAAGGCTCTACCTTTACGATGTTCTTGCCGGTTCGGTGACTACGGGCTATGGTTTTAGGAGATAACACGCAGGCATCCCCCGGATCGAGACCAACCCCTCGCCGACCGTCTACACGACAAGCTCCTCCTCCTTCCTTTTTTCTTATGGAGTGAACCCCCAAAATGAGACACGGGGAAAAGACGCACTTTGCAGCGAAAGGAGAGGCAAAATGGGCAAGATGGCAAAGTGGCGTCGGCACACGGTGGAATTCAAGCGGCAGGTCGTCGAACGCATGAAGACCTGCGAAAACATTGGGGCTTTAGCGCGCGAGTTGAAACTGGAGCGGAAGCTGCTCTACACCTGGAAGTATCAATTCGAAGGGCGTCCGGAAGCGAAGCATGCGAATTTGGGAATCACTGCAGAAGACCGCAAAGAGAAACAGCATCGTGAAGAGATAGCCAAGCTGAAGTCGGCACTGGCGGACCAAACCCTGGAAATCGATTTTTTCAAAAGTGCCTTGCTCAAAGTCAAGGAGGGACGGCCGCCGAACAGCGAAACTGGCGCCTCTGCATCTACGAGGTCATCCAGTCGCGGACGCAAGAACAACGCAACCTAGGCATCGAGCGGATGTGCCGTCTGGCGAGCGTCAGCCGCGCCAGTTATTACCGCCATCGGGAAACGGTGGCGCCGAGCGAAGCGGAGATGGCGGTAAGGGCTGCCATCCAGGAGGTCGTGCTGGCGCACCGTCGGCGTACGGCTACCGCAGAGTCACCGCGGATCTGCGCCGCCGCGGCCTCGTTGTCAATCACAAGGGCGTGTTACGGATCATGAAGGAAGACAACTTGCTAGCGATTCGCTATCGCAAGTACATTCTGACAAGCGCTTCTCAGCACGATTGTCGAGTGTATCTGAACTTGGCAGCGCGCCTGACCCTGACCGGCGTCAATCAGCTCTGGGTGGCCGATATCACTTATATCCGTCTGCGCACGGAGTTTGTTTCCTGGCGGTGGTGATCGATCGCTACTCGCGCAAGGCCATCGGTTGGGCGCTGGATCGCAGCCTCAGCAGCCAAGTAGCGGTACGCGCACTCGAACAAGCCATCCGGCAACGTCAGCCGCCACCGGGAGCCGTGCATCACTCCGATCAGGGCGTGCAGTATGCCAGCTCCGATTACGCTGCGGTTCTCCAAGCGAGTCGGCTGATCGCGAGCATGAGCCGCCCGGCGAACCCATATGACAATGCCGCCTGTGAAAGCTTTATGAAAACCTTGAAACAGGAGGAGATCTACTGCCACCAATATGCGGATTTCGCCAGTTAGCGCGTCCCCGAATTGCCCCGAATTGCCCGAATTGCCCCGAATTACCCGAATTCCTGAAGCTCTGTTGCTAGCTCCGCTTTCTCTTCGCTGCCCAGCGCCTCTCGCTCAGCATTGCTAAAATCAAAGCGAACTCTGCGGTTTCCCTCCTTTGCACTACTTCGATCACAATTCGACCACTCCGCTTGCGCCGGAAGTTGCCACGACGCTATCGGCCGCGTTGCGCGATGTGTATGGTAATCCCTCCAGCACTCACCGCGCCGGCCAACTCGCCCGCCAGCGGCTTGAACACTCGCGTCGCACTATCGCTGAAACTCTGCACGTATCGCCGGCCGAAATCGTTTTTACAAGCGGCGGCACTGAATCGAACAATCTCGCCGTTCTAGGTTTACTTCGTACCCTGCCCAAGCCAGCGCACGCGGTCACGTTGGCCATCGAACATCCCGCTGTTCTCGAACCCTTTCGCCAGCTTGAGCACGAAGGCGTCGCGGTGACGTACGTGAAGTCCGCCGAATGCGTCGCCGCAGCCTTGCGCGATGACACTATCCTCGTCTCGCTCATGCACGCCAACAACGAAACCGGGGCCGTTCAGCCGATAGACGACATCGCGCAACTGGTAGCCGCGCGCCGAGCCTCTGGCCAGACCATTTATCTCCATTCAGACGGTGTGCAAGCCTTTGGCAAGATTCCTGTCGACCTCTCTCACCCCGCCGTCGACCTATATTCCATCACCGCCCACAAGATTTTCGGACCCAAAGGTATTGGCGCACTCTTCGTTCGCAAGAACACGCCGTTGCAGCGCATTCAGTTCGGCGGCAGGCATGAGCGCGAGCGTCGTCCCGGTACCGAAAATGTTCCCGCAGCCATTGCCTTTGCGCACTCGGTGGAATTAGCCACCGCGGCGTCGATTGGCGCCATGGCCGATTTGCGCAACGAATTCGAGTCGAACCTCTCAAGCCGTCTCACGGATATTCAAATCAACGCCTCCGACAGCCCGCGTTTGCCCAACACGAGCAATATCCTTTTTCGCGGCGTCTCATCGGAAGCCCTTGTCATCGCGCTCGACATGCGTCAGATGGCCGTCTCCACGGGCGCCGCCTGTAGTAGTGGTTCGCTTGAGCCTTCGCATGTGCTGCTCGCTATGGGCCTCAGTCGCGACGAAGCGCGCTCCAGTCTTCGATTCTCGTTCGGACGCTACAACACGTCCGCTGAAATTGCAGCTCTTACTGAGGCTGTCGTCGACTCTGTCAACAAACTTCGCCGGCGCACAAGCAAGGAGGCCCGCCTTGCCGGATAGTGTGCCGATCGCTGTTGCTATGTCGGGAGGTGTGGATAGCTCTGTCGTGGCGGGACTCCTGCAGCGGCAGGGTCACATGGTTGTCGGCCTTACCATGCAGCTCTGGAATCAGCGCCGTCTACCCGCGCTCGTCCCCGAAGGCGGCGCCACTGGCCGCTGCTGTTCACTCGACGACGTCTACGACGCGCGTTTTGTTGCCTCGGTTCTCAATATTCCTTATTACGTTGTCAATTTCGAAGATCGCTTCGAAAGGCAGGTCGTAAAACCGTTTGTCGAAGACTATCTCGCTGGCCGCACGCCCATCCCCTGCACGCTTTGCAATAACTTCATCAAGTTCGATCAGTTCTTTGAGATGGCCGACAGTGTAGGCGCGGAAAAAATCGCTACTGGCCACTATGCGCGTCTGAATTTCGACGCAGCAACCGGGCGCTATCAGATGCGCACCAGCGTCGACACGGGAAAGGACCAAACCTATTTCCTCTTCGGTCTGACGCAGCCGCAACTGGCCCGCACGCTGTTTCCATTGGGTGGAATGATCAAGCCTGAAGTGCGCGTACTCGCCAAGGAACTCGGCCTGCCGGTTGCCGAAAAGAACGACAGCCAGGAAATTTGTTTTGTACCGAATGGCGATTATGCCGCCTTCATTGACGCCTATTTTGCAGAGCAGGGAATTGATTCATCCGCCACCCAAGGCGAAATTGTCGATACCTCCGGCCGTGTTCTTGGCCAACATGCGGGCACGCATCATTTCACGGTGGGCCAGCGCCGCGGCTTGCGTGTCGCGGCGGCGGAACCACTCTATGTGATCGCAACTGAACCCGGTACGCAGCGTGTGTTGGTTGGCCGCGGCGACGAGCTCATGAAGGACTCTCTCAAGGCCCGCCATGTGAACTGGCTCTCGATTGCCGAGCCCAGTCAGCCCCGCCACGCGCAAGTTAAGATTCGTAACAAGCACGCCGCGGCTCCAGCCACCCTGATCCCCTCAGGCGAGCCGTCGCGCATTGAAGTCCGCTTTGCCGATCCACAACGCGCCATCACTCCCGGTCAAGCCGCGGTTTTCTACGATGGGGATTTAGTTCTTGGCGGCGGTTGGATCGAATAGTTCGTCATGCGCCAACGCGTCGAATACGCCATCGCGGCGGCTCTTCTTGGCTTGCTCCGCGTCTTTCCTCTAAGCGTCTCTTATAGCATTGGTTATGGTGTCGCGCGTCTACTCGATCTTCTCTTACCTAAGCTGCGCCGCGTCGCCGCGCGGAACTTATCCATGGCCTTTCCAACCCTGTCCTTGGCCGAACAGCGCCGCGTTACCAATGGTGTTTTCCGCACCATTGGCCGCATGCTCGTCGCACTGGCGTGCTTTCCGTCGATCAACAAGAACAACGTTGGAGATTGGATTTCCTACGAAGGTCTGGATAACTACAAACACGCCAAGCAAAAAGGCCGCGGCGTTCTTATTGCCACCGCTCATCTCGGCAATTGGGAATTGAGCGCCTTCGCGCACGCCCTCATGACTGAGCCTATGAATGTGATGGTTCGCCCTCTCGATAACCCGCTCGTCGATGAACTCGTGGAAGACCGCCGCACGCTGAGTGGCAATCGTCTCATCTTTAAGAAGGACGCCGCCCGGTCTGTCCTCAAGGCCCTTAAGAACAACGAGCCAGTCGGCATTCTAATTGACCAAAACACCACACCCACCGAAGGTGTGTTCATAAACTTCTTTGGCACGCTTGCCTGCGCTAGCATCGGCTTTGTCAAACTCGCCCATCATGCGCAAGCCCCGGTGGTTCCCGGGTTTGCGCTATGGGACGAAGCGAAACACCGTTACGTTTTGCATTTTCTACCTGAAGTGCCATTCAGCGGCGACCCCGCCGAAGATACACAAAGTGTCCACGGAGTTTTGGAGGAAGTGATTCGACGGCATCCAGACCAATGGATGTGGATTCATCGCCGCTGGAAAACCCGTCCGCCGGGTGAACCCTCGTTGTACTAACTTTGGCCCGCTAATGATGATGAAACACTCTCGTTACTACGCACATTACTCTGCCGCCCTGCGCCGGCGCGCAATCGGCCGCAGATCTAAACCCAACACGGCTTCGACGATCCCCGCCAACTCCGCGGGCACCGTTAACGCTCCCAGGTAACTCAAATACTTCCTCCCTTGAGGGTCAATTCTCCACTCAAGAGTTACCCCAAACGCCTGCCCCACTTGCACCACCGAACCTTCTACATGCACCGTCCGCGCGTCCGCATTCTCGGCAACGATCGTCAGTCCGTAGTCTTTCACGAATGTCTCCACTGCCGCCAGATCGGCGGGGTCCACTCTCAGGAGGTTTTGCGCTTCTGCGCGGCTCATCTGACGCAAAGAGCCGGAGAGAAGTTTTTGGCTTAGATCTCCGGCTCGCTGCGGTCTGCGAATTACGATAGTAGGACTAATTTGCTGGTCGGCATCCACAGGGAGCCAGCTGCCGCCACTTGTGTGGTTAGGCTCGCTGCCCGGAACGGCGAACCGGTGTTCCATACTTCACTTGTAAGCTGCCCTTGCTGAGGAACCGGCTGCGGGGGTCAGCGCGTTCAGCAGTGCTGTACCGTTGGGCGAACCGAAACCCGAACAGGGATCCCAGCCGACCGCGGCGCTATAGTAACCAAGCCCGCTGTCGTCGTTATTGCCTACTGTGACGTCTTGAAAAACCGTTTCGCCGAAACCATAAAGCTGGGTTTGCAGAAATCCGACGGATGTGCCTAACTGTTGGTTAAGCAATGCAATTAGCCCAGCCCAAAGCGGCGCAACCGCACTGGTTCCGCCCACAATGGTGCTCTGACCATCCACCACCACCTGGTACCCTGTCACCGGGTCGGCATTACCCGACACATCGGGCACGCCTCTGCCGACGAAGTTCGTTTCAGGATTCGCGGGGACGCCCGCATTCTGCTGGTAGGTGGGTAGTGCGAACTCGTTGCTCACGCCGCCGCCGGTAGCGCCCTCATTGCTGGCTGTTTCGTTCCATACGACCTCAGACGTAATTTGTCCGCCGCTAGCCTGCAGAGTGGTACCGCCGCATGCCAATGCCCAGGTGCTGGAAGCTGGAAAATCGACATGCAACTGTCCATCGCCGACGCCATCGCTCGATCCGTCGTCGCCAGCTGCCACTGTGACGGTCACGCCCAGAGTGGCCGCGTCTTCGAGCGCCGCATCGAGCGCCGTCCGCGATTGCGCCGTCCATGAATCTTCCGGACCGCCCCAACTGATTGAGACCACCGACGGCTTGCGCGTCGTATCATGCACCGCGTCGGTTACAGCGTCAATAAAGCCCTGGTCGGTATTGGGCGCGAAATAAACCGCAATGTTCGCACCAGGCGCAATTGTGCCCGACACTTCAATATCCAGTTCTACTTCGGCGTCGGCATCGCCGCCGGGCGAATTCGTTCCGCCATCTACGGAAACCGCTGTCACGGATGGCACAGCAAGGCCAAGTCCTGGGAAGTAGGTCTGTAAATCGGCGGTGTTGTAGCCGCCGCCTAGCTCTATGATGCCGATTGTCTGCCCAGCGCCGTCCACCCCTTGCGGAAAGTTATACAGCGTGGCAATCTGTTGTGCCGTGAACGTACCAGCCGTGGACGCCGCATCGGCGCTTATGATTCTAAAGTGCGCCTTCGCTTGCTGCCGGTTATCCAAACCTAAAACCGCGATCACCGGAGCACTCAACTCTTCCGGAACGGTCAGCACGCCCGACCTGCCGCGGAAGGTGTGGTTCGTCGCGGTATTCCTGTACTCTGCAAGCTTTGTGCCAAACGCTTTGCTTATGTTCTGGGCGGTGCCGCGCAACACAACGCGCCGCTTTTCTATGCTCGTCTCCACCACGCTCAGGTGATGATGATGAGCGAATTCCTCCACCGTCTGGATATCTTTGGGATCGGCACCCAACTTCTGGCTGAATTCCGCTCGGCTCACGCGCGAAATAAATCCGGGCGAAACGGCCGGCTGATTGCCCGTCCGCCGCAACACCACAGTCACGCTTATCGATGAACTGGCGTCCACGTCGCCTACACGCTCGCAACTCGGCGGTAAGTTCTTCTCGCTTCCTGGTAGATCCACTCGTTTCTGGAAAAGCATCATAGCCCTATTATCGTCGCTCTTTTTCGGCGGCTTGTCTTCTCTTTTTTCTTTTTTGCAAAAAATTTGGCTTCGCCGTTAGCCCTCCGGCGAAGCCGAATATTACCGTAGACCCGCGCTAAACTGCGCTACGGATGGCTCTATAGACCAGTAGCAGAATGACAGAACCGATAACGGCCACAACCAGGCTGTAAATTAGGCCGCCCTCGCCCGAGCCAAGGTGAAGGAAGGTCGCGAGCCAACCGCCGATCAGCGAGCCGCAGACGCCAATCAGCGTGTCCAAAATGACGCCCTCGCCGGTTTTATTGACAATCTTGCTGCCAATGAATCCGGCCACAAGACCCAACAAGAGCCAGTAAATTAAGTGCATGATCTTTTCTCCTTTGTCCTGTACTTTTCGTCAATCGATTTTGCATGTGCGTGGCGTTTCTGAGCTAGCCGCCCGTCCAGCATTTCACGAAAATGCAATGCAGCTAATGTATCAGAACACTCGCCCACCGACTCAAACACCGTGAACAGCTTAAAATAGCTATTGCGCTACCTGCTACGGTGCGCTCACGGATAAAGGTGGCTTCGCCAGTCCTAATTAAGAATCGTTACGAGGTTAAAGACGTGCTCGGGCGCGGCGGGATGGGTGTTGTCTATAAAGCGTTCGACACGCTCATGCATCGCGAAGTGGCAGTCAAAACTCTTCGCGATGTCGCCAGCTCCGTATTCGTCGATCTCTTTTACCGCGAATGCAGCGTCCTGTCGGCCATGGTTCACCCCAATATTGTCGAAATCTTCGACATGGGGGAGTTTGAAGAAGACGGCGTTCTGAAGCCTTACTTCGTCATGCCGCTGCTGCCCGGCCGCACGCTATACGATCTGATCTATTCCAACGGCAAGCCGCTGCCGGTGGAAAGATGCACGGATATTATCTCTCAGGCCTGCCGCGGCTTGCACGCTGCCCACGAATGCGGGCTGCTCCACCGCGACATCAAGCCGCGCAACATCTTTGTGATGCGCGACGATGCCATCAAGCTGATCGATTTTGGCGTCGTGCGTCTAATGGGCAGCCAGACCATCGGCGTTCCCGGTACTTTGGGCACGCTTCACTACATGGCGCCGGAGCAGATCTCGATGAAGCCGCTCACCGCGCGTTCGGACATTTTTTCGCTTGCTACGGTCTGCTATGAAGCGCTGACGGGTGTGCATCCCTTTGTCCGCGATAACGAGAGTGAAACGGCCGCCGCAGTGACCGAGCACACGCCGTCGCTTATCTGCGCGCTCAATCCCCTGGTCAACCGCCCATTAGCCCAAGCGGTCGCACAGGCCATGGCTAAAGATCCGCGTAACCGTTTTGAGTCTGCCGCCGCCTTTGCCGACGCCTTGCAGCGCGGCCTCCGCAATGAACTGTCCGGCGCCACCTTACTCAGCAATCCCCAGGACCGGCTAGCGCGCGCCCAGCGCAGCTTTGCTCGCGGCGATTACGAATTCACCGAGGAAATTCTTGACCAACTGGAAGCTGAAGGTGTCGATGGCGCCGAAGTCCCCGAGCTTCGAGTGCGGCTGGACGAAGCTGTTAGCAAGCGCCAAACGGAGCTGCACTTGGCCACCGCGCGCCGCTACTTTCAGCAAGAGGAATATCTCCTCGCGCTGCGCCACGTGTCTGAAGCGTTAGACACCGATCCGTCCCACCAGGACGCCCTTTCGCTCAAGAACGACATTGAAGACAAGCTCAATGAACTCCACGTTGCCGAGTCTTTGGCGCGCGCCATCGTTCATCTTGATAGCGGAGGTTTTGCTGAAGCGCGGCGCCTGATTGAAGACTCGCTACAACTTCAGCCCAATAACGCTGAAGCGCAGCGTCTCTTGAAACAGGCCGGCCAGCGCGCGCTCGATTGGCCCGTGCAGAAGCAACAGCAGGAAGAGTTGTTCCAATCCGCTCAGTCTGCTTATTTTGAAGGCCGCTTTGACACTTCCTTGCGCACCTTGGAGCATTTGGCGGAGTTGACACGCCACTCCAAGGCCGCTGGCGCTCGCGTAACCGAATACAATGATTTCTACAGACGCGCACGCGACGACTATGATGCCCTGCAAGGCATGTTGGCCGATGCTCGCAAGCTTTTGGCCAACGGCGATTTCGATAGCGCGCTCGTTCTGAGTGAGCGCCTTCGTGAACGGTGTCCGCAAGACCCCGATGTCCGCGCTCTGAGCAAAGACATTGCCGCCCGCCGCGATGAGCGTCAGAAGCTTCAGAGTCAATTGCAACAGATCACCGAGTTGGTGCAAAGAGCGCAGGCGTATGAATCATCCAGCCAATTTGACTATGCGCTGGAAGAGTGGCTCTGTGTGGGAGATGTTTACCCCGCTTACCCAGGCCTTCAAGAGCAACTCGCTCGCGTCAAGGAGGCTTGGAAAGCTACCCGCGAAAAAGCTAAGGCTGAACTCAGTTCAGCCGTCACTCAGGCTGTGAAACTGGGAGATCACGTACACGCCGCAGCCTTGTTGCAAGCCGCCCAGCCAGATTTTCACGGCGATGCCGATTACCTCCAACTTGAGACTCTTGTCCAAACCAGCGCCCACGCTCACCAGGAAACCGCCGCGCTGCTCAGCCGGATACGGGCCGCGGAAAGCGAAGGTCGTTTCGGCGATATTCCAAAGCTCTGCCAGGTGACCGCGTCGCTGAGCCAGAACGTCGATCCGCTCTCCCAGACGTCCTTCAACGCACTGCTTGCCACCGCTTCGCGGCTAGTAGGCGGCAACTGGCGCGTGGCTGAGCAAGTATTGCAGGAAACGGCCAAACTCGGCACTGTTCCAGTCGAATTGCACGAGGCCATTCGACGGCAGGAGCGCGATGAGGAAGTGGGCGGAATTCTTTGCGAAGACCGCGCCGGCGCGGCCAATTTGGATGCCTATCGCGAGCGTGTCGCCGCCGTGCTCGCCAAATACCCTGGCGAAACACGTTTAGAAGAACGCCTTCGGTTTATAGACGCCGCTCTTGGCGACCAGCGAAGAGACGACGAAAAACGCAGCTGCGCCGCTCAGTTGACGCTCTTGTACCAGGAATTGGACGACGCTAACGACCACGGGCGGCTCTGCGATATTTATACCCACGCAAAAAATCTGGCGGCGCCTTTCGCCGGCGATCCGGAAATCGCGCAACATGTGGCAGCTATCCGTGAGCAAAGCTCGCTGTTTGAGGAAGCGGCAGAAGCGCTTTCGCGCGACCGCATCAAAGATTGCTTCGCCATTTGCGACAGCATGCTCGCCCGCTGTCCCGGCCACCGGTTGTTTCAAAAAATGCGCGATCAGGCCGATGCTCGCCATCGCGAACTCGCTGACGCGTATTTCGCGCGCGTCGAGCGCTGGCTCGCCGGCGAACCCGACATCTATCAGCGCGAGTCGATCCTTCAAAAGGCGCAAGAAGAATATCCGTTTGAAACTCGTTTTTCCGAAGAGTTGCGGCAGCTACAGCGTGAAAAAGCAATGGTGGAATCCTTGGCCGCCAAGGCGCGCGATTTAGCGAAGCGTGGCCAAATGGCCGAAGCGCTGGTGCAATGGCGGCAACTTCGCAATCTTGACTCAACTTATCCGGGTCTGGAAGAACAAATCGCGAATTGTGAGTCCAGCATCGATCGCCAACAACGCAAAGTTCGCGCCCAACGCCTCCTCTCACAAGGCGAATCGCATCTGGCCGACGGTCATTTTGCGCAGGGTTACCAAATGGTATATGAGGCTTCCACCTTGAGCCAGGACATACCCGGCTTGCTGCGCCTTGCCGCGCCCAATTTGGTGGTTGCCGCGCGCGCCGCGTTGCCCTCCAACTCAGAATTGGCGGAGGCCATGGCCAATCTTGCTCAAGCGCTCGATGACTCTTTGCGCCTGCCGAAAGAGTTGCGCGGCAAGATTAACGAAGCCCGGAAGGCCGAGGACATGGCTGAATGTTTGAGAGCCATTCAGGCGCGCCACCAAACAGCGGACCTGGTTGGCGCTCTGGCCGTGGCTGATCAATTTCTGGCTAAGTTCCCCGCTGTCAGACAGGTGGAGTCGGTGCGCAGCCGTCTTTTGAGGGAAATCGAGCAGGAAAACAAGCAACGGGCGCGGGCGCAAGCGTTGGATCAATTCCGCGAGATGGAGCTGGGCGCTGCCGGTATGGGCCCAACCGAATTGTTGCACCTGAAGCAAAATGTTCAGGAGTTGGCCGCCCTCAATCCCGGCGACGAAGAGGTACGCCAGCGGGCTTCTACTCTAGACTCGCTCTTTTCCGCCCTGGCGGAAGTCAGAGGGCTTTTGCTCGCACATGCCTTGTCTAGGGTTGACGAAGCATGCGCACGAGCGCTTGAGAAGTTTCCGGCGCACCCGCTCTTCAAGGCGGCTTTGGCTGAGGCAGCAAAACAAAAAGTCGAAGTCGCTGCGCAATATATCGAGGGAGTCAAGCAGCGTCTGGAAGCCGAGCACGATTTTGAAAAAAAATCCGCCATTCTACGCGATGCCCTCGCGCGCTATCCCGCGGATCGCTACTTGCTGGATCAGCTTGCTACCCTCAGCGCCAAACAAAACCAGCTGAACGCTCAAATTGAAAAGGCTCGCAGTCTTGAAGGGAAGCATCTCTTCGGAGAAGCCATTAGGGCATGGGAGGCTTTAGCCAAAGATTACCCATGGTATTCCGCGGTGCCGGCCGAAGTCGAGCGCATCTCTAACGCCCGGCGTAAAGAAAAGCAGGACGCGCATGATCGCTGGTTCCGCCAGGTGGAAGACGCCATCGAAGGCGGCGACCACGATACGGCATCGACCATGATTCGGCAAGCCGCCCAGCAGCAGCCCGACCGCAAATTGCAAGGCCTGGAGGAAAAGCTAAGACTGAAGAAAAAGCAGGATTCCGATGCCAAGCTTAAAGAAGGCAGTAATCTATTGGCCGACGGAAATTTGGTTGAAGGCGGCAAGGCTCTTTACCGCGCTTATGAGTTGCAGCCCAAAGACGAGCAGAAAACGAACGCCATCGCCCTGCTGCTCTTGGGACAAATTCGGGCCAATATGCCATCCGACATTACGGGCTGTGAAGTCCTCCTGTCTCACTTGAATCGCATCCGGCCCGGCCAGACGCTCCCACGCGATATTCGAGAGGCTATGGCCAAGAAGCAGCAAGCCTCCAGCGTCAACCGCGAGGGCACTCAGACGACGATGGATCAATTGGCCGATCTTGCTCGCCAGGCGGAAAATGCTCGCTCCCGCATGGCTCTTTCTTCGCTGAGCGAGACATTGCAGGCTTCCAGGCTGCTCGAATCGAGCGATCCGGAAGTGCGGCGTGCGGCTGCCGGCCTGCTTCGCAAAATCAACCTGTCTCTGAGTGGATTAGAAAGTTCCGTCAAAAGAAAGAAGCGGAAACCCTCGTCGTCAGGCAGTCGTCTTGGCAGCGTTGTTGCCGCGGCCATCCTCCTCATTTGCCTTGTTGGTATAACGTTTTTCTTATTGCACCCCGGCCAACGTGCGGTTCCTCTACAGTTCAGCGTCACGCCTGATGGCGCCACCATCGAACTCAACGGCCGCACTTGTGTTGCGCCTGAATGTAAATTCAAGCTCAAGCCTGGTGAGTACAACGTCATCTTACGGAAATCAGGCTACCGGCCCAAGAGCCTTGTTGTGACCGTGAAAAGCGGCGAATCCACGCCGCTCAGCGTGACTGCTGTTCTCGACCCTCTGACAGGACCGGAATTTGTGCCGGCGCGCGACACAGGCGGCGCCGGCGCGACGTTCGCAAAAATCGAAATTCACGGCGCGCTGCCCCGCACGCGCGTGAGGCTTGACGGTTCCGAGGTTGGCGTCGTCGCAGAAGACGGCGCCTTCCGCGTGAATGTTGCGCCTGGCCCCCACACCCTCGATTTGTCGCTCGATGGTTTTAGCAACCGCACTATCACACGCGAATTCGCCGGTGGCGAAATTGTTTCACTTGCCAAGGAAGCCGTACAACTCGAACCCCGCTAACCCAACATCCGCCTAATTTCCAAAAAGCAAAAGGGGACGGATTTTGTCCGCCCCCTTTCTTAGTTACTCGGCGTTCGCTATAAACTCCTCTACTGCTTGGCGATCACAAGATTCTTGATCTTGGCGTATGTCGCCGCCGGCAAGATCTTCTTGGTCAACAACTCATTCTTCCCTTTGTAGGGACGGCCTTTGATGATCTTGTCGGCATACTTATCTCCGATACCCGGCAGCGCGTTTAACTGTGCGGCCGAGGCCGAGTTCAAATCCACCAAATCAGCCGGAGCCGCGGTGGCCGTTTTCTTCGCGCTGCTGGCCTGACCGGCTACCGCGGAAATCTGCGGCATGACCATCGCCATCATCAGAGCGCAGAGTAATACAAGAGATCGAGTCAATTTCATGAATGGGGTTTCCTTTCCTCTTTGCTTTACTTATTCAATAGACTTTTTAAAAGGCTTTCGCCCTCCGCCAGCATGTCCCCGCAGCCGGCCGGTACCTGGCCGCCGGGAGTCATGTGATCCACCACGTGGGGCAACAACTGCGCAACGACGCCGCTAGCCACTTCCGGCGATACGCCCAGCTTCGCAGCAACGTTTGAGATGGCTTCGTTACCGAGTCCGCCCTGCACCTGCTGCGGAGTCACCGGCTGGTTGGCTCCCGTATTGACCCATGAGCTCGCCACTCCGCCCAAGCCGTTTTTCTCGAAAGCACTCACTAAGCCGCCAACTCCACCCGGATAACTGTTTACCAGGTTCATCACTTCGCTAACGGCAGCGGTGCTTCCGCCGGCGGAATTGGTTCCGCCCAAGGCCTGTTCCGCGATATCTAATAAGCTCATGTTTCTTAAAGTCTCCTTTTTTTTGTGGCGCGTTGGGCCTATCTATCTCGAAACGGGCACAACGCGCGGCTACCAGCTTACCCTTGTTTCCCGTTATTGTTTCGTGCCAATTTCCGCTTTTGCGGCCTTGTAGCCGGCAGCCTGGGCGTCTGCTTCCGTCATGAACTTACCTTGTTTGGTTTTCCCGTAGTAGCGTCCGTTTTTGTGGTAAACCTTTGACTCGGTGTTCACCCAAACCAAGCCCTTTGCTTGCGCCGCTGCGATATCAGTGGGAGAGGCAGTGTTCGTCGGTCCCGATCCGGCCTTGCCCGTCGTGCTCTTAGCCGGGGCGGCAGCCGGTGCCGGCGCTGCAACAGCGGTCTTTGCTACTTGGGTACTCGTGTTGACGGCCGGAGTTGGAGCCGCAGTGGCCGAAGCCGCGGCCGCTTTCGACTTCCGCGAACGGTGCGTTGACGTATCAGTGGCCGTTGCTGCTGCGGGTGCGCTGGCCGTATCGGCAGCTTTTGCCTTGCGCGAGCGCTTTTTCGTGCTGGTGCTGGTGGAACTATCTGTCGCGGTGGCCGGCGCTTGCGCGAAGGCAGTCACGATTCCTAATCCAAGAACCAACGCTGTCGCGCCGGCCATCAATCGAAAATAATTTTTCATTCCATTCTCCTCATGAAAATCAAAAACTCGGCTCTCTGAACTCGCACGAGCGGTCTCGCTATCTCAGACAACCCGGCACTGACTTAAGTCACTGATTCTAAATTAATGAAACATCATCTGGCAGATCGGCGGTGCCACAACCGCATGCCTCTGTACAAGCTGTGTATTATTAAAAAAGTTCCCCAACCACCGTAATTCTACAGGCTTGGTTCAAAAGTTTCCTGAAGGTTCTTTAATTTTTCGGGCTTGGCGCGTATTAGAAGTACTGAAACCATTGGCTTCCGGTTTGTGCAGCTTGTCACAGTAGTCCGCGAGTTCCTCGGAAACCGCGGTATCGTACACTTTTAGCCGGGGCGAGTCTCTGCCCAAAAGGAATGTGTTTGTCTCACAGTCGCGCGTCAGTCGTTCTAGGTGTGCTCATTTTCGCGGCCGTTGTGCCGGCGCAAAACGGCGACGAGGAGGCCGGTCGGCAGGTCTATAACAACAATTGCTCCGTCTGCCACGGAGGCGACGGACTCGGTGGCGAACACGGTCCCCAAATTGCCCGTCGTCTGCGCCGCATTGAAGATCCCCAACTCACCGAACTCATTCACCAAGGCCGCTTAAGCCGCGGTATGCCGGCGTTTCCCGGTGTGACTGGCGCGAAACTAAACGACCTGATCGCATTTCTTCATACTCTCAAGTCAAAGCGTAACGTGACCTACGTGCAGAAGAAGGTACAAACCACCGACGGCGAGACCGTGGATGGCTCGGTACTCAATGAGAGCGTCCAGGATCTGGCGCTGCGCACTGCCGATCAGCGCATTCATCTCCTACGTCCCGATGGCGAAAAATACCGCGAAGTCACCTCCCAGGTGGATTGGTCCTCTTATAATGGCGATCTCGGCGGCAACCGTTATTCCAGACTCGACCAGATTCGAAAATCGAATGTCGCTAGCCTTGCTCCCAACTGGATATTTACCATCTCCGACGCGCCCTATCTGGAAGTGACTCCGGTAGTAGTGGAAGGTGTCATGTACCTAACGAGCGCCAACCAATGTTATGCCCTCGATGCCGGCAGCGGTCGCGAACTTTGGCATTTCCACCGTGATCGCACTAAAGGCGTCGGTGGGGGCGGCGGTGGCGGAATCAATCGCGGCGTAGCTTGGTCGGGCAGTCACGTCTTTATGGTCACTGATAATGCTCACCTGCTCTCCCTCAACCGCTTTACTGGCGAGGTGGAGTGGGAATCCGTTCTAGCCGATTGGCGTCAGAACTACGACGCCACCTCAGCCCCCTTGGTAGCGGGCGATCTTGTGATTTCAGGCACGGCCGGCGGTGAAGGTGGCGCGCGTGGTTTCCTGGCTGCCTTCGACAAAGCCGCCGGCAAGGAGGTTTGGAGATTTTGGACCGTCCCCGCTCCGGGCCAACCCGGCTCGGAAACCTGGAAGGGCAAGGCCATCGCTCACGGTGGCGCGGTGGCATGGTTTACCGGCTCCTACGACGCGGAAGCCGACATCGTCTACTGGCAAACCGGCAATCCCGGTCCCGATTACGACGGCAAAGAGCGCGAAGGCGACAACCTCTACTCCGACTGTGTGATTGCTCTCGATCGCAGGACCGGCAAATTGAAGTGGTACTACCAATTCACGCCGCATGACACTCATGATTGGGATGCTACCGAACCGATCCTCCTAGTCGACACAAACTGGCGCGGCCTACCTCGCAAGCTCTTACTGACAGCGAATCGCAACGGGTTCTTTTATCTATTCGACCGTATCGAAGGGCAACTCCTCTTAGCCAAGCCCTTCGTACAAAAGTTGAATTGGGCCAAAGAGATTGGTCCTGATCACCGGCCAGTGTTGGCGGAGATGGAAAAAGTGGGCAGCAACGGAACCAAGGTCTGTCCTTCGCAAGATGGCGCTACTAACTGGTACTCGGCTGCATTTTCCCCGCAAACAGCGTTGTTCTATTTTCAGACTCTCGAGAAATGCGACATCTACACCGACGATGGGCCAGTCGCGTGGGAGCCCGGAAAGGGCTATCTCGGCGGTTCCCAGCGCACGGCACCCGGCGAAGCGCCGAAAAAATATCTGCGCGCGCTCGATATTCAAACGGGCAAAATCACCTGGGAATATCCGGAAGTGGGCCATGGCGAATCCTGGGGAGGCGCTTTAGCCACCGCCGGGGGACTTGTCTTCTTTTGCGACGATAGCGGCCTCTTCATGGCCCTCGACGCCGACAACGGCAAGCCACTCTGGAACTTCCGCTCCAATCAGAACTGGAAGGCATCTCCCATGACCTACCAATTCGACGGCAAGCAATACGTCACCATCGCCTCCGGCCAAACCATCACCTCCTTCGCTCTGCCCAATTAGCTAGCGCGCAGTCTCAACCGAAGCTACCGGAATCGATGTCCCACGCAGCAGTTCCCCAAAGGCGGGACCGCATTACTTCACACTCTGAGTCCGCTGACACCGAACTAGCTAGCTCGCTGGCGCTCGCGGCCCGGACTCGGTGGTGGAAGCAGTTAGTTTTTCGAGATGCTTTGCGAGAATGTCTACTTCAATGTTGATCTTCGCCCCAGCCCGATACCCTTGTACTGTCGTATTTCTGTAGGTATGCGGAATGATAGTAAACGCAACATCGCAATCCTTGATCTCCGCCACTGTGAGACTCATCCCATCCACGGCTATCGATCCCTTCTCCACTATGTAGCGCTGCAAATCCTGCGGCACCCGAATGCGCAGCCACCAGTTGTCGTTGCCTAGCGCCTTAAGCGAAATCAACTCCGCCGTTCCATCCACATGGCCGAGCACAAAATGGCCGTCGAGCCTTGCGTCGGCCCGCAACGGCCGCTCCAAATTCACCGGAGACCCAGCGTGCAACTGACCCAGATTCGTGCGGCTCAGTGTCTCGGGCGCCAAGTCGGCTGAAAATCGGTCTGGCGTCAACTCAACCGCCGTCAGGCACGTGCCATTCACAGCGATGCTCGCGCCCACCGTGGCGTCTTGCAATAAGTTGGCGCACGCAACAGTGAGGCGTGCACCGGCGCGTTGCGGTTCCAGAGCAATCACCTGGCCGAGTTCTTCAATAATTCCGGTGAACATCAGGCTGTTGGACCTTTGGTGACGTATGCTTCTACCGCGAACTCATCTGTCGAAACGGGGTGAACCGACAATCGTTCCAGCATGATGGCATCCACGCGCCGCATCCTCCCAGGGCCGCCCGCCACGGGAGTGCTCTTCACCCCTCCCAGAATCTTGGGCGCGTAATAGAAGAACACTTTGTCGGCAATTTGCGAATCGAGCATCGTCCAATTTACATGGCTGCCCGCTTCCACCATCAGCGAAAGATATCGCTGCTGGGCGAGATAGTCGATCAGTTTCTTGGGATCGGTTCGTCCCCCCTGGCCATCGGCGAGAAGCACCTGAATGCCCTCCGCCTCCAATGCTTTGCGCCGTTCCGCCGGCGCGACCGAAGTTCCCACCACCAAAACATCGTTATTAGCGCCGGTGATGATCTTCGCGGTCAGCGGAACGCGTAGTTGCGAATCAAGCACAATGCGCAGCAACGGCCGGCTGCGCTCCATGCCGGAACGGTCAGTGAGCAGGCAATCGTCTTCCAAGACCGTGCCCAAACCGGTGAGAATCGCATCGGAATAGTGGCGTACGAGTTGCACGTCTGCGCGTGCTACTTCGCTAGTGATCCAGCCGAAGTTATCTTGGGGCGCGGCGATTTTACCGTCGAGCGTCAATGCGGCCTTAATCGTTACCAACGGTTTGCCGGTGCGCATGAAATGGACGAATGGCTCGTTGAGCTTTTCAGCGGCGGCGGTGTACGCAGGGTTAAGAAACACTTCGATGCCCGCGTCGCGGAGTTTGGCAAAGCCTTTCCCGGCTACTAAGGGGTTTGGATCTTGCATCGCCGCTTCCACACGCTTCACGCCGGCGGCAATCAAGGCATCCACGCATGGGTTCGTGCGCCCGGTGTGCGAACAAGGTTCGAGTGTGATGTAGAGCGTGGCTTCACGCGCACTGGCGCCCGCTTCGCGGAGGCCGACAATTTCAGCGTGGTCCTTTTGGCTCCAAATGTGAAAGCCGCGCCCGACGATATTGCCGTCGCGCACCAAAACGGCACCTACCGAAGGGTTCGGGCTAGTGCGCCCGCGCCCTTTATTCGCCAGCTCCAGCGCTTGCTGCATGTAGGCGCTCATGAACTGTATCCTACTAGTCGAAAAGCGATGCCACGAACTTCTCCGGCTCGAACGGGAGAAGGTCTTCGATCTTTTCACCAACCCCCACATAGCGAATGGGCAGGTTCAACTCGCGCGCAATGGCCACTACCACGCCGCCTTTCGCTGTGCCGTCCAATTTGGTGAGGACAATTCCAGTGACACCTGCAGACTCGGTAAATCTTCTGGCCTGTTCCAAACCGTTCTGTCCCGTGGTGGCGTCCATTACCAACCAGACTTCATGCGGGGCGCCCGGAATGACTCGCTGGCAGGTGCGGCGCATCTTCTCCAGTTCGGCCATTAAGTTTTCTTTGGTGTGCAAGCGTCCGGCGGTGTCGACAATTACGTAATCCATACCTTGCGATTTGGCGGCTTGCAAACCGTCGAAGACCACGGCGCTCGGATCGGCCCCGGTTTTTTGGCGAATCATTTTTACGCCGGCGCGTTCCGCCCATACTTCAAGCTGCTCTACGGCAGCCGCACGAAATGTATCGGCGGCACAAAGCAGAACCTTGCGCCCTTCACCGAGAAAGCGATGGGCGAGTTTACCGATGGTAGTGGTTTTGCCTGCGCCGTTGATGCCCACCACCATCACCACCGCGGGGGGTGTGGCGACTGTATGAACCGGAGTTTCTGAAGCGGCCAGCACTTCGAGTATCTGTTCACGGATCAAGTTGCGAATCTCGTGCGCGTCGCCAGTGAGCTTACGGTCTACGCGCGCGCGAATGCGATCGAGAATGTCTTGCGTCGTCCGTACCCCAACGTCGGCAGTGATGAGAGTATATTCCAACTCCTCGAGCAGATCCGCGTCGATTTCCTTCTTGCCGGACAAAACATCTTCGAGCCGGTCAACCAGGCCGGAGCGCGTCTTCTGAATGCCGGCCTTCAATTTGTCGAGCAGGTTCGGTTCGGAGGCGACTGAACCAAAAAGCGTTTGAATGGCCATTTATAAGGAGTTCGGTTCCAAGTTTAGCAAGCGGGAATAGCCCGTAAGGCTGGTAACTGCGCCGCGGGCTAAGTACCGTCTGGACTTTCGCACACTCATCTTTTCCACCATACTGACGAACATGGCGACCGCGCTCTCGCACAAGCTGCCCCACGTCCCGGCGGAGGTTTCCAAGTCAGAAACACCTAGCGAGCTGCGGTTCCATCTTCTTCTCCTGCTGGTTGCCGTCGTGCTGGGCAGCTTGCTGCAGGTATTGGGTCCCACGTGGTTTCGCGGCATCATGGAACAAGTAAAGTTGGAGTCCCTGGGCGGAGTAGCCGCGCTGCTTGCGGCTCTCTTGGTCTCTATGATCGCGCATGAACTCGGCCATTTGTTCGCTGCGCTTTTTCTGAATTATAAAGTGCTGGGTGCCGCGATCGGGCCGTTGCGCGTTGACTGGTGGAACCACAAAGCGCTCTTCCGATTCCAACAAGGAAACTGGTCGCGCTGTTCGATTTCGGCTGTGCCGCGTGAGATGCGCAATAGTTGGCGAAGACGCATGATGATCGTGGTGAGCGCGGGACCAGCCGTTTCGCTCCTGTTTCTGCTGGCGGCTACAGGCGTTGCTCTGCGCGGGCATGGTGCGCAGGCGGAAGAAAGTTGGCTCGCCGCATTTTGGGGCTCGTGCGCGGGAGTCAATTTCTTTCTCTTTGTTCTAGGCTTTGTCCCGAACGGACGGTCTGCACCAGTGCGCAATGATGCTGCCCTGTTCCTCTCTCTCTGGCGAAACGACAACGATACCGTTGACATGTTTGTGTGCCACCAAGCGATTGAATTGAGCCTACGGGGCATCCGGCCGGAAGACTATCCGGAACCGGTGCTATTGGAACTGGCCAGCTTCGAAGGCCGCCGCCCTTTTACCAACCTGATGGTTGCGCGGCGGATGGTTGAGTGGGCTGCCGATTCCGGCAACCTACGGTTGGCGGGTGAGTGGGACCAATCGGCGCTTGCCGCCGCCGCACACTGCAGTTCGCGGCAGGCTAATGCATCTCTAGCCGAGTCGGCCTGCTTTGATGTGCTTTTCCGAGAGGATCCACGCGCAGCAGTTCACAAATTTGCCAAGGTTGACTTTGACGAATTGTTTCCACCGGCGCTGGCCGAACGGGCCCAGGCCGCGCGGCTGATTGCTTGCGGTTTGCCGCACCGCGCGCCCGCGCACATATTGCGGGCGCAATATCATCTTCCGCTTGGCAACCCTTACCACAATTACGAACGCATGCTTCTCGATAAACTACATGCGAGGGCTCTGTCGCAAAGCCTCCCGGGCGCCCAACAGTGTTAATGTTCTGAGTGTGGTGTTATATTTGGTTCGCCAACAGAAATTTGAAACGGTTTCCCACTGGCCGTTTTGAAGGATAAGTTTCATGCCGCTTCCTGTTCCCGCAAAAACCCGCAGCCGGTTGGTGTTTTTGTTTTCGCTGCCGGCGGCGTTCAGCCTGGTTTTCTTCGGCGTCGAATTACTGTCCGAACGGGCCGACATTCACCTGCTCGAGATCCAGAATCTGCAAACCAGCGTATCGGAGTTGAGCCGTCTGGCTAAGGACGCTGAATCCAGCGAACGTGGGTTTCTGCTTACCGGCGAACGCAGTTACCTGCGGCCTTTGAATGAGGCGGACGCCCTGCTCCCCTCGCGTATTCAAATGTGCGAGGCATATGCAGTGAACCATCCTGAACTGCATCAAGACATCGAGGAGGTGGCCAGACTGGTCTATCTACGCTTCAGCCATGCCAAAAAGCTTCTCGAGACGGCACAACAACCGAAGAAATTTGCTGCCGCTATTGAGACGGAAAAGGCCGGCGACGCCGACCACACTATGGATCAGCTCGAGAGCAAGGTGAACAAGCTGCTCGGTCAAATCCGCGAACTTGAACAAGTAAACCTCGAACACGAACGCGACCTCAACCGCTGGACCTTTATCTTTTTCTCGGTCGGAACCATGGTGATGATTGCGGTGATGGTCTGGCTTTACAACGCGCTGCTCTCGTACCTCTATGCCCGCGACGAAGCCCGCGAGCAATTGGAGAAAGTGAACTCCGACTTGCAGAACCGCATAGATAACCGCACACGCGAGCTCGAGGAGATGAATTCTGAACTGCAGCAATTCGCCTATGTCGCGAGCCACGATCTGCAGGAACCGCTGCGCACCATCACCAGCTTTTCGCAATTGCTGGCCTCGCGCTACCGCGGACAACTGGATGCGGACGCCGACGAGTTTATCGGTTACATCGTAACCGCTTCACGCCGCATGACAGATCTGATCAACGGTTTGCTGCAACTCGTCCGGCTCCGCAAGACCAGCCAGCCCATCGCCCCTGTACCCTTTGAACGTCTTCTGGACGAAGCCGAAATCAGCTTGCAAGCGGCTATCCGCGAAAGCCAGGCGCGTATTGAACGCGGTCCATTGCCCGCGCTGGTGGTTGATTCGGTGCAGTTTTCCCAGGTGCTGCAAAACCTCATTTCAAATGCCATCCGCTACCGCTCGGCGGAGCCGCCAGTCATCCGGATTCAAGCGCGGCGCGAGCGTGGCAACTGGATTTTCTCGGTGGCCGATAACGGCTGTGGCTTCGATCAGGAATTCGCCGAGCGTATTTTTGGGCTCTTTCAGCGGCTGCATGGCAGAGAAGTGGAAGGCACCGGCATGGGACTCTCCATTTCACGGAAAATCGTGGAAAGACACGGCGGCAGAATTTGGGCCGAATCTAAAGAGGGAGAGGGATCGACTTTCTTCTTTAGCCTTCCGGTTACGCTAGAGGGCTTGCGTTTTTCGACCACAGCCGCGGCGGAGTCATTGGTACAAACACGCTAGCTAAGGCGTTCGCGTCCGAATGCGGAACCCTAAAGCCTGCTAGGGCAGCAGCCGATACTTCATCGGAGTACTTTCGTGAACTCGATGATGCAAAGCAGCCAGTCGCTGCTCCAGGATCTCCTGCCTCTGCTCGCAGATGGGGAGTATTTGCCGGCGCTCGATTCTCTCCGCGACGGACTAACGCGGCTGCGAGCCGAGTCCCCGCTTGAGGAGTGGCGTACGTTCTGCGCTCAAACGTTTAGTGGTAAACAGTTCAGCCAGCATCCCGTGTCGCAGTTGCTCAAGGTTGGGCCGCTGGGGAGTGGTTGTGCCGGGACAGCGCATGGTCTGATTCACGAGCCGCTCATTTTAGACGTAATTTACGGCCTAGGCAGCGTTCCGTGCGATTTGACATCTGCCGCTAACGCTTTGCGTCACTGGGAACTCGCATTAGGTTTCTGCGCGAGTCTGCGGGCGCGGCATGGCTTGTTCATGCGCGAATTGAACGATTTAGGCAATATTGTTAGCCATCCTCGCGTGTTGGCCGTGGGGTGTGGTCATCTCCGAGATGCGGCAATGGCGCTCTCGCTCGCGAATATGCGTGGCGGCGAGCTGGTTGCTTTTGACCGCGACCGCGCTTGTATCGATCTGATTGAGCGCGAGCACGAGCACCCCGGATTGCGCACGATTTCGGGATCTTTGCGCGACTTGACGAACGATTTCATGCTCGGCGCATTCGACTTCATCTACCTACCCACCTTGCTCGATACGTTGGGAGATCTTCGTGTCAGTGCGCTGCTTGGTTCACTCCTTCCATTGCTAAAGCCGCACGGGCGTCTGCTCGCAGCCAATTTCTCGCCCGATCTCATGGACGCGGCCTATTTGGAAGCATGTCTGGATTGGTGGCCATTCTATCGGGGAGAAGAGGAATTGGCGGCGCTGTTGAGCCCATTGTCTGGAAAAAATCTGCGCGGTCAAGTGCTGTTCCGTGACGACTCGGGCGGAACGGTGTTTCTCGATCTGCAGGCCATATGAGCTGCGCGAAGGTCCAAACATGAGCGGAGCGAAGATCATTCCTTTTGCAGGAAGAGGCGGTCTACGGTTCGGCATCTATCTGGGTGGCGTTTCAGAAGCGCACCACGAAATGGCGACGGGCAAACCCGATGTACCCGAAGAGATCAATCGCGTTCTCGATCTGCTACAGGGCGACAAGCACTTCTTGGTTCGGACCTACCTGGGTTTTACCGGGACGGATGAGGATGCCGAACTTGTGGACATGCCTTCCATGCCCGATCTGGCGCGTTATACCTGGCGTGGGCGCAAGCTAGATCTGGTTTTGTCGAATTGGGATCGTCGCGGTAACCTTTCCGGCTGGTCCGAATTCATAGAAAACGTCGTTGCGCGCTACGGTCCCTATATCGGCTGTCTGCAAATCTGCGAGGAACCGAATCTCTATGAGTATCCGGGCGACGGCCGGTTCGGCTTCGCCGTGGACAACATTCTGACAGGTGTTAAAGTCGCGCGTCAGACCCTCAGGCAACTGGCTTTCACGGCCAGTGTGGGCTTTAACGCGGTCCCGTCTACGGATCCGAATGATGGATTCTGGCGCAAAATGGCGGACCGCCTGGACACCGCCTTCCTCAATTGCCTCGACTACGTGGGTTTGAATTTCTATCCTGATGTGGCGACGCCGCTTGTCGGTGAAATGACAACGGAAGTGGCGAGCGTACTCACCCAATTTCGCGAAGAGACATTGAACGCAGCGGGCATTCCCGGTTCAGTGCCGATTCATATTTCTGAGAATGGCTGGCCAACGGGCCCTGGCCGGTATTACACGCGCCAAGCCGAATTGATCGAACAGATGGTGCGAACTGTGCATCAACTGGGCAGCAAGCTGAATATTACTCACTATGAGTTATTTGCGTTGAGAGATGCCGATACGGCGAATCCGGAGTCGAATAATCAGTTTGGGATTTTGAGGGATGATTATTCGCCGAAGCCGGCGTTTGAGGTGTATCGAAGGTTGATTGGGGAGTTGGGCGGGTAGGCTCGAACCGTGCTCGCCGCTAATCCATCATCAAGCCGCCATCTACATCCATAATCTCGCCGGTCATAAAACCAGCTCCATCGGAAGCGAGAAAGCATACAGCGGCCGCCACGTCTTCTACACTGCCGGTGCGTCCCAAAGGAATCGATCGCAGCAGACTCTCGCGCATATCGGCCGGCATGCCGCTAATCATCTCTGTTTCGATCATCGCGGGCGCTACGGCATTCACCGTGATGTTGTAAGGTCCGCCTTCACGCGCTGCTCCTTTTGTGAAAGCAATCACGCCGCCTTTTGAAGCCGCGTAACAGGTATTGCCGAAGAAACCACCGCCGCGCTTTCCTGCTACCGATGCGATGTTGATAATGCGCCCGCTCTGTTGCGCCATCATCGTCGGAAACACGGCCTTCGTGCATAAAAACACACCTTTCAGATTCACGGCGTGTGTTCTCTCCCAGATCTCCACGGTAGTGTCGAGCAGCGGTCCAGTGGCAAGTATTCCGGCATTGTTCACTAAGATGTCGATCTTCACAAAACGATCGAGCGTGGCGCTCGCTAAGTGCTGCGCGTCCGCTTTGGAGGAAACATCCGTTTCGATGGCGAAACTCTGGCCGCCAAGGGCTGTGATCTCCGCTGCTACCGATTGAGCGATGGCAAGATTAATATCACTTACGACGACATTCGCGCCGTCGCGCGATAAAGCTAGCGCGATAGCGCGTCCGATGCCGCGTCCGGCACCCGTAACAATGGCAACTCTGCCCTTCAGTGGAATCAACGGTTTATCCTATCAGGCATGGAAGACTTCGGGCCGCCGCGCTTTGAGGAATTCGGCCCTTTGCTGATTGCTGGTCTTGCCGAATCCTATACCGATGAAACGAGCGCGGGCATTCCGGCGCAGTGGCAGCGATTTGTGCCTCATCTCGGTCATGTGCCTGGACAGATGGGCGGAGTGGCCTACGGTTTGCTCTTTCCCACCGCCATCCCCGGTCATTGGGATTACGCTTGTGGTGTGCAGGTTTCTGATTTTGCCGATCTTCCGGCTGAGTTTCAACAGTTCAGTTTGCCGAAGAAGAAATACGCGGTCTTTTCTCATCGCGGTTATATCTCAACGCTTCGTAGCACCTGGGACCACATCTGGAGCAAATGGTTGCCGGAATCGGGAATGCGCATTTCCCGTGACGCGAGAATCGAAAGATACAGCGAGACTTTCCGTCCAACCGAAATGGGCGGCGTCGAAATCTGGATTCCAATCGCGCGGTGAAGCAGAGAGGTTCAGTGCCCGCCCGGCCCTCTACCTGGCGCCACCCGTTTCATCATGAACACAAACGGAATTAGCACTGTGAACGCAACACCAAACATCCAGAAGCAATCGATATAAGCCAGTGTCGCCGCCTGCCGCTGGATCTGATTCATGAGCAGACCTAATGGGCCGTTCCCGCTCGCAGCAGGGCCAGGACCAAAGACGCCGCTGGCGGCTTTCACCGCGGCACTGAACTGCGGGTTTAAGCTGGAGGTTTGCTCCACCAACCGGGATTGATGAAACTGGGTGCGATGGCTCAGAATCGTTACCACCAGAGAAATACCAACACTGCCCCCCACATTGCGCGCCAGATTGATGAGCCCGGAAGCCGCGTTGTTTTTATTGCGAGGCACAAATGCATACGCCGCGGTGTTGATAGGTACGAACAAGAACGCCAATCCGGAAGCCTGGAAGCAGCGCGCCAGCATCACGTATTTGTAGTCCATGTCCGTGTCGAATGTTGTCATGTGGAATAAAGCCAGCGCTGTAATCGCCAGACCTACGCCGATCATCCAGCGCGCCTCCACTTTCCCTAGGAGCATGCCAATGAAGGGCAACATGACAATAATCAAAAAACCGCCCGGTGAAATGACTAGGCCCGCGTCTGTCGCCGAATAACCCATCACCAGCTGCAGAAACTGTGGTATCAGCACAGTACTGCCCAGCAGCACTACGCCCACCATGAACATAAAAAACCCTGAGATGGCGAAGTTACGGTCTTTGAGCAAGCTTAGGTCAACAACGGGATTTTTTGATTTCAGCTCCCAATAAACGGCCAGGATCAAACCGCCCAAAGCCAGCACGCCACAGACCCGGATGAAATCCGAAGAGAACCAGTCGTCCCGGTCTCCCTTATCGAGCAGAATCTGCAGGAAGCCGAGGCCTATGGCGATGAAAATAATCCCCCAATAGTCGACCTGCAGGTTTGCTTTCTTTTTCTCTTTCCGCTCTTTAACCAAATAGGGTGGATCTTCCAGCATGAAGCTGGACAAGGCAATAGAAATCATGCCCACTGGGATGTTGATGAAAAAAATCCAGCGCCAACTGTAATGATCGGTGATATAGCCGCCCAACGTTGGCCCAATAGCCGGTGCGAAAACGACTGCGATGGCATATACGGCAAACGCCATGCCGCGTTGTTTTGGAGGAAACGTATCGGCCAGAATCGCTTGTTCGCTCGGCTGCAGGCCGCCGCCGCCCACGCCTTGCATAATGCGAAACAAAACCAACAGACCAAGTGTTGGCGCAACGCCGCAGAGAAAGGAACTAACGGTAAACAGAAACACGCACAGCATGTAGAAGCGCTTGCGGCCTAGCAACAGCGAGAACCAACCGCTCAACGGCAGAATAATAGCGTTCGAAACAAGGTAAGACGTAAGCACCCAAGTCGCTTCGTCTTCACTGGCCGACAACCCTCCCGCAATGTGCGGCAATGCCACATTGGCGATGCTGGTGTCCAGCACTTCCATGAAGCTAGCCAGGGTTACCGTGAGCGCAATCAGCCACGGGTTGAATTTAGGTTTCCAGATCGCCTGATCGGCGAGAGCCGGCGCCGTTTCGGCAGTTGCAGTAGCCATTGCCTGAAGTACCGCTTAGTTGTTCAGCAAAACGACGGGAGTAACCGACATACCCGGCAACAGCCGTTGATCGTCGTTCTGGCCCGGCTCGAGAAGGATTTTTACCGGCACCCGCTGCACAACTTTCACATAGTTTCCGGTGGCATTTTCCGGGGGCAGCAGGCTGAATCTTCCACCCGACGCGGCGGCGATGCTATCAATGTGCCCAGTATATTTGCGGCTACGGCCATAGGTGTCTACTTCAATCTCAACCTTTTGGCCCACATGCATCTTTTTCAATTGCGTCTCTTTGAAATTGGCCGTTATCCAAACGTCCTGCAACGGCACAATCGCCATGATTTGTTGCCCAGCTGCCAGTTGCATGCCAGGTTCGGCCGACTTTTTGCTTACAATTCCATCCGCTGGAGCCTTCAACACTGTATAGTCTAGATTCAATTGCGCTTGTTTTACATCCGCGTCTCTCTGTTGTACCTGGGCCTGCGCAACCTGGTAGCGCGCTTCGCTTGCCTCCTGCTGCTTTGGCCGGGCCTGCGCGCTCTGCTGCTGCAGCACCTGCGCCGTCTGCAATCGCGCTTTCGCTTCGCCTAAATCTGCCATCGCTTTATCGAAGCTACGCTGCGCTACGGTCACATTTGCTTTCGCCGCTTCTACATTGGCCGCACCGGCGCGGGCGGCCGCGTCCGCCGCATCATATTCCTGCTTCGAGATTTCATCCTTGGCCACTAGGTCCTTGTAACGCGCCAAATCCTTCTGCGCCTTTTCGTAGTCGGCCTGCCGTGCTTCGAGCGTCGCTCTGGCGGACCCGATGTTTGCCTGCGCCTGGTTGGCGGCCTGCTGTGCGCTATTAACAGCGGCGCGTCCTTCGTCAACCTGCGTCTTGCTGCTGTCAACCTGAGACAGCGTATTGATATTCGTCAGCGGAACATTCACGCCTGATTCCGACGTCGTCGCCCGCGCTGTCGCCAATTGCGCTTGTGCCTGCGCCAGCGCCACCTGATAGTCGGCCGGGTCGAGGTTCACTAACGGCTGGCCCGCTTTTACGTGCTGATTGTCGTTCACTAGCACTTCCAGGATCGTGCCGTTGATGCGCGGACTAATCGGGATCAAGTGTCCATCAACTTCGGCATCGTCCGTGCTCTCCCGCGCCGCATAATACGAATAAATCGGAATAGACGCAATGACTGCCACCACCGCCAGCGCCAGCAAAACAAAGCGAATCTTTCGCTTCCGCCCGGTGTTCTCCACTGGCGGCGTCTTATCGTAATGTAACTGCTCGGGAGCCGCTTTGACGGCGTCCTCGCTCTTGATTTTTGGTTCCGGCTCCTGTACTTCCGCCATTTCTAGATTTCTCACTCCGCGTTTATAAGTTCGGCCACAGCCGTTTGTTCCAACCCATCCGCGTGCGCCGCGATGCTTTCGCGTGTCTTTTTCAATAAACGAAGCAACGCTGTCTTTTCCGCTTCGGAGAGCCCTTGCAACATGGATTTAACATTCCGGTAATGCAACGGCATAAAAGTATCCAGTACCTCGATACCTTTTTTTGTAATTCGCGCAAAACGCGCGCGCCGGTCGCTGGCGTCAACCACTCGCGTCACATATTCTTTCTGTTCCATATGATCGATCAGGCCCGTGATATTTGCCCGGCTCACTAGCAGCAAATCGCCCAAATCGTGAAGCTGCATGCCTTCTGGCGGCCCATGCCTCAACAACATCAGTATATTTATGGACGATTTGGACAATCCGTATTGCCCAAACAACGGCCCGCAAGCCTGCTGCAGCACGTCCCCGGTATGGCGCAGACTCAACAAAATTTCCGCGGACGCCAGATCGAAACCGGCATAGTAAGACCCCGATTCCCTGATGCGCGTGTGATAATACTGTTCGCGTCGATCTTCCCTCATAGCGCTGCTACGGGTTCGATTCAAAACAAATTTGTAAAGTTCCTAATTATTTTTTGGCCGAGTGTTTGCCGGGTAAGCCGGAAACGCCGGTCGCGCCGGCCTTCTGGGCGCGTTTAACGAAGGGTCGGTCGAACGAGACGAAAGAGACGCCGTGCGGCCTGCTGCTTAGGTGGAGGGCGTCAGCCAGTTCTACGCCGTGCGACGTCAGTGCCAGGGCAGCCGCGACCGCTGCCTCATCCTCCACCTGGACGTTCCCGAGCCCCAACAGCTTTTTGAATGCCTCTACCACCGAAATGTCCTCGAATTCGTACAGGCTACCTAGCACCCAAGCGGTTTCGAGCAATACCGTTTTCGGTATCCATACGGGACCGGCCGCAAAAAGCGCTCGGGCGGCGGCCGCCTGAGTGGGGTCGTCGCCCGTAAGTAATCTGACCAAAACGTTAGTATCGACCGCGACCATGTCGCCGCATCACCTCGCGGCCAATGGCGTCACGCATCTCCGCCGGCGTCTTTACCTTGCCTTCAAACCGCAGACAACCCGCTACTTGATCTAGATCAACTGGAGGGAAGCGGCTAGCCGGACGCAGCAGAATTCCGTCGCCTGATTCTTCGACAGTGAATTCCGTGCCTGGCATCCAAGCCCGGGAATCCCGGATATTCTTGGGCAAAATGATCTGACCTTTTGTCGAAAGCCGCGTCGTTTCTGAAGAGTGTTCCATCGGTAAGACTCCAGTAAGATCATAACGCATTCCCTTCAGCCTTCAACTCCTCCCTAATCTCCGCCGCCGCTTTCCTCGCTTCCTCTACCGCTCCAATCGGAAAGCTGATCGCTCCGACTTTTGGATGCCCGCCGCCGCCATAGCGTTCGCAAATCGTCGCCAAATTATGGCGCAATGGCTCCTTCACCCAAGGGTTCGATCCCACCGAAACCTTCGTCCGGAAAGTCGAGGTTGACACTGAAACCGTATATGCCGAATCCGGAAACAGGTAATAGGGGATGAACTTGTTGTAGCCCTCAATGCCGTATTCAACCAGATCAAAGAAAATCACGCCCCGCTCACAGTCTCCTTCTTTGCGGATCACATCGATATTCCGCAAATGAATCTCATGCAGCCGCTGATATTCCGCTTGAATCGCCGGCTCATCGATAATCCGCCCTAAGCTCTCGCTCTGCATCAGCCGGATAATCTTTTGCACCAGATTCGGTCCCTTGCTGCCCTCAATCACCAGCGTCAACTTCATAGCCGGCGCATGCATTTCCACCGCCGCCTCGGCGCTTTCGTAAAGAGCGCCGTCTACGATATCGGCCCAAGTGACCAGCTCCTCCATGTCAGGTGCGGAGAAGCCATATCTGTCCTTTACCACCGTGGAAATGAATTTTGTGCAGGAACGATAGCTCGGGTCCAGTAACTTCTGGCCGCTCTTGTCGTGTTTGAAATGCTCAGCGTCTTCCGGACTCAAAAAGGCGCTTTGGTGGTGATCGAACCACCAAGTCAAGTTGGGATGCGTGGCGTATTTGAAATCGACAATCACGTTTGCGTCGCCGTCAAATAGGCTGTTTTCAAACAATTGGTCGGCGCGGTGCGCGAGCCCGGTGTAATAGAAGTCGGCCGCGGGATAGCGCTCGCTCCGCAAAAAGCGCGTAATGTAGGCCGCCGAGGCTGCGCCGTCGAAACAATGGTCGTGATAGAGGACCCGGACCTTCATCTCAAAGAAAGCTCTCCGAAAACCTTTAAGATTGCCTCACCCAACGCGGAAAAGCAAGCGATAAGCGATAATTACTTTTAGTACTAAACGAATCTGACGGCGGCAGGGGCTTCCTTGCCCCTCAGCTAGCTTCGATAACGACACGGGTCTACCTTTGTCGGCGGCCCATGAATCTTTGTGCCTTTTGGCTCGGGAACGTATCTTACAATAATTACCCTGCTGCTACAAGCTGGAACTAGGAAAATGCTCAAGACTAAAGAAGAACCCCTGACGGACCTCCACCCGCAAGAGACCACAGAATGGTTGGAAGCCCTGGATCAGGTATTGGACGAAGCCGGGCCTGACCGCGCCGCTTATTTGCTGACCCGGCTTCTCAACCGCGCCTCTCATTTCGGTGTATCGGTGCCATCTCAGATCAATACCCCTTATGTGAACTCGATCCCCGTTCACGAGGAGGCGCCCTACCCAGGCGACCGCGCCCTTGAACGGCGCATCAAGAGCATCATCCGCTGGAACGCCGCTGCCATGGTGGTGCGCGCCAATAAACACGACGACAACATCGGTGGCCATATCTCCACCTTCGCGTCTCTGGCAACCATCAGTGAAGTCGGTTTCAACCACTTTTTCCGGGGCAGCTATGGCGATCAGCCCGGCGACCTGGTCTACCATCAGGGTCACGCCTCGCCCGGTATCTATTCACGGGCGTTCCTCGAAGGCCGCCTCACCGAAGAGCATCTGTTCAATTTCAGGCACGAATTACGCGACAAACCGGGTCTCTCTTCCTACCCGCACCCTTGGCTGATGCCGGACTTCTGGCAGTTTCCCACCGTTTCGATGGGCCTCGGCCCGATCAATTCCATATACAACGCGCGCTTCCTCCGCTATCTCGAAAACCGGGGGCTCCTGCCGCAAACCGGCCGCAAAGTCTACGCCTTCCTAGGCGACGGCGAAATGGACGAACCTGAATCCACTGGCGCTTTGCACGTCGCAGCGCGCGAAAAACTCGATAATCTCTGCTTCATTATCAATTGCAATCTGCAGCGGCTGGACGGCCCAGTCCGGGGCAACAGTAGTGTCATTCAGGAACTGGAGGGTGTTTTTCGAGGCGCTGGCTGGAATGTGATCAAGGTCCTCTGGGGCAGCGATTGGGACGAACTCTTCGCTCGCGATACCAGCGGTTTATTGCTTAAGCGCATGGAAGAATGCGTCGACGGCGAATATCAAAACTTCAAAGCCCGTGGCGGCGCGTACGTACGCCAGGAATTTTTCGGTAAATATCCCGAATTGCTCGAACTCGTTAAAGACAAAACCGACGAGCAAATCGGCCTACTCCGCCGGGGCGGTCACGATCCCGTCAAAGTGTACAACGCCTTCAAGCGAGCTCTCGAAACCACCGGCCGGCCTACCGTCCTTCTGTGCAAAACCGTGAAAGGATACGGTCTCGGTGAAGCCGGCGAAGGCAAGAACATTACCCACCAGCAGAAGAAGCTGAATGNNAAGGCAAGAACATCACGCACCAGCGGAAAAAGCTCAACGAAGAAGAGCTGCTTTACCTGGCCAACCGCTTCAATCTGGAATTAACTCGCGAACAGGCGCACGATATCGCCTTCGTGAAACCGCCGGAAGACAGCCCCGAAATTCAATACCTAAAGGCGCGCCGCCAAGCGCTCGGGGGCTTTATTCCCGCGCGTTCGCCAAAGCTGATCGAAATCAAAGCGCCTCCAATTGAAACGTTCGGCGAATCGCTCAGTGGTTCGCGCGGCCGCGAGGCTTCTACCACACAGGCCTTCGTCTCCGTCTTGAAATCTCTCCTCAAGCTTCCCGATATCGGCAAGTACATTGTCCCTATCATTCCCGACGAAGCGCGTACCTTCGGGATGGAATCGCTGTTCCGCGAGCGCGGCATCTATGCCAGCGGCGGCCAGCTATACAAGCCCGTCGATAGCGACGTGCTCATGTACTACAAAGAAGCCCAGAACGGCCAGATTCTGGAGGAGGGCATCACCGAAGCGGGCGGCCTCGCTTCCTTTACCGCCGCCGGCACTGCCTACGCCAACGTCGGCGTACCTACGATTCCGTTCTTTATTTACTACTCCATGTTCGGCTTCCAACGCGTCGGCGACATGGTTTGGGCGTTCGCCGATGCGCGCGGTAAAGGCTTCCTGGTGGGTGGCACCTCCGGCCGCACAACCCTGGCGGGCGAAGGTCTGCAACATGACGATGGACACAGCCACGTGCTTTCCAGCGTCATTCCAACCTGCAAAAGCTACGATCCCGCCTTCGCATACGAAATTGCCGTGATTGTGCAAGACGGCATCCGCCGCATGTACGAAAACGCCGAAGATCATTTCTACTATCTGACAGTCTGCAACGAGAATTACGTACAGCCGCCGATGCCACCCACGCCCAATATCAGCGAAGGCATCTTGCGCGGCCTCTATCTCTATCAGGCTTCGCAAGCCGGTCCATCGCAGGTCACTCTATTCGGCAGCGGCTCCATTCTCAACGAAGCCCTGAAAGCGCAAAGAATTCTCGCCGACAACTACCAAATCGGCGCCGATGTTTGGAGCGTCACCAGCTATACAGAACTACGCCGTGATGCGCTGATGACCGACCGCTGGAACCGCCTTCATCCCAACGAACCGCAGCGCAAACCTTACATTGTGGACATAGTCGGCCATCTCGACATGCCGATCATCGCCGCTACCGATTATATGAAAATCGTCGCCGATCAGATTACACCGTGGGTCCATGGCCTGACTGCTCTTGGCACCGACGGCTTCGGCCGCAGTGAAAACCGCGAACATCTGCGCCGGTTTTTCGAAGTGGACGCTGCCAGCATCGCCGCCGCCGCTTTGTCGCGCCTCGCTTCTTGGAAGCGTTACGACACGGCCCGCGCGCAAAAGGCCATCACCGATCTCGGACTCAATCCCGATTCGATCGATCCATCGATTGCCTAACTACCTAGGCCAGTGCGCCTTCCGAAGCCTAGCCAAGATCGAAACCGAGATGGGAGCGTCAGCGACCTAGGTTGAGATGTCGTACTCTGAAGTTTTTTAGGGCCTGTGAGATGACAACCACCAGATTCGTTCTGCTGTTCGTCCTAAGCGCCTTCGCCTTCGGCCAAGATCTCGGCGCGGATGCCATGCAAAAATATCGCGAGGAACTTCAGCAAGATCCAGGGAATTCGCTGCCCATTTTCGCTTGGGCGAACTGTTTCTTGATCAGCACAATTATCAGTCCGCCGCGAACGAGTTCAGGGCAGCCATCAACGGAGCGCCACACTCCAAAGGAATCGACGCCTGGGCGCATATCGACCTTGGCGAGATCTTCGATGTGACCGGACAGCGTGATCGCGCAGTTAACGAATACCGCAGGGCAGTCGGAACCGGGGACGACCAGCGAAGGCGCTCAGGCAGTCGCGGCCCGTCTTTTAACTGAACGCGTCCAAGGCAATGACTTCAGCGTACATCGCGTTCTATGCGGCCAGTTCAGCTTGGCCGAACCTGCGAAACCGCTCGTGAGTGTGGCTGCCGAATATTCAAAAGAGGGTCGCATCGCCGAACTCGAAGGCAGCGTCACATTTGTTGCAATTCTCGCTGCAGATGGTTCAGTCAGCGATTTACGCTTGATGAAACCACTGGGTCTTGGACTTGACGAGACGGCTAAAGCGTCTGCACAGCGCTGGTCGTTCGAGTTGGCGAAGACCGCGGATGGCGCAATGCCCGTGTCGACACTGATCGGTCTCGACTTCCTTCTTCCGGAGGAGCAGTCGCGTTGGCACCTGGTTCGAGTGGCATTCGGTGCTCCGGAAGGAACGTTACCTCCCCACTTTGAAAAAGCGAATTATCCCGCAGGCGATGGCGTCGGTCCGGCGGGGTTCGACGACGCTCGCCTGCTGGCCATTTTGGGGAGGCAGGCGGTGGTTACGCTCTCCTTCGACGTCGACGAAACAGGCCGTTCCGTTCGTTTTCAGTTTGAGAGACCGACTCAGCGCATGTGGGGCAATGAGGCCATCTCCATCGTGAGTAGATGGCAATTTTCGCCCGGCAGCAAGGATGGAAAACCGGTGATCGTTCCGTGCAAATTGGACTTGGTTTGGGGTGAAAAGCACTTCACCGAGGACTTACTGATTCGAGAGCAGCAAGAATTCGAGACCGCGCGCTTGGTTCCTTAGAAAACGCAAAAAAGACCACTCAGGCGGAAGCTGCTTTTTGAGCAGGTTTATAGCCGCACTCGGCCGCTTTCTTCATGGCCGCGATACCTTCTTGAATGGATATGAGCGGAGTCGTCCTTACGTTCTTGCATGCACCGCCGGCGTTGAATGCCATTGCGAGCGCCGCCACCGCAACATTGTCCGGCATATCGACGATCGCGATCACATCATCTTCGCCGAAAGCCAGCCAGCCGTGCAGATGCTTGCCGCCCAATTTCTCAATCGGTCTGCGGACCACTTCGAAACGATCTTGCGGGTTGCTAACGAGAGCCGCCCAAGCTGACGGAGTGTAAGAGAGTTGCAAGAGATAGGTTGCCATACTTGGTACTTCCTCCAGGTTGGAATCGTATATCAAAGCGCGACGGTTGCAAGGTTGAACGAGCGGCCGGTGCCAATCAAAAGGCGAAGGAAAGGCATCTTCTGCGAAACGAAATCGTTGGCGGCTGCCGCGCGAGAAGAGCTCGCCTAGCCTGGCCCGCGGAGTAATCAACGTGTTTTATACGCCAGAAAACGCAAAAAATATCACTCAGGCAGAGGCTGCTTTTTGAGCGGGTTTATAGCCGCAATCGGCCGCTTTCTTCATGGCTGCGATGCCTTCTTGAATGGAAATGAGCGGAGTCGTCTTAACGTTCTTCAATGCTCCGCCGGCGTTCAAGGCCATTGCCAGCGCCGCCACCGCAACGTTGTCCGGCATATCGACGATCACGACCACGTCATCTTCGCCGAAAGCTAACCAGCCGTGCAATAGCTTGCCGCCGAGTTTCTCAATCGGTCCGCGGACCGCTTCGAAACGGTCTTGCGGATTGCTAACAAGAGCCGCCCAGCTCCCTGAAGTGTAGGAAGCTTGCAAGAGATAAGTTGCCATGCTTGGTATTTCCTCCAGGTTGGAATGGTAGATCACGCGATTGGTTGCAAGGTTGAACGATGCCAAATCAGGAAGCGAAGGAAAGGCGTTTTCCGCGAACGAAAATGGCTGGCGGCCGCCGCGCGAGAAGAGCTTGCCTTCAGTGGCCCGCAGAGTGATCGATTCGTTTATACGCCTGAACAGCCCCGAACTTCGGCAATCGTCAATACCAGTAGCTCGGCGTATCGCGAGATCCCCAAGCTGGATTCATACTGCCGTGACTTCAACCATTTTCGACCGGCATGGTCCTGGGATAACCGCTATATCCTCTGTGTTCAGCGTGAAGGTGGCACGAGCCACTTGTTGAGGATCTCCGTGGCCGACGGCCAAATCCGCGAATTGCTAAGTTCTAAAGACCGAGCGGCTTTGAAGACTGCCGCTTTTTTCTCCAGATGGCCGTTTCGTCGCCTATCAAGGGGACGAGGACCCGCGAATCTTCATCCTGGCGGCTGAAGGTGGCGATCCCCAATTGGTCTATCAAGAGGTGCCACCGACAAAGACTTCCTTAAACTCCCGAGCGCTCAGGCTACTCGATTGGACCGCCGACGGCCGCTACCTGGCTATCGCTAATGAGCGCACCGGGAAGGGAGGTCTTCACCTCTTGCCAATAAGAGACGGCAACTCCGCCGGCGCTCCGGTTTTGTTAAGTACGGCGATTTCGAAGAGGGCGTCACGACGGCCGCTGGTGGGCTGGTTTACAGTTCGGTCAAACCGGGCGGTTTTTGGTCTGTCTATCTCGCGTCGCTTGACGCGAATTGTCGCGCGGGCGATTGGAAACGCCTTGATCTCGCCCTGGGCAACACCATCACTCCTGGGCCCCAATGGCTTAGCGACGGCGGAGGGGAGTTGCTACGATGCGAAATCGCGAAAGGGGAGCAGACAATACTCGAAAAGTACACGCCACCGTCTTTTATTTGGGTGTCGAAGAACGAGCGATGGCTCGTTCGCGAGACTGAGCGAAATCTCGCGATACGTCCCACTTCAGGCGGCGATTGGAAGCAACTGGTCTCCCTCGGCAAGAACTTCCCGACCGGCCAGGCCAGTTCGACTTCACCCCCAGCGGCAAATGGCTTCTCTACCATGACGTCAATTCTTCAGGAAAGCACGGCTTGTTCCGCGTGGCGGCCCCCCGGGGCGCCGCCGAGCGTCTGGGCGACTTTCCCACGAACAGCCCGCACGGCACCATGGAGATCAGTCCCGATGGGAGTAAGATCGTCATCTCCGCCGGCGAGTATGAAACCGGCTACGAGCTCTGGTCGCTGGAAAACTTCGTTCCTCCCGCGTCGCGGTAACGTCGTAATGATGGGTATTGAAATATCGCATTGCCCTATAAGTTATGCGAAAATTTTTCGCGGCCGCTCAACCAACACCGTCCGCGAAACGATAAGCTATTAAGTCAGAGGAACTCTCCATCCGGAGAGTTTTTCAGTAATTCCAAGACTTCGTTAGAGATAAGCTATTCGCCTGAACAATGAAACAACGCCAACTTTTCCCCATCATCATTAGCAGTTTTTTGATCGCATTTTCTATCGCCACTGCGTTTGACACACCCCCGCCGGACTGGCACATTACAGGTCCGTTTGGCGGCACCGCTACCAGTTTGGCGCTCGATCCACAAAAACCGAACTTCCTGTTAGCCGGCGGCATGAATGCCCTGCTGTTCCGGAGTGAGGATTCCGGTGAAAGCTGGTCGCTTCTGGATTTCCCGAAGCATAACCTGACGGAAGTTACCGCGGTGCTAGTTGATCCAGGCGACTCTAACCATTTTCTGGCTGGAATTATTTCAGCCGACGGGGGCGCCATGTATTCCAGCCATGATCAAGGCCGTACCTGGACGGCGGTACCCGATATTAAGGATTTCGGTGTGCGCTCGATCGTAGCCGCGCAGACTAAACCGACGCGCTTCATTGCGGGTACCCTGCGCGGGGTGTGGATGAGTGAAGATTCGGGCACGACTTGGGCGCGTATATCCGACCCGAAAAATCTGGAAATGGGGGGCATCACCGCGACGGCGATTGACCCGAAAGACGCCGATATCATGTACGCCGGCACCTCGCATTTGCCCTGGAAATCCACCGACGGCGGCAAGACTTGGAAAACGATTCACACGGGGATGACCGACGATTCTGACGTGTTCTCGATTTATATCAACCCGGCCGACCCCAACAACGTTTTCGCCAGCGCCTGCAGCGGTATTTACACCAGTGTCGACAGAGGCGACCAGTGGCGTAAGGTCATGGGACTGACCTTCAGCCAACGGCGTACCCATGTGATCCGCGAAGATCCGCAGAACGATAAGCTCATTTACGCGGGAACCACAATGGGTCTGTTCAAGAGCCCGAACATGGGCGCTACTTGGAAGCTTCTGACGAAGGAACAAGTCAACGCCATTGTGTTCGATCCAGCGAACCCAGGCAGCATGTATATGGCTATGGAGTACGAAGGGCTTTCGCGGGCCAGCGACACCGGCGAGAAGATTCGCATGCTCAATCACGGTTTTGTCGACCGGACCATTTCCGGCGTAACTACCGCGGGAGACAAGCTCATCGCGCTCGAAACCCAACTGGGTGAATCGAGCGGCGTGTTTGTCAGCAAGGATAAAGGCGAAAGCTGGTCGCAAACGATGGGCGTGAAAGGTTTGAACGGGGTCCATCTGACAACTATCGCTGCAATGCCGGATGAAGAGCGCATTTTGTTGGCAGCGGCGCCGCATCAGATTTACAAATCTATCGATGGCGGGTTAGTGTGGAAGCCGCTGCCAGTTCGGCTGGTGGTCACACCCAGCACGCCGGTGAAGACTGCCGCCATCGCCCCGAAGGCGGGCGCAAAAGCCGCAGCCCGCAAAACCGCCGCACGCAAGCCGGTTGAGACTCTGCGCCAGATTACGCCTCATGAAATTCATGGGGTTTATGCAGTCAAGAGCGGGACTAAAAACCTCATCTTTGCGGCAACCGACCTGGGATTACTAAAGAGCGCGGATGCCGGCGAACGCTGGACGATGGCAGAAGTGGCTGGATCGTCGCCCGTCACCGGACTTTACCTCGCAGCGAATTCCGATGGCCGCATTGTGGCGCGCGCCGACGCCGGATTGTTCGTTTCGAAAGACTTCGGCGATCACTGGGCAACGCTCAACTTCCCCACGCCCCCAGCCGACGTGAAAGATGTGGCCGTGCCACTTGATGCTTCGGCGGCGATTCTGGTAGCAACACGGCTGGGACTCTATTCTTCGAACGACGATGGGGCCAAGTGGCTCCCCAATCCCGGCGGCATGCCGGCATCTACCGTAAACTCAGTTGTTTACGGATCTGGGACCGTGGCCTATGCTGTCCAATACGGCAAGCTGTGGGAATCGCAAGACGGTGGCAATTCGTGGTCACGGCTGACGAGCGCGCTGCCGGCGGCTCATATTCGGAAGCTTTGGATTCCGGATTTGGCCACCAACCGGCTCTACGCCATTACCAGTGATTTGGGGGTTCTGTTCCGCAACTAACCCTACCACAATCGGGGTATATTCGGTAACATCTAAGATTGGTGCCCGATAAATCCTTCTGTAGAGGAAGAATAGCGAAGGCGTTCCGCGATGCGGTGACGCCTTCGCTGTTTTTGGTTGGTCTATCCGCGTGTTGCGGCCATGCTTGGGGACAGAACGAGGATGCGCAAACGAAGAGCGCGTCGAAGTTCGTGTTCACCGAAGACAATCCCGACATACTCGAACTGGACGCGTTCGGAGGGCTCAGCCTGTTTGGCAAAGTTAGTCAAACAGGTTTCAGAGAGAAGTTAGTGAACGGCGGCACGGCGGGCGCCCGCGCAGCGTTTAACTTCTCGCGGCATTTTTCAATGGAAGCGAATTACAATTTCGCCGTGAATAATGCGCGGTTGACCGTGCCCGGCAACTTCACGGGTTTCGCGGAAAACTTCGGCAATCAAATCCAAGCGTTTTCTCTCAATCCGGTTTACAACTTTACCCGGCGCGGATCGCGCTTGCAGCCATACGTCACGCTGGGTGTGGGGCCAAGTTTGTTTGTACCTACCAAACAAGCCCGCGCTGCATTTCCCGATCTCCGCAGAAGCACCGAAATCGCATTCAACTATGGCGGCGGATTGAAATATCATTTGACGCCGCATTTGGGCCTGCGCCTCGATGGCCGCGGAGTTTTTCAGCAGAATCCGATATTTGGGCTGGCGAACGTCCCGACTTTGCACATCAACGGATTCCAGTCAACGCTTGGTTTGGTGTTCTACTTCTGGCAAGCGCGCTCGCTCGCTCCTGCTGCTGCTCCCGTATTGAAGCCAACGTTGCAGCCGCTCAATCCAGGTGAAATTACCGGGGCTAACGGGCAATTGTGCCAAGGCCGCGTGCTAACGCTTCACGCCACAGCCACCGACCCGGCGGGACACGCACTAGCTTACGCTTGGAAAGCGAATGGACAGCCGGTAGGAACCAATAATCCGGACCTTTCGTTCACGCCCAACAACGCCGGTGATTTTCAGTTCGAAGTGGACATATCCGATGCGGCCGACGCGGCGCGTACTATCAGGGTGGGTCCCAAAACGCTCGCGATTCAGGACTATGTCTTGCCGAAAATCAGCGGCGTGACCGCATCGCCAAACGTAGTTAACATCACGCCCGAGTCGCCAGCCAACCAAACGGTGATCTTGGCAGCGGATGTCGCATCTTCCCCATGTGGCGGCAATTTGACTTATAAATGGACCGTCACGGAAGGAAGTTTGACCAACGCCGCCGGTCCGAGCGCGGTTTTCGATACCGCCAGTCTGAGTTTTGAGTCCGGGCTTGGACAAACCAAAACAATCACGGCCACCGTGACGGCTACGGATGAAACTGGCAAGTCTGCTTCGCAAAGCGGCATCATCACGGTAAATTACCCGGCGCAGTACAAACGCCTGCCGGACGTGATTTTTGCCAAGAATAGCGCCCGGGTCAACAATTGTGGGAAACGAATATTGATTGAGCAGGCAGCGCCCCAAGCCGGGACGGCGTTCGATATTTTGCTGGTAGGCCATCGGAGCACCGACGAGGTGGAAAGTGTTCCCACCACAGGCCGCGGCGCGCTGCACAGCAGCACTTTGGACCAGCAGCGCCTATTGTCCGTAGCGGCTGTGTTGACGGGCGGCCAGGGCATTTGCGGAAATCTCGATCTTTCGCAAGTTCGCGTCAGCGCGATGGGTACCGAGCAGATTTCGCCCGCTGATCCGGGCTTGTGCGGCACTTCCAACATTCCCCAAACGGCAGAGCGGCGGGGCTCCGATGTTGGCGAGGCCGACAAAGAACGACGCGTAGAGGTATATCTGGTTCCGAAAGGTAGCCAGATTTTGCCCCCGGCTACCCGCAATGCGGCTATTGTTTCAGTCAGTGCCGTGAAGGCGCTAGGCTGTCCGAAGTAATATGAAGTAAGGGTTTGTACCGTAAAAGCCGGTATTGTAATGTTTTACGCTAGAGGTTATCTAATTGAAGTATGATCTTAATTTCTCGTTTGGAGGAGAAGCATGATTACTCGGCTCCTAGGTAGGCCGATCAGTTCAACACTTTTGTGCCTGACGCTGTGCTCCGGTACCGCCGTTTTCGGGCAAGATGCAAATACGACGAAAAGTACGGTAAAGGCGGCCGATGGCGAAGACCAATACCCCGACCTTTGGGAGGTTGATCCCTTCGGCGGCATTCAAGTCTACAAACAGGTAAACCGCGGGTTGGACACGAAGATGACCAACGGTGGTGTGGTTGGTGGCCGCATTACCTACAATCCATACAAGTATCTCGGACTCGAGTTGTGGATGGATTACTCAGTTGCCAACGTTACTTTCGCGCAATCGAACGGGACGATTCCCGCTGGCTTACCGGGCGCGGGCGGACCAATACCGCCTTACTCTTTCGGAGCCCGTAACTGGACATTCGGCTTCAATCCCGTTTGGAACCTGCGCCCGCGCGGGTCCAAGTTTCAGCCCTATTTAACGGTGGGCGTGGATGGTATTCAATTCACACCAACAAGCAAGGCTGAGAATCTCGCCAGCCAGCCCACTAACATTGCTTTGTACGGGGCGCAATCCTTGAACGACAATTTGCAGGTTGGAATCAACTTTGGCGGCGGCGTCAAGTGGCATTTCACTGAACACCTGGGCGCGCGCTTTGATGTGCGTGGTCTGGTTAGCCGCAATCCAACGTATGATCTGCCGGGCGGCTACGACGGTGGCGGAGTTTATATCCCCGGCAAGACAAAAGTAGATGGCCTGCAAGCAACTTTGGGCTTGGTTTTCTATGGTGGCGAAAGCAAGTGCCCGCCCATGCCCGCGGCCCCGCCGCCGCCCGCGCCACTGCCTAGCGCCTCTGTGAATGGTGGCGACGGTAGCGCATCCGGCGCCTTCTGTCCCGGCAAGCCTGTGACCCTGCATGCCAACATCTCCGCGGCCGATCGCAAACTCGCCTATGCTTGGACGGTGAACGGTCAAGCGCAGAGCAGCACAACGCCCGATTTGACGTTTACTCCTTCGACCCCAACATCCAGCGTGCAGGTAACGGTGACGGATACTACACCGCCGCCACCGCCGCTGGAGAAGCCCAAGAAGTTCCCCGTCCGCTGCTGGGTTCAACCTCCGGCGCCCGCCCCGGTTGCTCCGGTGACTGCCAGCGCCTCTGTGACGATCACCCAGGGTGCACCCTCCATCACCAGCGTTTCGGCTTCGCCGACTACACTCACTGGGCCAGCTTCGGCTTGCGGCGCCGATGGTGTAAAGCAGGCGAACCTTTCCGGCGTTGCGCAGTCTTCTGCTTGCGGCGGCAACTTGACTTACAAATGGACGGTCAGCGAGGGTAGCGTTGCCAACGATGCTAGCCCGAACGCTACATTTGACGCATCGAGCCTGAACTTCGAGCAGAGCGCCCAGGCGCAAAGCAAGTCGATCGTAGCTACACTGACGGTAACGGATGAAGCCGGCAAGACGGCGACGCAAACAACCAACATCGCTGTGAACTGCGCGCCCCAATGGGTCCGTTTAGATGACGCGATCTTTGCGAAGAACAATGCCCGTGTGAACAATTGCGCCAAACGGTTGCTGATTGACGACGCAGCGTCCCGTATGGCGAATGGCGACTACGACATCGTCCTGGTTGGGCATCGCGACACCGACGAGCAAGAGCGGATCGCCACCGGTAGGAGAGGCCGTAAGGCTCCTGCCACCGGACCAACTCTGGATGAGCAGCGCGTCCTGAACACCGCGGCCATTCTGAGCGGCGGTACCGGGACTTGCGGCAAGGTTGACGTTTCGCGAATCAAGGTCGATTTCGTGGGTACTGACCAAACCTCCGAAACCCGCACTGGCCAATGCGGCACGTCCAATACGCAAGAACGCAAGGGATCAGAGACGAGCGAAGCTGACAAGAATCGCCGCGTCGAAATTTACCTTGTGCCTCACAACAGCACCGTGCTGCCGCCGGCCGTGAAGAACGCCCATCCGGTGCCCGAAGATGCCGTTAAGGCGTTGGGTTGCCCTCACTAAGAAGTAGGTAGGTTGAAACGAAAGGGCCAAGCGCTTTGCCGCTTGGCCCTTTTTGCGCTTTGAACTAATGCAACACTGTAGACGCTGGTGCACGAATACGATACCGTTCTCAAATCCTTGCTAACGGATTCCGAGAATTCCATCTTTCAGCGCAGCACCAGCGCGCGCCACGGCCGCTGGCTCAATGTTGAGCTGCCCGATGTCACCCAGACCCGCGTCGACCTTCTGTTTGAAACCATCGAGACCGCAGCCGACCCGCGCCGCCTAATCGGCATGGAACTGCAAAGCGCCAATGACCCCATGTTGCCCCTCCGCATGGCCGAATACTCGCTGCGCCTGTATCGCCTTTACAAGGAATTTCCAGAACAGTATGTCCTCTACGTGGGGACCGACGAAATGCGCATGCCCTCTGCCTTGACGGGCCCCAATCACATCTGCCGTTACGCTCTCCATGACATTCGCGTCTGGGACGCCGAGACACTTCGCAATAGCCCTTTCCCCGCGGACACAGTCCTCGCCATTCTTGCCAGCTATTCCGAGCGCCAGAGACGATCCGGCGGATTCTGACGCGAATTCCTAAGCTAGGACAAGGACCAGCGCTCGACCCAGCTTTTTCCAAGCTGATGATTCTTGCCGGGATACGCAGGCTCGGAGACGTGGTTCGCAGAGAAGCCAAGCATATGCCAAATTCTTGACGACATCATGGATCACGACGTAATCGGCCCGCCATCCGCCAAGGCATCGAGCAAGGTAGGCGGGAAATCCCCGAAGCCGTCAAGCAAGAAGCCATCGCCATACTGCGCAGGCAAATGACTAAACGCTTCGGTCCCCTTCAACCTCGGTTGAAGAGCGCCTCGGCAAATTGTCCGTGGCCCAGCTTGAAGATCTCGGCGAGCGCATCCTCGACGCCACTACCATCGCCGACCTCTTCGACCAAGCCTGATTTTCCTTGCCAAACCGCTATCAGCGAAAATTTCCAACATTCTCACTAGTTAGGCCCAACGTTCGGCCCGTTGCCTACGTCTAACGCCCGAAATCAGATGACGTGGGAGATCGGCTTGCCGCTACCGTTCGGTGCCACCTTGCCGGACAATCCGACCGACGCAGAGCTTGTAGAGAGCTGCAAACGTGGCGACGTCCGCGCGTTTGAAAGGGTGTACGACATGCATGCGGCACGGATGAAGAGCCTGGCTTTTCACCTGCTCGCCAGCCGGGGCGACGCCGAAGACGCCGTGCAGGAGACATTTCTGAAAATGCATCGAGCGCTGGGAGCCTTTGAAGAGAACTCCGCACTTTCGACTTGGATCTATAGAATCTTGATCAATTGCTGCTACGACACAATGCGCAAAAGGCAACGCTTGGCGGAAAAGCCGATTTCGGCCGAAATTCCGACCGATAGCAGTTTGACGCTCAAGATGGCGCTCGAACGGGCGCTGCTGGCTTTGAACGAACGACACCGGCTGGTTTTTCTCATGTTTGAAGTGGAGGGCCTCAAGCATTCCGAGATTGCCGGCGTTCTCGAAGTCCCCGAAGGGACGTCTCGGGCTTGGCTTTTCGAGGCCAAGCGCGCTCTGAAGCGAATGTTGACGGAGCCACGAAGATGATATTTGAATGCCACGATTTGGAACGAGCTTTGGCGAATCCGGAGTTGCTGGCCGAAGCCCACAAGCATCTGCGAGACTGCGAAGCTTGCCGCAACGAATACCAGATGTGGAACCAGATTTCGAGCACGGCCAAACAGTTGCATAGCGAGTGGGAGAGCCCCAATCTTTGGCCCGAGATCCGGCGAGCCATTGAGGCGGAACGGCCAACCCCGAAACGCATGCGGATGGAATGGAAGCTTTGGGCTATTTCAGCTGCCGCTGCCGCCGCGGTAGTGCTTTTCGCGATTGTTCACTGGCCACAAACATCCAAGCCTCGAGCGACGCCGGAAAGCAATGCTACGTTGACAACCGTTGCCGGCCAGGATTTTCTCACCGAACAAGCGTTGAAAGAAGTTCAGAAGAACGAGACCGCCTACCGGCATTCCATTGACGAGTTATCCCGCTTGGCTCAGCCAAAACTGGAAAACTCTACGTCTGCGCCAATTCTTGCGAGCTATCGAGAAAAACTGCTCATGCTCGATTCCGCCATTCTGGAGACCCAATCGAATGTTTCTCAGAATCAATTCAACGTGCGCCTGCAGACGGAACTAGCCGATTTATACAGGCAAAAGAGGCAGACTCTCCAGGAGGTTCTCACGCATGGTCGACAAAACTAAAATCATTTTTTTCGGATTGGCCCTCGCCCTCAACGGCATGGACCGCGAGGATTACACTCGCACCTTCGATAAGACGGTTACTCTTACACCGGGCCAAGCGCTGCGTGTAGAACACAGCATGGGCGAAATCGTCATCCGCACGCATCCGCAGTTGGAGCTGATAATTCACGCCGAGATCCACGTCTCCGCGCCCGACCGGACCCGCGCCGAGCAGTTTGCGAACAAAATCGAGATACTCACCGAACAGGCTTCATCGGAGTTCTCCATTCGCACTCGCTATCCCGAAAGGCCGCAATCGTTTTTTGGCAACAGTGCGGTTTCCTATTCCGTGCGTTACGAAATCACCATGCCCGAAAGTACGCCCCTGGACGTGCGAAACGCATTTGGGGCGGTTTCTGTGAATGGCCTGAAGGCTAACGGAAATATCAAATCGTCTCACGGCTCCATCCGCTTTCAGGACGGCAAGGGCGCGCAGCGCATCGAAAATAGCTTCGCCAGTGTGGAACTGGCCAACAATGCCGGCGATGTTGTGATCGAGGACACGAATGGCGCGGTTAAGGCCGCTGATGTGACCGGCGCGTTGACGGTGACGGACCGCTTTGCAGCAGTTTCGGCCGAACGCATTACCAAGGACATCACGATTGACAACACGAATGGCGACGTCAACATTTCCGACAGTGGCGGAACAGGTACGGTCAAGAACGCGTTCGGTAATGTGACAGTTCATAGTTTTCGCGGAGATCTTGCCGTTCACAACGGTAACGGCAAGGTGGAAGCATCGAACGTGAAAGGCATGGCCGAGCTAAATACTTCGTTCGGAGAAGTGCGATTTTCCGATATCGGCCATGGCCTCTCCGTCCGGGCAAACAACTCCCGGATCGAAGGATCCAAAATCAAAGGTGACGTCAAGATCGAGAACTCCTTCGGCCTCGTGTCGGTGACCGACGTCGATGGCGGCACGCACGTCCAATCCGGCAATGGCGAAGTGTCACTTACAGGAATCCGCGGAGATGCCAGCGTGAAAACCAGCTTCGCCTCCGTGGGCACGTCGGAAATCGGGGGAGCGCTTACGGTGGAGGATACGAACGGCAGTGTAAAAGCCACGAATGTCCGATCAGCCAAGGTCAAAACCAGCTTCGGCGGAGTGGTGCTCGAACAGGTGGCGGGAGCAATCGACGTCAACGATCAGAACGGCGCGGTTGACGCCACTAGTAACGCTCCTAGCGGATGTCAGCCCATCGCCATTCGCACGTCGTTCTCGCCAATTCGCGTTCACCTCAATGGAGCACCAAGCTATCGCGTCACTGCCAAGACGTCCTTCGCAAAGATTCGTTCCGACTTTCCGGTGACTGTTTCAGGATCACTGTCAGGGGATAACTTGAATGGCACCATCGGTGACGGCAAGTGCGAGCTGAACCTTACCGACAACAACGGCACAATTGAGATTTTGAACGCCGGCCCTCGCTAGCGCCGAATCGGAGCCGGGAGCATTAGCGACCTCGCCTGGACTGGCGTTCTGATAACATGCCAAAATCAAAGGAAGCCCCATGCTTACGGCTACAGTCTACGACACTCACGTGGAACAACTGTTCGAACGAATCCGGCAACGCCACTCGCTGCTGACGGCCGCGGGCATTCCCTACCGAATCGTGGGCGGCATGGCTGTGTTCATCCACGTCTTCGAATGCGATCCCGTGCGCGCCGGCTCACCTCTGATGTTGACGCGGCCATTGATCGCCCGAACCCTCCAGCCGTCATTGAGGCGGCTCAAAAGGCAGGCTGGGTTTTTCGGCGTACCGCCGGCATCGACGTGCTGATCGACGAAGCGCAGCCCCGCGCACGATCGGCCGTTCATCTTGTGTTTCTAAATGAGAAGGTCCGGCCAGAATACGCGGAAGCGGTCCCAGCTTCCCCGCCAGACAGCACCCGCGAAGGTATCCCCGTGGCCCCTGTCGCCGATCTGGTCCACATGAAGCTCACCAGCTGCCGTCTCAAGGATCGCGTGCACATCCAGCACCTCGATGGCGTTGGACTCATCAGCCCGGAGATCGAAGCGTGCTTACCAAAAGTGCTCCTTGATCGCTTTGCGGAGATCCGCGCCAGCGAGTGAAACGTAGCGAGCTTGCCTTCCGTCTTCCGTCTTCTATCTCCTGTCCTCACTCGCTATATTCTATTTATAATCAACACCATAGTGAGCATCATAACCGATTTCTCTTGACGCAATATAGCAATCAGCAATATTATCATTGCATATTGCTATATGACCGCCGGGGAAAAAATTCGCCACCTCCGCATCATCGAAGGCCGCCTTCGCGGTCTCGATCGCGAGATGACCCAAAGCGAACTCATCGCCGCCATCAAAAAGGAGATGAAAAAGTCCATCAGCCAGCCCTATCTTTCGCAACTCGAAAGCGGCCGCCGCAGACACCTCACCAACACAACTCGCTTGCTCCTCGCGAAATTTTTCAAAGTCCATCCCGGCCATTTGGTCGATGACCCGGAAGGTTTTCAAACCGAACTCATCACCGACCTCTCGGAGCGCGAGGACAAACTCGATTTGTGGCTGATTCAAGGTGCGGAACGGTTTCGCCGCGATCCACAGTTAGCCTCCGCGCTGCTGAAATTGGCGCAGCATCAGGATACCCGCCACTGCCTGCTGCTGCTTGCACGCGTAGTGGACATGCCGGAATTGCTTGTGCGTTTGTCGGACGCTTTGCCGCCCACAGGGGAAAAAGCCTATGAATTGGTCTGAAATTTATCTGATATGTTTCGGCGTCGGCACTCTCTGGAGTGTCGCCTCGCTGCTCATGGGTGGCATGCATTTAGGTCACGGCGCTCACGGTCACGCGCATTTCGGCCACGGTCATGGTCCCGCCTCGCATAGTCACGGTCATGGCCACTCTGGGCCGTCTTCGTCCGCTTGGGCGAGCTGGCTCGGCACGCTCTTAACACCCGGCTGTATCGCAGTGTTCCTCGCATGGTTCGGCGGTATTGGTTATTTATTGACGCGGCACTCCGCGCTCGGCCGCTGGGCCGATCTGGCCATTGCCGTTTTTGTCGGGTGCATCGGCGCCTTCTTGTTGGGCGCTTTTCTCCGCTGGCTGTTAGCGCACGAAAAACCGCTCGAAGCCATGGATACCGAAATCATCGGCATGCTCGGGCGCGTATCCAGTACCATCCGCCCCACCGGCGTCGGCGAAATGATCTTTGTCCGCGATGGTTGCCGCCGTGCCGTGCCCGCGCGCAGCGAAGATGGAAACGAAATTACTCGGGATGAAGAAGTCGTCGTCACCCGTTACGAAAAAGGCATTGCGTTTGTACGCACCTGGGCGGCATTGACCCAGCCGGACGCCGGTTCTACGCAGTCCGAAAACTCTGCCAAAGGAGATCGATATGTGGAATGAAGTGACGTTTATTGTTGTTGCGAGCGTGCTGACTTTGCTGTTCTTAATGATGGCCGTTGCCACGCTCTTTCGAAAGGCGGGCCCGCACCAGGCGCTCATCGTGTATGGTTTGCGCGGCACCCGCACCCTCATTGGCCGCGGTACATTGATTTTGCCAATGATCGAAACCTATAAAGAACTCTCGTTGCAACTCATGTCTTTTGACGTTGCGCCGCAACAAGACCTCTATACCAAGCAAGGTGTCGCGGTAACCGTGGAAGCTGTCGCGCAAATCAAAGTACGCAGTGATAACGAATCTATCCGCACTGCCGCTGAGCAGTTCTTAACCAAGACCGACGACGAGCGCGAAGGCCTCATCCGCCTCGTGATGGAAGGCCACCTGCGCGGCATTATCGGCCAGTTGTCAGTCGAACAGATCGTCAAGGAACCCGAAATGGTGGGCGACCGCATGCGCGCAACATGTGCCGACGACCTCAGCAAAATGGGCCTCGAGGTGATTTCTTTCACCATTAAAGAGGTACGCGATAAGAACGAATACATCCTTAACATGGGTCGCCCCGACATCGCCCGCGTTAAACGCGATGCCGACGTGGCCACCGCCGAGGCCGAGCGCGATACCGCCATTCGCCGAGCCGAAGCCACTCGCGCCGCGGCGGTTGCCAAATCGCAAGCCGATCAGGAGCGTGTCCTGGCCGAAGCGCTCTCCCTTGCCTCGCAAGCCGAAGCGCAGCGCGATCTTGAAATCCGCCGCGCCCAATACGTCGAAACCGTCAAACGGCAGCAGGCGCAAGCCGACAAGGCCTACGATATTCAAACCAACATCATGCAGCAGCAGGTGGTCGCCGAGGCCGTCAAGGTTCGCCAAGTGGAAAAAGAGGGCGAAGTGAAGGTGCAGGAATTCGAAATCCTGCGCCACGAAAAGGAATTGATCGCCACTGTTTTGAAAGGCGCCGAAGTTGAGCGTCAGCGCATTGAAATGATCGCCGAAGCCTCGCGCCGCAAAATGACCATCGAGGCCGAAGGCTCCGCCGCCGCCACCCGCGCCCAAGGTGAAGCCGACGCCGACATCATTCTGCGTAAGGGCGAAGCCGAAGCCAAAGCGATGAACGTCAAAGCCGAGGCCTACCAGGAGTGGAACCAGGCCGCTGTTGTCGACAAGTTGATTACAGGCTTACCAGAAATCGTTCGCGCGCTCGCCGCGCCCCTAGCCAACATCGACAAAATCACCATCGTGTCCACCGGCGATTCCGGCGCTGCGGGCATGCACAAAATCACCGGTGACATGACTAAGATCGCCGCCCAAATCCCAGCGCTGTTTGAATCGCTGTCCGGCATGCAAATGTCCGATTTGTTAGGCAAAGTCAAAACCATTACCGACCGTTCCGACGCTGCCGTCAAACCCAACGGCGCTGTTTCCGACCCGCGCACATAAAAGGAGTAAGACCATGCCGTTGTTAGAAAGAGTGACAACACTCATCAGAGCCAACCTAAACGATCTGATCGAGAAAGCCGAAAATCCGGAGAAGCTGCTCAAGCAGCTTCTCCTCGATATGCAAAACCAGTTTATGCAAGTTAAAACGCAAGTGGCCATGGCCATTGCAGACCAGCATCTGCTTGAGAAGAAGCAGAAAGAAAGCTTAAACTCCCAACGCGAATGGCTCCGCAAAGCCGAACTCGCTTTAATGAAGCAGGAAGAAGCCTTGACTCGCACCGCGCTCGAACGCTCTCTCGCCTTCGAAAACGCCGCCCACAATTTCGCTCATCAGGTGGAGGAACAAGCTCACCAGGTGCAACTACTGCGCGATGCCATGCAGCGCCTCGAACAAAAGATGACCGAGACCAAAATCAAAGCCGATCTCCTCATCGCACAACTCCGCCGCTCCAAACTGGCCGAGCGCGCCGGCATCACCCCCTCTACCGAATTTCACCAAGATGCTTTGTTCGAGCGCGCCAAGAGCAAAGTGGATCAAGCGGAAGCAACTGCCGCCGGCCAACTGTATGCCGCCGGTCTCGACACCACTCACCAGCTGGAAGCCATCGACCGCGCCGACGAAGTCGATCGCCTCCTCGCCGAACTCAAACAACGGACTCCCCGCGCCCTCGGACCAGCCAACTAAATCGCCAAGAGCGCCTCAGGAAAGGGGGGACCCTCCGGCCCCGCACAAACGCTCCCGCTTAGACCAGTACCGCAGGCGTGTCCCTCTTTTTCGCCGCTCTCCGAACATGGTCGTCCCGCCAGCGCTCGGGTTTGTTTCTCCAAACCGCCAGTGTCGTACGCGATTTGGCTTCGTTGCGCAAAAGCGCCAATCAATTGTCAGGCCCCTCCTCCGCTGGCGTATCGGCCTGTTTCCGCGAAACCGCGCCCAAGGGCTTACGAAACGAACTTCGATGGGTTCGAATTTGCGGATTGGGGGCTAATCAATGCGTAGAGGAGCGATAGAAGCGCCAGCCAGGAGAGGCCGGCGATGAGGGTTATGCGCATCCCGTCGACCCGCCAGGTGGTCAAAAGAATTGCGACGATGGCGAGCGCGCCCAAAGAAGAAGCGAACATCCGGCCCTGGCGGCGCCGGCGGAAAAAGACATGCGTCACAAAAATGATGAGCCAGGCGTAGAGTCCGCCGAAGAGAGAAACGCCGAATAAGTAAACGTAGGCGCTGGCTGGATAGAGGATGGAAACGAGCATAGCGAGGCCGAGGCCGGCGGCGGAAACGAGCAGTGCGCGGACGGGTACTCCTTTTGCCGATACATGGCCCCAGGGCTGGGGAGCGTAACCGCCGCGGGCGAGCGAGAACATCATGCGGGTGACTAAGTAGAGATTGCAATTCATGCTGGAGGCCGCGGCGGTGATGACCACAAAGTTTACGATGTGGGCTGCCGCGGGAATGCCGATCAACTGAAAGACTCGCACGAAAGGACTGGCAGTGACGCCGCTGCCGGGTTGAATCTGCGTCCAGGGGACGATGGTGACCAGCACGAACATGGCTGCGAGGTAAAAAATAATGAGGCGCGCGGCCATGGCGCGAACGGCGCGCGGCAAGGCGATCTCCGGATTCCTGGCTTCGCCGGCAGTGACAGCGACGATCTCCGTGCCGATATAGCTGAAAATGACGAAGACTATGGCCAGCCAGACTCCGCGGAGACCGGTTGGGAGGAAGCCGCCGTGGCTGGTGAGATTGGAGAAGCCGATGGCGGGACGAAAGTCCCAACCGAGGACGAGCGCCATGCCCACGGCAATGAACAGCACAATGGCAACCACTTTTATCATGGCGAACCAATACTCGAAACTGCCAAAGCTGGCGACGTCGCGGGCGTTGACATAGAGTAAGGCGACGGTGAAGACGAGAATCCAAAGCCATTGTGGAGTGTGAGGGAACCACCACTGGCAATAGATGGCGATGGCCGTGGCCTCGCCGCCAATGGCGACGCACTGCGCGGCCCAATAGGTATAGCGCACCGTGAAGCCGGCCCACTTATTGATGTAAAGCTCGGCATAGATGCCGAACGAGCCCGCGGTAGGATGAGCGACAGCCATTTCTCCGAGCGCGCGCATCAGAAGCAAAGCGATGCCGGCTCCGATGAGGTAAGTGAGGACCACACCGGGGCCGGCGGTGTGAACGGCGAGTGAACTGCCCAGGAATAGGCCAGTGCCAATAGCGCCGCCGATGGCAATCATCGCCAGTTGGGGAGCGGTGAGCTGGCGGGAGAGCCGTTCGCCTTCTTCGACGGCCGACGCTGTAGGGCTTGGGAGGCTCATGAACGAACGAGCAGCGGAAGATTTTGTTCGAGCACCGAGAGAGTGTGATTCACATCGGAGAGGTTGTTGTAAACATGAAACGAAAAGCGAACGCCGTCGCGCCGGGCGGAGACGATGATTCCGCGTTCAGTGAGTTTATTGACCAAGGCGGACGGATCAGTGGAACCGAGAACGACTAACGGGCCGATGCTGTTGGCGGCTGTCTTCGAGACGATACCGAGTGTGCTCGTGCCCTGCAAGAAGCTGCGGGTCAATTGGGCGATTTGGGCAGCGACGTTCTCCATGCCGATGCTGCTGAGAAGCTGGAGTGCCGGACGCGCCGCGTAAATATTGGGCATGCTCGGCGAGCCACCCTCAAAACGGCGCGCTTCGGAGGCGGGATCGAGCTTTTGAGTGTCGTAGGCGAAGACATCGCGCTGGGCCATCCAGCTGGTTTGGGTGGGGGTGAGCCGCTCGATGAGGGAACGCTTGACGTAAAGAAATGCGAGGCCGGGCGGACCTAGCAGATATTTGAGCGTGCCGGTGACATAGAAATCGATGTCCATGGCTTTGACGTCGACGGGGCGAGTGCCGCAGTCCTGAAAGGCATCTAAGAAGACGAAGGCACCGCGATCATGGGCGATCTGGGTGACGGCCGCGAAATCGGAGCGGAAACCGTTGAGAAAGGAAACTTGAGTGAGGGGAACGAGCGCGGTGCGGTGGTCGATGGATCGTTCATAGGCTTCGAGAGGAATGGCGTTGTCAGCGCCAGGGAGGAATTCTATTTCGGCACCGAGTTTTTGCTGAGCGAGCCAAATCTGGCCCATAGTGGGGAATTCATATTCGCCCATGACGATTTTGGGGCGAGTTGTGAACTCGAGAGCGCTGGCGATGGCGTTAATGCCGGCGGAAGCGCTGGTCAGAATCGCGACTTCATCGGGGTGGGCGTTGATGAAGCGGGCGAACTCGGCGCGCATCGTTTCATATGCCTCGATCCAATCGTTCCACGGAGCGTTGGAAGTGCGCCAGCTCTCGAGATAGCCGCGCATTCCGGCTTCGGCGGCGTCGCTAAGAGCGCCTTGCGAGCAGCTGTACAAATAGGTTTTTTCGCGAAGGATGGAGAAATGCGCGCGGATGGCGGAGATCTGTTCGTCGGTGAGCATCGACAGACATTAGTTTGGCACGACGGCCCCAGAGGACGCGCGTGAAGAGCGACGGCCGGCGCGCTTGCTCTGTTGCTCGCCGCCGTCGGCAGCTAGGTACGGGCGACGGGCGCGAGCCGATTGTGGACGCGGCTAATTTCTTCGATGAGATCGTCAATGCGGATGGGTTTGGTGACGAAACCGTCCATGCCGACGGCAATACAAGCCTCATGATCGGCCGACATGACGTGAGCGGTTAGGGCGATGATTGGGATGCGCGCGCCGCGGCTGAGTGCGCGCTCTTTTTGACGTATGGCCGCGGCGGCTTCGAAACCGTCCATTTCGGGCATTTGGACGTCCATTAGGATCAGGTCGAATGTTTGACGTTCCCAGGCGGCCAGAGCTTCGCGACCGTTGGCGGCTACGATCACAGCATGACCCTGATTCTGAAGCATGCGAGAGGCTACTTTCTGGTTGACCGCATTGTCTTCGGCCAAAAGAATGCGCAAAGACGGTTCGTTGCCGCGCCGGACGTGTTGAATGCCGGACGATTGCAAAAGGGCGGAAGGACGGCGATGGGTGAGCGCACGTTGGGTAGCGTCGGCCAATTGGGAATGGGAAACGGGCTTGCTGACCGATATGAGGTTCAACTCGCGGCAGCGCACGGCATCTCGCTGTTTGCCGGGAGAGGTCAACATCACCATGGGGATGGCGGCCAGTGAGGCGCTCATTCTCATTTGCTTGACCAGGCTGACGCCATCCACCTCGGGCATATGGCAATCGATCAAAACAAGCCCAAAGGATTGGGTTTCTAGTAGCTTTAACGCATCGACGCAGCCAGAGACGAGCACGGGCTTCATGCCGTCCTGGGACAACATGGCAGCCAAAATCCGGCGGCTCGTGGCGTTGTCGTCCACAATCAGAACCGGCAGAGATACGGACTCAACGTAGGTAACCGGAGGGTTGGCCTTGGCTTCTTCGATAACCGGCACATTGATTGTGAAGTGGAACTGGCTACCTTGTCCGAGCTGGCTTTCAACCCAAATGCGCCCGCCCATCAACTCCACAAGCCGCGTGCAAATAGTCAACCCCAGGCCCGTTCCGCCGTACTTCCGGGTGGTTGAAGTATCAACTTGCGCAAAAGCGTCAAAGATGGCATGGTGTCTTTCGACAGGAATGCCAACGCCGGTATCGCGCACGGTGAAATGCAGGGTAGCGCGGCCATTTTCGCAGGCATCCAAGGATACAATCAGCTCCACTTCGCCCTGACTGGTGAACTTGATGGCGTTACTTGTCAAATTGACGAGAATCTGGCCGAGACGGACTGAATCGACGGCAACCTCGTCGGGCACACCGGGACGAATGTCGCAGGCGAGTTCCAGGCCTTTAAGATCGGCGCGAGGAGCCAACGGCTTAATGATTCTGGGAAGACCATCGCGCAAACGGAAGGGTGCGGCCTCGAGTTCGAGCTTACCGGCTTCGATTTTAGAAAAATCCAGAATGTCGTTGACGATGGCGAGCAAAGAATCGGCCGAGGTTTTGGCGGTCTCAAGGAGTTCCCTTTGTTCGAAGTTGAGATCTGTTTGCAGGGCGAGTTCCGTCATGCCGAGCACCCCGTTCATGGGAGTGCGGATCTCGTGGCTCATGTTGGCCACGAACTCTGACTTCAAACGCGACGCCTCGAGCGCCTGTTCGCGACTCGCTCGAAGGTCCTCCTCCATCTGCCTGCGCTCGGTCACGTCGCGGCCTGTCGCATATATCAGCCCATCTTCGGTGGCCGTCGCGCTCCACAGCACCCACCGATACGACCCATCGGTGTGGCGATACTGGTTCTCGAAGCTGTTCACCTTGCCGCCGGCCGTTTGTTCGCTGTAGCGCTGGAGGGTGGGCTCGAGATCGTCGGGGTGGATGAAATCCGTGAACGGCTTCCCGATCAGCTCCTGGGGCGAGTATCCGAGCAAACGCTCGAACGCCGGGTTTACGCGAACGAAATGGCCCTCGTCATTCGCGATCATCATCAGATCGAGTGAGAGCGCGAAGAACCGGTCGATGTCCGCTCGCGCTTGGGCGAGCGCTGCCGCAGCTCGCTTCTGCTCCGTGATGTCGCGCGCGATCGTAGAGGCGCCGATGACCCGACCGCTGGCGTCTCGGACGGCCGAGATCGCCAGGGACACGTCGACGAGCGACCCGTCCTTGCAACGTCGCACCATCGCGTAATGGTCGTCTAACCGCTCGCCGCCGAACACTCGTTTGATCAGGCTCTGAACTTCGTCATGATGCCCTGGCGGCACGATCGTTGAGATCGGCTTGCCGATAATCTCGGCTTCGGAGTACCCGTACAGCCGTTCGGCCCCTGGGTTCCAGCTCACGATGGTTCCGTCGACTGTCTTGCTGATGATCGCCTCGGGGGACGACTCCACGACAGCCGCGAGATGTCCGGCGAGAGCCTCGAGCCGCTGACGTTCGCTGATGTCACGAATCGCGCTCGATACCAGCGTCCCCGTTTCGGTGATCAGCGGGGTTACGGACACCTCCGCCGGGAACTCGGTTCCGTCCTTGCGTCGCCCGCGTAGATCCAAGTTCGTTCCGATCCCGCGCTTGTGTGGGTCCGCTGAGTAGCGCGATCGCTGATCTGCATGACCAGCACGCGCGTCCTGGGGCACCAGCATCTCGACGCGCTTTTCGAGCAGCTCACTGCGCTCGTAGCCGAAGAGCTTCTCGGCTTGAGCATTGACGAGCACGATCACGCCTTGCTCATCGACTACGACCATTGCGTCGGGCGCGGATTCCAGGAGGCCCTCGACGCGATCCAGCGCGTGCTTGCGATCCGTAATGTCACGGACCGCCGCAAGCCCTCCCGCCGTGCCGCCGTTCCCGTCAAGGCACGGGCCCAGTTGCACGCGATACCACCGCGAGTCCTCGAGCGACTGCACTTCGACCGAGTTCGCCTCGCCACGGAGCGCCGCACGACAGAGCGGCTCCCAGATCGCCCATTGCTCGGGCGGCAAGACTTCCGCAATCGGCCGCCCTTCCACCGCGTCGGGGTCGAATCCTGTCTGGCCCACCGCTTGTCCGGCCACCAGGACATATCGCAGGTCCGCGTCGAACACGAAAACTGCCGCATCGGGCAGGTTTTGCAGCGCGGCGAGTGCCGTGCGCAGGTACTCCTCTCGGGGAGCGTGATCAGCTCGCGAAGGCATCGACATTACCCATTCTTGGTCGTTTGGAGTTGCGGGAGGATCGCCTCGAGGGGGCCGGGGCGGCCGGTGTGGTAGCCCTGCGAGTATCCGACGCCGAGCTCGCGCAGCAGCGCGAGTGTCTCGTCGTCTTGGACGAATTCGGCGATCGTGTCGGCACCGAGCCCGCGGGCAATGTCGACGACGGCGCGCACCACTAGTTGATCGGCGTGNNTCTCGTGGCTCATGTTGGCGACAAATTCGCTCTTGGAACGGCTGGCCGACTCAGCTGCCTCTTTCAATCGAGAGGCCTCTTGCAATTGGTTACGGATGACCTGGGTCTGCTGGTGGACGCGCCGCCGCATGGCCACTCCCCAAGTCAGGACACCCAAAGTAATGGCGAGCACAGCCGCGAGAACGCGCAGAGTGTGACCTGTCGTCCACCAGGACGGCTCTCGAACGACGGAGATGTCTTGCGGGGAACGCAGGAGAATACGGAATGAGGATGGTACAGAAAATCCTTCGCCCGAAACCGTTAGATCGCGATCTGCCTTCACTGAGCAGATGCCCGTAATTCGTAAAGTGGAGCCTTCCTTGAAAGTAGGTGTGAGGTTTACGGCTCTTGCGGGCAGAACCACGGGGAACACAAATTTTCCGGCAGATACGAGCAGCGTCGGGTCTGTGGCGGCTTGATCTTTGCCCATCAATGTGCCCTCGATTTGGACTAGTTGCGCGTCATGATCGCCGCGCAGTGCCCGCTCGGCCGTAACAACCAGGGCCGATTCGGTTTGGGATTCACCAGTGCGGTGGAAATCGGAGTCTGTCAAAGTTGGCTTAAAGTCACCGGTTGCAGGGAAGCCCAGCACGTCCGCCACCTCCCCAGGTCGAACTGGTGAGATCTGCGTGGTTTGGGCACAGATACCTTGGGTATCATCCTGAATACAAATCAATCGGCCAGGCCAGAACATTGTTACCCGGCCCTGGACGTGAGCGCGGTGCCCAAACGCTATGTTTGGCTCAAAACGCAAAAGATTGTTTATGGCTTGCACCGGAGAACTGAACGGATCGGACGGTGCCGGTTCTTCAATCCGAATCGTTTCCAGCCCGGGAAACAGGAGATGAGTGCCCGTCATCTGCCGCATGCGGTTAAAAACCGGGCCATCGTTGCCGCGCAGTTTGACTTTTGCGTCAACTAGGGAGTCGAAGTTATAGTCGAGGTCCCTTGGGGTGATGGCGCTAATGATGCCCTCGCTGGTGGCCATATACAAAATGATGTTCGACTTCGTTCGATAGACAGACCGCACGACGCCTTCGATTTCCACCCATTGGCCATCGTCGACCCCGGTTAACAGCTCTGACAGGTTCACTAAGCGAGCGAAGGCGGGAAGCTGCGATTCGCCGACAACTTCGATTTGGCCGCGATCGACAATGGGCGCGAAGTCTCCGGTGCCGCTGACGCCAGAGACGTCAACCAACATGCCTGTGTGGACCACGAAGGCGGGTGCTTGCTTTAGCGCGACAAAAATGTCGCCGCTCTCATCGTGAACAAAGAGTGCGGGACGTCTGTAATCGACTTTAGAATCCCAGTAAGTCACTACTGCGCGAAGGTGAACGGGATAGGCTTTGGCTGCGTCAGTCAAACTGAGACTATGCGCCTGACGTGCTTTGGTTAAGGTGGTCAGGTCTTGTTGTGGAGCTTGTGCTAAGGCGTTCGAGAGAGTAAGGATGAGCACGAGAAGGAAGACGGTCCGGCGAGGCGAAGGAGAGCTAGGGATCGGCGAGTTCTTTCTACCCGGCATGTGAACGTAGAGGGGGTGCTAAACCCTAAACACTTCATCGGCTGGAGAGACAAGAATCTTTAGAAGGAGGGAACGGACGTGGGACGCGAAACTCAAAAATGGGGACAGCTAGCACGCGATGGTTCGGTAGGCTGCTTCGTGTCGGGCTGATGGCGGGCGCTGTGGCAGTCCCCATATTTGCCTGATCGAGAGATGGGAAGTCAATGGGGACAGCAGTCCCCACTTTTGCTACGCCGGATCTTCCATTGCGGTTTGCCAGCGGAAAAGGAAAAAATGGCGGCCACAAAGACAACATCTATAAGGCTGCAACAGCCAATGGAATGCCTTTTCAAGACTGTTCCGGATGCCCACACTTCGAAGGTCAATCGACCGGCAATGTGGGCATCGTGCTGAGAGCAACTCCGCTTTGGAGTGAATCATAATGGTGGCCGCCCAAGTGGACTCTAGGCTTCTACGTCTTCCACGGCGCTACAGATCATAGCCTCCGTGGTAAGCATGAGAGACGCGATGGAAGCCGCATTCTGCAGAGCTGTGCGAGTGACCTTGGTGGGATCAATCACGCCGGCCTTCACCAGGTCTTCGTATTTTTCGGTGAAAGCGTTGAAACCGAAGTTGGGATCATCTTGGCTCTTGATCTTTTCGACAACGACAGCGCCCTCGGTGCCGCAGTTCAGCACGATCTGACGGACAGGCTCCTCACAGGCGCGCCGGACAATGGTGACGCCGAACTGCTCGTCTGCGTCCAATTTTAGGTTCTGCAGGGCCACGGAAGCGCGCAGCAGTGCTACTCCGCCGCCGGGCACGATACCTTCCTCGACTGCCGCGCGAGTGGCATGCAATGCATCCTCGACACGGGCCTTTTTCTCTTTCATCTCAGTCTCGGTGGCAGCACCGACTTTGATAATCGCGACGCCACCGGCCAGCTTGGCCAGCCGTTCCTGCAGTTTCTCGCGATCATAGTCGGATGTGGTCTCATCGATTTGCGTGCGGAGCTGCTTGATGCGGCCCTCGATCTTCTTCTGCGTTCCGGCGCCATCAATGATGGTTGTGATGTCCTTATCAACAGTGATGCGCTTTGCGCGGCCGAGATCGGACAATTGAACGCCTTCGAGCTTCATGCCGGTCTCTTCCATGATGGGCGTGCCGCCGGTCAAGATGGAAATATCTTCCAACATGGCTTTGCGGCGGTCGCCGAAGCCCGGGGCTTTCACCGCACAAACATTGATTGTGCCGCGGAGTTTGTTGACCACGAGGGTGGCTAGCGCCTCGCCTTCGACATCCTCGGAGATAAGCAGAAGCGGCTTACCGGCGCGGGCAATTTGTTCAAGAACCGGAAGCAGGTCCTTCATGCTACCGATCTTCTTTTCGTGGATCAAGATGTAGGGGTCTTCGAGAACACATTCCATACGCTCGGGGTCACTCACAAAATAAGGCGAGAGATAGCCGCGATCAAATTGCATGCCATCAACGGTGGCAAGCTCGGTTGTCATAGTCTTAGACTCTTCGACAGTGATGACGCCGTCTTTGCCTACTTTTTTCATGGCTTCGGCGATGACGTCGCCGATTGTCGAGTCGCTGTTTGCGGAGATGCGGCCTACTTGAGCAATCATATCGCCGGAGACAGGTTTGGAGACCTTCTTGATCTCTTCGACAATTATGTCGACGGCTTTGTCGATACCGCGCTTGATGGCCATCGGGTTCGCGCCAGCCGTTACGGCTTTGACACCTTCGCGAAAGATCGCTTGCGCCAGAATGGTGGCGGTGGTGGTGCCGTCGCCGGCAACATCAGACGTCTTCGACGCAACCTCGCGGACCATCTGAGCGCCCATATTTTCGAGTGGGTCTTTTAGTTCAATCTCTTTCGCGACTGTCACGCCGTCTTTGGTGATAGTGGGGCCGCCGAATTTCTTTTCGAGAACAACATTGCGTCCACGGGGGCCGAGTGTGACTTTCACCGCGTCGGCGAGCTGGTTGACACCGCGCAGGATTGCCTGGCGGGAATGATCGCTATAGATAATCTGTTTTGCCATTTTGTTTGCTTTTTGACTTTTCTTTACTGTGCGGCTGCGTTGGCTGCGCCACTCAAAATGCCCAGGACATCGTCCTCGCGCATGATGAGATATTCGGTGCCAACCAATTTTGTCTCGGTGCCGGAATATTTCCCGAAGAGAATGCGGTCGCCGACTTTCACATCAAGAGGCACCAGTTGGCCGTCCTCTTGCCGTTTGCCATGCCCGATGGCTATGACTTCGCCTTCCTGCGGTTTTTCTTTGGCGGAATCGGGAATGATGATGCCGTTGCGGGTGGTTTCTTGTTCTTCGATACGCTTCACCACAATGCGGTCGTACAAGGGTCTAATGTTCATATTGTTTGGCCTTTCACTGAGTTGTCATTTGCGAGACTCCGCGTTTCAGCGAACGCGCGCAGCGTTTGTCATCAAAGCGGTGCGCCGTCAGCGCCGCCGGATTGCTTCGCGGTTGGTCCGTTCCTGCGCGGCTGGCGAGGTCCCTTCGTCTGGTCCGCTATGCCTTGAAGACGTTCCACCAGTTGTTTGCCCATACGCAATGCCGCGGGATTAGGTCTGTGGCCGGGCATTTTTGGATCGATGAATTCTCTTCGGAAGAGCTGATCCGATGCGAGGCTGGCGAGTAGTTCGACTTCCTCCGTGGTGAGTTTAACGTTTATGGATGTCATTCAATTGTGTTTGGCGGCAAGAGGGATGGGAAGGCACTCACTTGCGGCCGTTCAGTTCAACAGTACTCACCCTAAGAGAAATGGATCAGATCGCGTGACTTAGTTCAGACGACCTGCGAGTGGGCAGGAGCGCTCAGACATTTACCATTATCAGTTAATTTATATTGATTGTCAAGCTAGTTGCGTGTGATAATCCATCGTGGGTTTACTAGTTTTGGTTAACTCGAAATGGGGTTCAACGTGGATATTTCACTGTTGATCAGGCAGCGTTTGCGTGAGTTGGGGTTCGATCAGCGAGATCTGGCGGTGGCAATACAGGTGACTGATTCCTACATCTCGCAGCTGCTGACTCGCAAAAAGGTTCCGCCGGCGCCTGGGCGCACCGACATCTACGACAAGATCGGCGAGTTTCTAAGACTGCCCGTTGGAGAACTTTCACGGCTGGCGGACGTGCAGAGACAAGAGGATTTGAAAAAACGAGCGACAGAGCCAGCGAGCCCGCTTTTCAAAGAGTGCCGGGATTTGGCGCTGCGCAAATGTAAGCCCGAAATCCGCAAGGAAGTGCGAACGATTTTCGAGAAGGAACCGTTTGGGGTGCTCGAGCGAATCGTCACGCAGAAATTGCTTGATGTTTCGCAAGGAGTGGCCAAGGACGAACTGCAAAGCGAGGAATGGCTACGTTTGATGGCTCAACTGAGCGGCCGGAGCTACAAGCAAATGCGAGTGGCGACTCTCGAGTTTCTCGACGCCGACGCGTTTAATGTCTCGCTTGAGAATTGCGTCACGTTTCTCGACCCAATGATTGACTCCTGGGATATTGATCTTAAATCTTTTTGCATGGAGATTCGGTTAAACCGCCGCTTAGCGCCGGGAAGCTTGCGCCGATTCGAGTTTGTGGAACGGCAACCGCAAGAAGCCCTTGCCGTTGAACCCGGCTTGAAGGAGTTTCTCTTAGACAAATCTCTGAGTGGCGATGCCACGGAGGATGAGATCGAATTTCTGATGACTTTGAAGATCAAGGGAAGGCGGCCCGCTGCTTTGTACTACTACCGGGAGTTGCAAAACCTCAGAGACCCGCTTCATTTTGATGCGGCAGAGCCCGTAGCCGCTCGCGGGTGATGCCGATGGATTGTCGCGCGGATTTGCCGAGTCGGTTCGCCCGCGTACTCACTGAAGGGCGTTGAGCCGATGTGCGCAATATAACCGTCGGGACGGATCAAAATTCGCGGCCCATCGGGCGTGACAAGTTCTGTCGCGTGGGGACCGCGCAAGTGGTCGAAGAGTCTGCTGCCATCGTCGAGGCGGGCATCGGGCATGCGATCGCCGGGATGCAGGGTTCCGAGCGTTACGCCTGAGGATAAGGGGCCCGTACGGTAATGCAAAGCGAGCTGATTGGTTGCATCGCCGCGCTTGACCGAGCGCTTTTGGTGTAGGCGTTTGCTCAAGCCGAGTACCGCGGCGGCGATGGGTAGGCGTTCGGCTTCGTAGGTATCGAGCAGCGAATCGGGTCCGCCGCGGGCGACGTGTGCGAGCTTCCAGCCCAAGTTATAGGCATCCTGCACACCCGTGTTAAGTCCTTGACCTCCTGCCGGGGGATGCACGTGCGCCGCATCGCCCGCCAGGAAGACGCGGCCGACGCGGTAGCGATCGACCATACGCACTGCGGGGTTGAAGACAGAGCTCCACGCTATACGTTCCACGCGATGGCCAGTGACTTTGTGCACGACGCCCTCGATCCCCGCTTCGACGGTCTTTGCTTTCGAGGTGAATTGGAACAACGAGGTATTCGGCAACGGGCAGAGCGCGATGAGACCGCCCTTGCGGAAAGGCCAGGAATGCCAGTCGCGGCGATCAAGCCCTTCGACCTCGAGGTCTGCTACAAGCCACGGGTTTTCTTTCGCGTCGACTGCCTCACCTTCCATTCGGAGGCCGAGCGTCTTGCGCACCGTACTGTGGCCACCGTCGCACCCGACCAAGAAGTCCGCTCGGACGGTTTCACCCGTCGAAAGTGTGGCCTCCACAGCGTGCTCATTCTGGGTAAACGTCGTGAGCGGCTTGCCGAATTCGACCTCGCTGCCGAGCTCGGCCAGACGGTCGCGCAAGATCGCTTCCGTGCGCGCTTGCGGTACCATCCAAAGGTTTGGATAAGGTACGCTTTCCGTTGGTGGTTTAGGTGAACCGAGCGAGCCAGCCCGTAGCGAGAAGCGGCCGAGGTGGGTGCGGAACTTCGGATAAGGCGCACCGGCGGCGAGAATCGCATCGATTACGCCGAGATCATCGAAAATCTCGAGCGTGCGCGGCTGGATGCCTTTACCGCGCGACCCGGGAAAGGGCGTTGCGGCAGCCTCGATCAGACGGAACGAGATCCGACGGCGAGCCAGATCGAGGGCGAGCGTCAGGCCGGTTGGCCCAGCTCCGACAATCAACACAGTTGTTTCGTACATTGTACGATTAAATCTTAAATGGTACAGTGTACGAGTGTCAAGGAAAAAAATACGGCTGACCCGGGAGACGATCGCCGCCGCCGCGCTCAGCATCGCCGACAAGGAGGGTTTCGAAGCAGTCTCGATGCGCCGCGTGGCGCGAGAACTCAAAGCCGGAACGATGAGCCTGTATTACTACGTGAAGACCAAAGACGATCTGATGGCGGTGATGGACGACGCGCTCATGGGCGAAGCGATTTTGCCCACGATTCCGAAAGGGTGGAGGAGGGCGATTATGGAGATCGCCAAGAGTACCCACGCAGTCTTTATCCGCCACCCCTGGGCGCTGGCCGCAATGTTGTCGGCTCCTCCCGGACTCAATGCGATGCGCCATATGGAGCAATGCCTGGAAGGGCTGGCGGAAACATCGATGACGAATAAAGAGAAGATCACGCTGCTGGCAATGGTGGACGATTTCGTTTTCGGGCATGCGTTGCGCGAAGCGGCAACGGATGTGGCGATGGATGTTGAATTTGCGGCTGCGCAAATCGCTACGGGTGCGTTCCCGCGGATCGCGGAGATGTTCGGCAAGGGGCGTATCGAGGCGAACAAGGATCGGTTCGAACGAGGTTTGCGGGCGATATTGGATGAGCATGACCGCAAATCCTGAAACGCTTGCTTACGGGCGCGGGGTCGGAACGGCGGCACGACGTCACTTGGCGCAGGCAAAGGCGAGCACGATTGTTTTTGAAAGCTTGGCGTTCGGAGAGAGCACCGACAATTGGATGGAATCGTCAACCTTCTTGCCTGGTGCTCCAAATTTCGCGGGCTCGGCGACCGATTGCTGGCCAGCCGCTTTGAACGTTACAGAGTGCTGGGGCCAGGTGCGACCGTCTGAACTAACCCACGTGTACTTCACTTTGGTGGCGCCATTGGTATAGATTTGGCCTCGCAGGGTAAACGCCGCGGGGCAGGAATATTTCTTGATGCTTGTCTTGATGGGCCGCAAAACTATGGTGGTTACTTCGGGTCCTGCGGCAGGTCTATTAGGGTGGGGCTGAGGTTTGGACGACTGACCTGTGGCCATCAAGGCTGAAATGACGAGTAAGAATAGTGGCGCGTATGCGAGCCGCCATTGTTTTGCATATTCAGGCACGCGGTCACTCCCTTGAATCCCATGATCTTACCACTAAATGGGCGACTTTCGGTGATGAGCAACGGTAATGGTCGGGTATTGTTGAACAGCCTAGCTTGCTTACGCGCGCGGCTCGGAACGGAGGCAGGGCGTCAAAATGGGGACAGCCGGGCTGATTCCGGGCGCGGTAGGCTCTATGTATGTCTTGGCTGATTCGCGACTTTCGCTACGGGCTGCGCGAAGGCGTCCGGCGTTCGGGGTTCACGGCACTCGCCGTTTTGACTTTGGCGTTGGGGGTGGGCTCCGCCACGGCAATGTACAGCGTGATCTACAACGTTTTGCTGAATCCGTTTCCGTATGCGGAACCGCGGCGGATGGTGGATGTGGTGATCGAGGACACTACACAGGGGTCTGGCGGCATCGGGGGCGCGTTGACAGTTCCTGAATTTCGAGCCTACGTGGATGAGAGCAACGTGTTCGAAGAGGCAGTGGGGACCGAGGGTCGTGAAAAGCAACGGCGTACGGAATACGGAACGGAGGACATCCTGGTTGGTGCGGCAACTCCGAACCTCTTTCACTTTCTTGGAGTGAAGCCGCTTCTGGGCCGGGTCAGCACAGATGAAGACGCCAAGCCTGGAGCGTCTCCGGTGGCGGTGTTGAGTTATCAAGCCTGGATGGCCCGCTTTGGCGGAGATCCGGCGATTTTGGGGCGTACGATCCAAGTCGACGACAAGGCTTTGACGATTGTGGGCATCATGCCGCCGCACTTCGCCTGGAACACGGACGACCTCTGGATTCCCGACCGGGTGGATCACACTGACCCGAGGCCAATGGAGCGCGGCTTCTGGCTGCAAGCCAGACTGAAGCGAGGGATCAGCCTGGAACAGGCCCAGGCGCAACTGAACGTGATTGCGAAACGGTTAGCGAAACTTTATCCCGAAAGGTATCCGAAGCACTTCACCATTAGAGTTCTAACTGTCATCGATTGGGTGGTAGGGAAGTTTCGCGCGGTGCTTTATACGCTGTTCGGCGCGGTGGGTTTGCTGTTACTGATTGCCTGCTGCAATGTGGCGAACATGTTGTTATCGCGGGCCACTGCGCGAGAGCGGGAGATGGCGGTTCGGGCCGCGCTGGGTGCGACACGCTTGCAGATTGTGCGTCAATTGCTGGTGGAGAGTTCGGTGCTTTCTTTGTGTGGAGGAGTACTGGGCGCGGTGCTCGCCTATGGAGGAACAAAGGCGCTTTCCCATTTCATGCCGCCTTACACGATTCCTGTCGAAACGGTGATCGAGGTTAGCATTCCGGTGTTGCTATTCGCGCTCGGTTGCGCCGCCACTACGACTCTTCTATTCGGAGTGGTGCCCGCGGTGCATGCGACTCGCAAGGAACTGGCGCCCGGGTTGTCTGGAGCAGGCAAAGGCGAGGGCAGCGGTTCCCGGCATGGCGGGCTGCGCAATCTCCTGGTGGTGGCAGAGGTGGCTTTGTCTTTAATCCTGCTGGTGGGCGCAGGCGCGCTCATGCGTAGCTTCCTGTCGATGACGAATCTGGATCTCGGATTCAACTCGCACAATATTGTGGTGATGCAGCCGCGGCTTTCGACCGCCACGCCGGCTCAGCGGCGACAAATCATAGAGGGGGCCATAGCGCGTCTTGCCAGCGTGCCCGGTGTGGTGGCTGTCACCGCTGGCGTGGGACTGCCTCCTTATGGTGGGATCAGGAGCGAACTTGACGTCACAGGCAAAATTCATTCGGAACAATGGAAAGGGCAGTTCGAGACTTGCGATTCTCAATTCTTCCGCGCTATCGGAATTCGATTTCTGAGCGGGAGACCGTTTTCACGCGGTGAAGCGGTTAACGCCCGCAAAGTTGCAGTGGTGAATCAGACGCTGGCGAGCAGGTATTTTGGGCATGAAAATCCAATCGGTGGTCGAATACGCGTGAGCCTTCTGAGCACGGCTGGGGAGAAAATGGCAGATCCGGTATTTGAAATCATCGGCGTCGTGGCAGATATCCGAAATCGGGGGCTCGAGATGCCGACAGAACCGGAAGTCTTCCTTCCTTTAACGATCACGAACATAGGATTTCCGGGCATTCTCATTCGAACCGCGTCGGATGCGCCTAGTGTGATACCAGCAATCCGAAGCGAAGCGCGCGCCATTGACAGGAATCTGGTGGAACGCGAACCCGAGTTTCTTGACGATCTGCTGGCGAAGTATTCTTATTCGCGCCCGCGCTTCAGTGTGTTCTTGATGAGCATATTTGCGAGCGTAGGCTTGCTGCTGGTTGGCACCGGTATTTATGGCGTTATGGCTTACGCAGTCTCGCAGCAGACCCGGGACATCGGCATTCGCATGGCGCTGGGAGCGCAGCAGGCGCAAGTGTTTGGGGCCGTGCTCGGTGTTGCGATCCGGCTGATTGGCCTTGGGGTGGTTGGAGGCACTTTGGGGAGTTTGTTTGCGAATCGGGTGGTTGCGAAGCTGGTGTGGACGGTGGCCGCTCTTGACCCGATGGTTTTGTTTGCGGGCATAGCGGTTATCGCGATCCTGGGGGTGGCGGCCTGTTATTTCCCCGCGCTACGTGCGACAAGAGTTCAGCCGGTGACAGCTTTGCGTCACGAGTGAGGATGGTGGCGCGGCTATTGAACAGGCTGTGACTTTCGGCGATGAGGCGGTGAGCAGCGCAAGAATGGGGACGGCCAGCACGCGATGGTTGGGTATGCGGCTTCGTGTCGGGCTGACTGCGGACGTTGTGGCAGTCCCCGCTATTGCTTACCTGTAGTTCAGGCCGCCGTCTACAGCGAGGATCTGGCCGGTGATGAAAGTGGGCGCGGTGAGAAAGAAATGGACCGCATCGGCAATTTCTTCGGGCTTTCCTGCCCGCTGCATCGGCGTCGCGTCGATCATAGCTTGCACGCGGGCGTCGACGTCGTTGAAAGGAATTACTCCGGGTGCGACAGAATTCACGGTAATGTGCGGGGCGAAGGCCTTAGAGAGTGCCTTGGTTAGCATGATCACTCCCGCTTTGGAAGCGCAATAGTGAGCGTGTTCAGCCCAAGGACGGATGCCTCCCAGGGAGCTAATGTTCACAATGCGGCCTGCGCCGCGCGGAAGCATCTGGCGGGCAGCTTCCTGGCAGCAGAAGAAGGTAGCTTTGAGATTGATGTCGTGAATGAAATCCCAATCCGCCTCCGTGATGTCGAGCGGGTCGAAGCGGGTGAAACGGGCGGCGTTGTTGACGAGACAATCGAGCGGCCCGAAGGACTCGCTCACATTTAGGAACAGTCGGTGAATCTCGGAGACCTTGGCCAGATCGGCCTGAAACATTGGCGCGCCACCGCAGGCATGGGAGGTTTCCTCCGCCTCGGAGCGGGAGTGATTGTAGTGGATGGCGACCTGAAAACCACGCTGCGAAAGCTCAATCGCAATGACGCGGCCGATACGTTTGGCGGCGCCCGTTACCAGAACACGCGGATTACTATTTGACTGAGAACTCACGGATAGCCTGGACTGTGTGATCGATGTCAGCCGCGGAGTGGGCGACGGAAACGAAGAGAGCTTCGTACTGGGAGGGCGGGAAATAAACGTTGCGCTCGAGCAGGTGGTGGAAAAATTTGCCGAAGAGCGCAGTATCGGAACGGCGCGCGTCGTCTGCGTTGCGCACAGGGCCGGGTTGAAAGAAGAACGTGGCCATGGAGCCAACGCGGTTGACGGTCATGCCTGCCGGAGGGTTAGCGGTGAGAGCCGCCGCACGTTGTTCGAGTATGTCGTACGTCTCAGGATGCGTCTCAATGTGACGCAGCATGGCGATGCCCGCACTCACAGCAAGCGGGTTGCCTGAGAGAGTGCCTGCCTGATAGACGGGTCCGGCGGGCGCGACTTTATTCATAATGTCGGCGCGTCCCCCATAAGCGGCGATGGGCAGACCGCCGCCGATAATTTTGCCGAGTGTAGTGAGATCGGGCTTGATATTGAAAACTTGCTGTGCCCCGCCACGGGAGAGACGAAAGCCGGTCATGACCTCATCCAAAATCAGCAGCGCGCCATATTGCTGAGTGATGCGGCGCAGGCCTTCGAGGAATCCGGCCGCCGGTGGGATGCAACCCATATTCCCAACAACGGGTTCGATGATAACCGAAGCAATTTGGTCACCGCGCCGCTTGAAGACGGTTTCGACCGCGTCGAGATCATTGAGTGGGAGGGCGATGGTAGTTTCGGAGAAAGCTTTGGGAACGCCGGCGCTATCCGGGAGGCCGAGAGTGGCAATGCCAGAGCCGGCTTTGACAAGAAGTGAATCGACGTGGCCGTGGTAACAGCCATCAAATTTGACAGCGAGGTCGCGCCCGGTGAAGCCGCGGGCGAGGCGAATTGCGCTCATGCAAGCTTCGGTGCCGGAGTTGACTAGACGCACCATTTCAATGGAGGGGACGGCGTCAATGATGAGTTCGGCGAGTTCGACCTCGCGCCCAGTAGGAGCACCGAAGCTGGTGCCGAGCTCAAGAACGGCGGTGAGGGCGTCGATAACCGGTTTAGGACGATGGCCAAAGAGCAGCGGCCCCCATGAGCCGATGTAATCGATGTATTCGTTGTTATCGACATCGAAAAAATGAGAGCCCTCGCCGCGGAGGATGAAGCGGGGAGACCCACCGACACCGCGAAAAGCACGCACTGGAGAATTGACACCGCCGGGAATCACTTCCTTGGCGCGCGCAAACAACGCTTCGGACTGGGCGACGTTCATACCGGCTTCTTAAACCCGTGTTTCGCCCAGAATCAACTTGCGAAACAGAAAGCTCATGAAGATTTCATGCAGCGTGGTGTTCACGTTTCGCAAGAGACGGGCTTTTAGTTCGAGGTAGGGTTGCGTGCCGGCAAAGAGGTCTTGGATGATTTCGCAGAACTTTGGACTGCGGCGCATGAAATCGATCATACGGCTGGGCACTGCGCCAAAACACACTGCGCCGCAAAAGAGGCGTTTCGCCAGGCATGAACCGTAGGTCAGATCAAGACCGAAGTCACGGGTGATGAGTTGGCGATAGGCGTCGGCATTTTTAGATGGTTCCAAATCGTTGAGGAGAATCTGGCTGGCAAGATCGCCTGAGCGAATGGCGTAATAGAGACCTTCCCCCGTGATGGGATCGACCAGGCCGCCCGCATCGCCGACCGCAATCCAACCTTCGCCGGCGAGACGGTTGTTGCGCCAGCCGCGCGATTCCAAAGCGGGCAGCATGTGACCGTAGAATTTGGCTTCGCGGCGGGAGATGCCTTTTTCATCCATGTAGCGTTCGAGGCGGACACGCAAGCACTGCGCCGACTCACTCTTACCGCAGATACCGACGGACAGATGGCCCGCGCGCGGAAAGACCCAGATGTAGCCTTCGAGGTTGGGGAGAAATTGAATGTCGATGTGAGCTTGATCGGAGGGAACCCAATAGCCGAGCGCGTACATGGTGTCTTCGGCGGTGTATTGGGTACCGACGTCGCGCAACGGATTACGCGCACCCGTGGCAACGACGCAGTAATCGGCATCGATTGTGCCGGAGCGAGTGCGAATGCGCCAGTTGTTCGACCCGCGGTCGAGGCCAAGAACACGTTCCTTTTCGAGCTCGGCGCCCGCAGCTTCGGCGCGATTGAGAAGCATGCGGTTGAGGTCGATGCGCGAGTAGATAAGCAGCGGACGTGTCAACTGCATTTTAAAGACGCCGGATTTGGGCGCAGCCAGCAAGGTATCGGTTACGACCTTTTTAGGCGTATCGTTTTCGAGAAGGTAAGAATACTGCGAATAAGCTTTGTAGGTGATGCCGCCGCCGCAAGGTTTCTCCCACGCGAGCTTCTCATCGAGGACGATGGTTCTAAGGCCGGACCGTGCCAGACGTTCAGCAGCAGTAGCGCCGGCGGGGCCGCCTCCGAGAACAGCAACTGTTTTCATTGGGTTGGCGCCGGTATATGGGGATTGGCCGGGCTCGCTCCCTGATCTAAGGATGGGTGGCCCGGAGGTAGATTTTCGCTGGAACCGCTTTGCATGGGATTCGACATCGAATGTCCAGCGGAGTCGCCGACCTTGGTGACAACCCATTTGCCGTCGCGCGCCTCAAGGGTGTATTTCATCGTCATCCCGCTCTTCAAGTTTGGATCACCTTTGGGATGAAACGATACGGTAGCATACGCCAGACTATTTTCGAATGAAACGTTGGTGGTGGCAACGTCCATACTCTTGAGGTCGAGGCCGGAATGGTTTTGCAGGCGGTCGATGATGGCGGCCTGCACTTTTTCCTTCGTTTTCAGGCCGTTATCGCACGCTGAAAGAACGAGAAGGCAAGTCAGGCAATATGTTAAGCGCCGGGACACCATCTGATTATAACCACCCGTGTATGCAAACCTGCATTCGTGGGGCAGTTGGCCAAGAGGGCACGCGGTTTAGTCAACTGGTTTAATCAACTATGGACTCAACCACGGAAAAGCAAAGTTTTTTTGCCTTATTCAGAAGCGATCACCGGTACAAGTATCTAGACGCGTTTATCACGCTGTTTGTGGTGGTGCTGGTGATCACGAACGTGATCGCGCCGAAGTTCTTTGTGCTGCCGCTATTCGGGTTGAGCCTGCGGGTGAGCGTGGCACAGTTGTTGTTTCCCATTACATATGTATTTGGCGATATTTTCACAGAGGTTTATGGCTATTCGGCATCGCGACGCGCCATTTGGTACGGCTTTTCCGGGTTGATACTTTTTGCAGCGCTTAGCTCCATTGCCGTGATTATTCCGCCGGCGCCCGAATACACCGATCAGCCTGCTTTTTACGCGATCTTTCACCAAGTGGGACGCATTGTAGCGGGCAGCATGCTCGCCTATTGGTCCGGGGAATTTGCGAATTCGTTTACGCTGGCCAGGCTGAAGATTCTTACACGAGGAAAATGGTTGTGGACGAGGACAGTGGGGTCGACGGTGGTGGGGCAGGCGGTGGATACGACGATCGTGATCTTCTTTATTTTTTACGATAAGCCGCTGGGCATCATTTTCAATCTAATTTTCTCAGGTTATGTATTCAAGGTCATTTGGGAAGTGTTGATGACGCCAGTCACATACAAGATCGTCGGTTTCTTAAAGCGGACGGAGGGCGTAGATTATTTTGATTACGGGACAAATTTCAATCCGTTCGCAACGAAAGATGTGGAAGAAGTGCCGGTGACGGGCGGAGAGAATCCCGTTTAGGTTCGCCGACAAATCAGCTCGTCAGGGGAAACCGGATCATTGCGATCCGCGGCTGGCAGCGATTTCGGCGCGCCCTGGATTCGATTGATCTCGCTGATCAAGTCTGGAAGCCGGATGGGTTTGCTGACATATCCATCCATTCCAACGGCGAGACATCGATCTCGATCTCCGCTCATTGCATGGGCTGTAAGAGCAACGATGGGAATGTGTTCATGGGTGGCGAGTTCCTTCTGGCGAATGGCGGCGGTAGCCTGTAGACCATCCATGTCAGGCATCTGGACATCCATAAGAATCAGGTCGAACGGCTCACGCTCCAGGGCCAGCAAAGCCTCGCGCCCGGAACCGACAACTGTCACGGAATGATGTTGCTTTTCAAGCAGGCGCTGCGCTACTTTCTGGTTGACCGGATTGTCCTCGGCCAAAAGGATTCGCAACCCGTCGGGAGCGATAGCCAAGGAGTGCCGGGTGATCAATTCGACGGAATTGGACGCTTCAGACTGGCGTTCCAGGGCCAGCTTTACAGCACCGACAAGCTGCGCTTGCGAGACGGGCTTTGTTAGATACGCGGCCACTCCGAGCGTCCGGCAGCGCGCGGCATCGCCTGGCTGGCCAGCGGAGGCGAGCATCAATATTTTGGTTTCGGAAAGCACATCGAGCTGCCGCATGCGCTCGACCAAGCCGAACCCATCTACTTCCGGCAAATTACGGTCTATGAGAGCGGCGCGGAATGGCGCCTTTGTCCGGGCGGCCGCTAACTCCCGCAAGGCTTCAGCGGCACTCTCTGTCTGCACAGGTTTCATGCCCGCTGACTCAACGATCTCTGAGAGAATGCGGCGGCTGGCAGCATTATCGTCGACGATCAGTACTCGCGATCCAGCCAAATCAATGGCTCGGTCTGCCTCAATGCCCTCTTCCGTTTGAGCGATAGGCGCGTCGATAGTGAAATGGAAGCAACTACCGGCGCCCGGTTCGCTATCCACCCAAATCTTTCCACCCATCATCTGAACAAACCGCGTCGAAATGGTCAGCCCCAACCCAGTCCCGCCAAATTTGCGCGTCGTCGCCGCATCAGCCTGGGCGAAAGCTTCGAAAATGGACTCTCGTTTTTCTTTCGGAATGCCGATGCCGGTGTCGCGCACCGAAAAATGAACTCGCACGAGCTCCCCTTCGCTGCTGTCCACGCCGACAGATAGCTCTACTTCCCCCTGGCGGGTAAACTTGAGCGCATTGCCGATTAAGTTAATAATGATCTGCGAGAGCCGAGTGGGATCGGCGACGATCCGGTCCGGCACGTCGGCGTGAACATTGCACAGCAGTTCCAGCCCTTTTTCCGCAGCGCGAAACGCTAGTGGCTTTATGGTTCTCGCCACGCAGTCCCGCAGCCGGAACGGGATAGGATCCAAGGTGAGTTTACCTGCCTCGATCTTGGAAAAGTCGAGAATATCGTTGATCACGGTGAGCAAAGCGTTCGCGGACGCTCTGGCGGTCTCAATCAATTCCCGTTGCTCGGCGCTCAACTCGGTGTCGAGTGCGAGTTCGGTCATACCCAAAACGCCGTTCATCGGCGTGCGGATCTCGTG
>PMSX01000093.1 GCA_003167495.1 Bryobacterales bacterium | reverse complement strand
CATCCTTCTCGACTACCTGCTGGCGAAAACCGTCTGGTTGATCGACGGCTTGGTGGTCAACGTCGACCGCATGCAGCGAAATTTAGCTAATACAAAGGGATTAATTTTCTCCGGTCAGCTGCTCTTAGACCTTGCTGCGGCTGGCATGCTCCGCGAGGATGCCTACCGCTTGGTGCAGGGGCACGCGCTCCGCGCCTGGCAGGCGGATGGTGACTTTCAGCAAGCAATTCAACAAGATAGCGAGATTGCCCGCTACCTGTCCGGCACGCAACTGGCGCAAACATTCGACGTGAAACGCCAGTTGAGGAATGTAGACGCCATTTTCCATCGGGTATTTCCTCCCTAATACGCTTGGTAACCAATACAAATCGGCTATGGGTATTTCCAGGCTTTTCGCGTACACTGTACTTACTAGTCTGATAGGCGAGCCCGTTTCTCGGTGAACTCAGACAATAAATCGCCAGCTCCGGCGCGATGNNATTGGAGCTAGCGCGCGTGCTGTTGGTCGACGATGATCTGACTTCCAGGCTAACTTTGAAGGCCGTTCTGGAAGCCGGAGGCTATTTTGTCGATTCTGCCGCCTCGGCGGCGGAAGCAGTGGGCAAATTGGACGAGCGGCAGTACGAACTCGTGCTGAGTGACTTGGGGATGGAATCTCCGCAAGCCGGTTTGAAAGTGATAGCGCATGCCCGGCTCATGGAATACAAGCCAGCGACCGCCATCCTGACAACCTATCGCAATACGTATGCAGACAAGCCTGAGCCAGTCTTGATTGAACCACAGGACTTACCGAGCCTTCTAAGTAAGGTGGCGGATTTAATCAGCCAGCGTGCCGCGCGGATTGTTAACCGGCAGGCGCGACTAGCCTGCGCGGTGAACCTAGGTTTAGGCTAAAGCTTGACTAGCGCTTAAGCCCGACGCGCACTACTGCGGCTTCATACTGATCGAGCGCGTCCTTAAAAAAGTGGTCCACCGAGTCAATCCACTCCAGCTGCTTGGGGTCCGGCAGGGTTTCAAAAAACGCCTCGAAATCTGGCCGCGGCCCAAAGTTGTCGTGCGTGCTATGGATGAAGAACTTCGGGACCTCCACCTGATACACAAATTCCCGTTCGGCGACAACCGTCGGAAACCCAACGGCAACGACACGCCAAATCGCCCGTTCGTTCGACGTCAGCCTTAGGGCGATCCGCGAACCTAACGAGAAGCCGCCGGCCATCACGGGCAAATGCGGATAGCGAGCCTGCAATTCCCGTAAAGCGACCCACGCATCATCGGTTTCGCCTACGCCGCGATCATATTCGCCTTCACTTAAATTCACACCACGGTAATTGAAGCGCAACACTACACAGCCCGATTTTCGCAGGCCCCGCGCCAACCGGTATACCACCTTGTTGTGCATAGTCCCGCCATGCTGCGGGTGCGGATGGCAGACAACCGCCGCTTCGAGTGGGTCCATGTCCTCCGGTTCTTCGAGCAGCGCCTCTAGCCTACCTGCCTGCCCCGCTAAAAACAGGGTCTCAATTCGTCGCGCCATCAATTCGACCGGTAGTTGGTGAACTGCATGTCGATGCCGAAGTCTTTTCCCTTGAGCAGCGCAATCACTTGCTGCAGAATGTCCCGGTCTTTGCCGGCGACGCGCACCACGTCACCCTGGATGCTCGCCTGCACTTTCAGCTTGCTGTCTTTAATCAGCTTGACGATGTCTTTCGCCTTCTCAATCGGAATGCCTTGCTGTAGCGAAATCTCTTGGCGCACACTGCCTGCGGAGGCGGTTTGAATGGCGCCATAGGTGAGCCCTTTCAGCGGCACGTTGCGCTTGACGAGTTTCTGGCCCAGGATTTCGGTCACCGCTTTGAGCTTGTACTCGTCCGAACTGGCGAGCAGCAGTTTGTGGTCCTTCTCGTTGAGCTCGACGGAAGATTTACTGTCCTTCAAGTCATAACGGGTTTGGAGTTCTTTCGAGGTTTGGTGAACGGCGTTCAGGACCTCAGTCATGTCGATTTTCGATGCGATGTCAAAGGTGTTTTCGGGCATGGTGCGTGCGCTACGGAATACAGAATACAGGATACAGGGCTCATGATGCGGAAATCGCTCAGTATTCCACAACTAATTGGCTCCTCGAAAGATTAACAGAGAAAAATGTAAAGGGATCACGTGGTCTGGTGTCTCTCATCGCTGTTTTGGCGCATTCTCTTTTGGAGACCGAGAGCTTGAGCGCTCGGACCACCAAGATGGCTATGGATCTCTTTGAGAACGGAGCAAAAACCGCCGAGAAGAGGCTGCTAGCGAAAGAAAAAGCAGGTATAGTGACGAAAGTCTTGAGTGCCCTGAAGCAACGGGATCGCAATGTCCTTTTGGATTTCTTTTACAACGAACTGAGCCACGACGAAGTCTGTAAAAGGCACAGTGTAACGCGCGAGCAACTGCGCTTGATCTTGTTCCATGCGCGCCGCAGATTTCAGGAAAGTATGGGAAGGGAAGTGAAGCAGTCGCCTGCCTTCGCCCGCTGAAAACCGTCATTCGTCAATTGCCAGCGTACGCTCGCCGAATCAAACTTCAACCCTCTGCGAACTCGCCTATGATCGCTCCAGAAAGGAAATCTCATGGCTGTTCAACAACGCGTCCTCAAACCTTACAAAGGAATGGGTATGGAGGGGCCTATTGCAAAGTGGTATGCCGCGCTTACTAAGAAATCAGCTGAAGATTTTCGGGCGCTTGCGCAGCGCGCCGCGCAACAGCTTCCGCCACTCCAGCGTGCTGGAAGTCGCTCCCGGTCCAGGCTATTTTGCCATTGAACTGGCGAAGCTCTCCGCTTGCCAAATCAGCGGCCTCGACATAAGCGAAACATTCGTCGAAATCGCTCGCGCCAATGCTGCCAAGGCCGGGGTTCGCGTGGAGTTCCGCCGGGGCAACGCCTCCGCCATGCCATTTGACAGCGAAACTTTCGATTTTCTTCTCTGTCGAGCGGCCTTCAAGAATTTCACCGAACCGCTTCGCGCGCTACAAGAGATGTATCGCGTTCTCAAGCCAGGCGGGCAAGCGCTCATCATCGACCTGCGGAGAAATGCGTCGAAACAAGACCTCGACCAGGCTGCCAATGACATGCATCTCAACGCGGTGAACGGCGTCATCGTCAAGTTGACGTTTCGATTCATGCTCCTCAAACGGGCTTACACGAAGAGCGAACTTGAGAAGATGATCGCCCAGACGAAGTTTGAGAGCGTTGAGATTCGCGAAAACCCCATAGGGTTGGAAGTAATGCTGCATAAACGGTCTGAGTAGTCCTAATGTCAGACTTCGCGCAGACCCAGCTTCACAAACGGATCAAAATCCCTATCGTTGTGGAGTAGGTCAAACCCGCGATCAATACACCGCGTCGCAATGATGGAATCGATCGTCTTGCGGATCGTTACACCCAGTTTGCGGAGCGTTCGAAAGTGGATGGCGGCCTGAATCGCGATCTCCTGGCCGCCCAAGGTGATAACTGTCAGAGAAGTCAGCAATTTCTTAGCTGTCTTGAATTCGTTTTCATCGGCAAATCCCTGTAAGACTTCCGTCAAGATCAAATCGCCGATGATTAGCGGTTCGCGGCTCAGCAACTGGTCGAGTGTATTCGTCTGGGGTGTGACCGTTCCGTTAAAGTAGTCGATCCAAACGCTGGAATCGACCAGAATCACCGGGCAGTCCTCATGGCGTGCAGGTCACCCTGCCAATGGAGCTTGCCGCGCAATTGCCGAATCTCCTGCTGTTTGCCAAGGCGGAGTAAGGTGTTCAGCCCAAGTTCAACGGCTTCGCGTTTGGTCTTGAGGCCCGTGACACGAAGTGTGTCGCGCATAAGCTTGTCGTCGATAACAATGTTAGTTCGCATGATGTGTATTTCCTTTTATTATTATACACACGAGTCTAGCGGTGTGACAAGGCTAAAATCACTCGCTCCGTCAGTTCTTCGATCAACGTTGGCATCGCCGAATCCAACGCCAGCGTGACCGCAGCCCGAATCGTTGCCCGGTCTAAGGCGTGGCCAGCGACCCCTGCTGAATTTCTGCGGGATTGCGCGCGTTTCTCAATGAGCGTTTGCACCGCATCGAGCAGACTTGACGCCTCGAAGGGCTTCCGCAGAATTGCATCGGCGCCGGCGTTGCGCGCGTCCTGCTCATCGAAAGTATCGGCGGGTGCGGCGGCAAAGATGATAGGAACGTCGCGAAAGGACGGCTCGGCCTTCATGAAGCGGGCCAGTTCGAAGCCGTTTTTTGTCGGGAGGTAAATGTCGGTGATGAACAGATCGGGATTAACGTCGCTTAGCCGACGCATCGCAACGGCGCCATCTGTCACACTAACCACTTCCAATCCCTGAGCGGATAAAATCTGTTCGCCCAGGCGCAAGGCTTGCGGGCTATCGTCCGCCAGCAGAATGCGGCTCATATTTGCGGAGCGGGTGTGGTGGCGGAGGCGCTGGCCGGAGTCGTGGTAGTCGCCGGAGTCGTAATAGCCGGAGTCGTGGCAGACGGGGCGGCCTGATCGGGCTGCGGTTTCTTCTTCTTCTTGGCCAACTTGTCTTGCTGCTTCTTCTGTTTGGCCTTCATCTGCGCGATTTCTTTGTCGCGATTGGTGGGCAGCGGCTGCTGCGCCGCATCCGCCGTTTTCTTCTCGAGGGATGTACCGGTGGTTGTGTCGGCGGTAACACTCACATCCGTCTTAGTCGGAGCAGCGACGCCGCCGGCCGCAGCCGCAACGGCCTCGCTTGGCGGCGCGTTAGCCACCGGAATGCTGTAAGGAATCGTCTTCTTCGGATCGGTCATTGTCGGTGCGCCCGAGCGCGCCGCGTGACTCAGGTCAGGTGAACTCTTCACAACATTCATAGCTTTCTGGGTCAGTCTCAAGCGCTGAAAATTTTCCTGCTCCCACTTGGCGCGTTCGAGTGCGGCTTGACTGGGCGCCGGCACCGGCAATTCCATATCTTGCAGGCGCTTGGTGGCATCTTTCACGCGCGGGTCGAGCGGGTAATCGCGCACCAGGCGCGCGAACATTTCACCCGCCTGTTTGCGGAAACGCGGACCCATCTTAGAGTAAGAATCGCCCGCTTCATACAATGCCTGACCTGCGCCACTGTACAACGGATACTGATCCACCAGCGCATTGAGGCGGTTGGCCGCGGCGGGGTTCATCTGGCGTGTGTGGTAAAAATCGCCCACTGCAAACTCGTGCGCCGCCAGCGATTCCTGCACTTCGCGAAGCTTTTGCGTGGCCGAGGGGACAAACTTGCTGTTCGGATACTGCGTAATCAGGTCTTTGCATTCCGTTTCGGCGCGCAACGTCTGAATGATGTCGCGGTCGCTTTTATCCATCTGCTTGTAATGGATGTCGCAAATGCGGTCCTGTGCCTGTGCCGATTCCTCCATCTGCGGATAGAACAGTTGGAAATCCTTGTATTCGGCTTCCGCCTGGCCTAGCCCGTTCGAACCGCCTTCCCGGAACCAGCTATCCGCGATAGCGAGTTTCGCTTTAGCCAGGTACTCGCTGGACTCGTAGGTGTTCATCAACGTCTGCAGCGAAATGCGCGCCACTTCATACTGACCGCGTTCGATGGAGTGCATGGCGGAGTCGAACAGAATCTTGTCAGGCTGCTGAGTCGTCTTGGCAATCGGGGTCTCGTACTTCTTGTGAATGCAAGACGAAAGCAGCGCTAGCGAACAGGCGCCGACTAAGGCGCGCTTCAGCATGGGAAGAGATAAAAACATATGAAAAAGCTATACCTTTACTTGCAACGCCTCATCGGCGGTTTTGAGCATATCTCGAATCGCTTGTGCCGGATCGGGTTCGTGGAAGACTGAAGTCCCCACCACCACCCAATCTACCCCCGCTCGGGCTATTTGTGCAATATTCTCTGGTCCTACCCCGCCATCTATTTCGATGGCGAACCCCAATTGGCGCTCAGCGCGCACGCGCGCCAAGTCGCGAATCTTATTAAGTGAATTCGGAATGAACTTCTGGCCACCATATCCCGGGTTGACGCTCATGACCAGAACGTAATCGACAATGTCGAGCACGTTTTCAAGCAATCGGACCGAAGTTGCCGGATTGACTACGACACCGGCCTTGGCGCCATGATCCTGGATCATATGCAGGGTGCGGTCCAGATTGCGGCACACCTCATAATGAACGCTCACGCAATCGGCCCCTGCTTTTATGAACACGGGCGCGAAGGTGTCTGGATCTTCGATCATAAGATGATGATCAAGTTTGACGTTCGTAAAGCGTCTTAAGGATTCAGTAATCGGCGTCCCGAACG
>PMSX01000192.1 GCA_003167495.1 Bryobacterales bacterium | reverse complement strand
GTCAAGCGTGTCAACGACCCGTCGGACGGACAATTCGACTTTTCCCTTTGCCTCCTTCTTCGCATGTGCTGTGAACTTGTCGAGGGTTGTTTTCTTTGTCTCCGTTGGCCCACCGTACGAATAGATGCATTACGATGTATTGTGTGTAATATATCCCACAGATAAGCTCTGTAAAGTGGAGAGACGCACTCCGGGTTGGCCCAAAATCAGATTGGACAGCGTTCGTGTAACCATTTGAGATTGCAGGTAGTTACTCCATAACCCCGTTTTCCGTGCCATTGCGTCATTCTCCTTTCCGCTCAACTCCGACTTTTATGAGTCAGTTTATACTAAAATAGTGTTTGCGTAGTCAAAAACAATCATATAGACTACAACTTGAGGTCATATCATGAGTCTTTCCTTTGAATCTCTCATCCAGAAGCTAGTTGCCAAGGGAATACAGAGCGCAGCCGCCACAGCTCCTATTGAAGAAAAACAGCCCACTTCCATTCGACTAAAGCCTGGCACGCGGCGCTTTGTAGATTGTCAGGCAGAGTCACTTAATACTTCCCAACAAGCCGTCATCAATATGATTCTTGATGGTGTGGCTGAAGCTACGCTGAATCCTGGCGGTGCTTTTGAGCAGGCGGCGATCACCCTGCAGACCATACAAGAGCGTTTTTTCGAGCTTTTTCAGGTCCACGGTGTTGACATGCCTGGCATAGTGAGCATATTGAAACCTTATGGTTTTCGAATGTCTGCCCTGTCCTCTTCGAAAGACCTTCTTGATCTGCTCTCTACTGAAGTCGTTGATCATCTAGCTGATCTATTCTCCGTAGATGCCGATTGGCTTAAAGGCACCTCCGACCGAATCTGGCACTTCCCTGGCGCGGACAGTAAGGTTGACTGGTACAAAAATGACGGGCGCGCCTGTCGACGCATACTTGAATACTGCGCCCAGGGGTTGACGCCTCATGTATGTTTCCTTCGTCGGCTGGGTGCCGATTTTGAGCAAGCACGAAAATCAGACGACGACAAAGAAAAATGGCGAGAGGAGCCAATCGGCATGATGATTAAACTTCATCGAACAACTGACGACGGAGTTAAATTCACCACCTACGAACTTTGGCGTACGGAGCGCTGGAACTATTGGCGCTCCCGTTACAACATAAAGATTATCATCGCTTTTTGTGAGGCAGCGCTTAAAAACCACGTGGGACTGATCTATTCAGGCTATGAACTGCCAGATGACATCTTGGAAAAGCTGTATGGGGGGAAAGCGATGCTCGCCAGTGTCATCGGTAAACGCCAGCCTCCAGGAGTCTGGCAACCCGATGATTATGCCGGAGATCAATTCAAAGGATCTAAAGAATCCGATGAATGGGAATCCGTTCAAAATGAGTACGGACGTGAAAACTTCGAGCAGCTATTGAAGGAAGCTTCGGAGTGCCGATACGGGAAATGCGAGGCCTAACTTTCAGCCAATGTTTTGATGAAAAGATGACCAAAGTCCAATCCCGTATGAACGGAGACGCTGCTAAGCCGAAAACATTGCCGCAAGCTATAGCTTATAACCCGGATCTCAACCATCAGAGCGATTCCGACTCATGCCGAGCTCTGCATTATGTTGTAGTACTCGGTCCGCTTCCCGCCCACTTAAAAGGTGAGATGCCAGCCGTCATAGGAGGACCCATGTTGTTGGATGAAGTTGAGCGAGAGAATGCGGAAGAGCGGATCCGCAAGACTGGCCCGGGCGCGGAGTTAGTCCGCAAACGTGAATTAGAACGCTTTGATCTGAGCGTGAAGGCGCTCCGCGCGCGTGCAAGCTTGGCGGATATCGTTGCCTTCAACAGAGCGGTCGATTGGTGGCATCACTCCCATGGATCCAGCGAATGTGCCACGCTCGTCGAGGCAATTCTGGCGGTGTTGGGAGTTGAGATCAAGGTGGACTGATCCGTTTCGCTCAGAAAATATTTCGAGAATTTCTCAGATTTATCCTACTACCCACTCATTCGGTCGCGTTTCCCCCAAACGGAGGGTCTAAGGTCGTCCGCCCGTTTCAGACGCCGCCGCAAGGGGGAGCCGAGCCGCCCGACGCCCGCTGTTAATTGCAGAATTATTTGCGAATAACGGTCGGTGTTAGCGATCATCTAAAAACGTATTTTTTTGAGCGGCGGCCGCGCCGCAATTGTCGAGGAATCGTACCTTCGCCTGCCTGTCCGCATTTTGGACAGCGAAAGACGGGAACCCGAGCTTGTCGCTCTGCTCGAATCTCTTGAAGCATTACGTTCAATTTGTTCCGCAATTCCACCATCGTTTCAAACGACATGGCTGGCCGCCATGACGAACGCAACGTCGAAATCATTTCCGGGAACCATGTCCTTTGAGCGTCACCCGCCGGCATGCCCTCATTATTCTATTTCCTCAACGAGGGACAGGGACGCTTCGTGGTTATGGAACCACAGGAGACTATTGCGTTTATCGTTCCCAATCGAGTCTTCGTGGAATCGAGCCCGATGAGGGTATCGCCTGAAATAGACAGTGGACGGCCGAACCGGTTGAATCGCTGGACACCGGCTCAAAGAATTCTCCATAGTGAGGGTCGGTCCAAACCTGAAGCGCCCTCTTCAGGCTGCTCGGCGCTCGAGAAAGGAATGTTTTCGCCGGCATTCATTTCATAAACTTGTTCTTGATGCCGAGCAAAACTGCTGAGAAGGCCCGAAAGAAGACCTCACCGAAGAGGGCTGCGCCGCTCTCCAGGAATGATCTGCTTGCTTCGGGTGGCGGTAGCGCGCCGGCCGCGGGGGTTCCGTTTCAAGGCGCTGTAGGGGCTTTGTTTGCCGCCTCGGGCATGGCCCCGCAGAAGGCTGACGAGCGGCTGGAGCTTGGCGCAGAACAGGTCCTGGCATTTCGTTTTGAGACAGAAGCACCCGTCGACGACATCCTCATCGAGACCAGCGGACCAGGCTGGTTGTTTTTTCAAGCCAAGACCAACCTTTCGTTCGGCGAACAGCCCGCTTCCGAAATGGTGAAGACAGTCGAGCAGACTGTTCGGCAGTGGAAGCTTTGTTCGGAGGGGGATGGCAGTAAACGATGGAACCGCCCTCTCGACAATGACAAAGATCGCTTTGTCATCGCTGTTGGACCTAGAACCCCCAAGACGGTGGCATCAGACCTCTCGGAAGCACTGTCTCGTCGTCGTGAAGGATCGGTTCCCGCCACCACACCGGCGAACCTCAAGGCGGCCTTGGCTAAGTTCAGTCGCCTGTTGAAGGCGGCCTGGAAGAAGTTTTATGGCGTTGAAGCCACAGACAGCGAGATTGGCCAGATTTTGGATCGTGTCGTCGTCGTGCGTTTCGACTTTCAAGCCACCGACCTTGAACTCGGAGCACAGATTCTCAGCACCAGCCTAGCCGACCCGAGCACCGCACGGGCCGCATTCATGACGCTCGCAGGGATTTGCGAGCAGCGCATGCGCACCCGCACTGGCTTTGACATGCACCAGATTCGCCGGGTCTTGGAGCGAAAGGGCGTCGTGATGTTGGCGCCATCGGATTACCGGAAAGATCAAGAAAACCTCAAAAAATACAGCGAGCGTATCCGCCTTCGATTGGCGAAATTTTCCGAACTGAAGATCGACGATGGAATGAAGATACTGATCCCAAGGACTGTCGATCAGATCGCGACCACCGCTGCTGCACAGGGATCGCTCTTGATCGTCGGTGAGCCAGGAGCTGGAAAGTCCGGCGTGAACTATAACGTTGCCAACAAAATGGAGGCTGCAGGTCATCCCGTTCTGATGCTGGCAGTCGACGATGCCGCGTCGATCAGCCTCCAATCGGAGATTGGACTCCATCATCCTATCCGCGATGTTCTGGAGCACTGGCCTGGTACGACGCCGGCCTATCTATTGATTGACGGTCTCGATGCGGCGCGCGGCGGTCCTGCTGAGGCAATCTACAGGCGTCTCATTACAGAAACCATCGAACTTCCTGAGGAGCGCTGGAGGGTTGTCGCCACCGTCCGCACGTTCGATCTGAAGGCCGGACAGCAGCTCAAGCCTCTGTTTCGGGGGATTCCGCCCGATGCAGCGTATCGTGAAACCGGAGTTGATTTCGACCGGGTGCGGCATGTCCTCGTCAAGCGATGGACAGAGTCCGAGTTCGAAGCGCTTCTCGAAGCCGCGCCAAAATTGCGCGTTGCCATCGAGACCGGCGGGGCGAAGCTGCGGGAACTGTCGCTCATCCCTTTCAACACGCAATTGCTGGCCGAGGTCGTCGCTTTGGGAATCAACGCGATGAACTGGGCTCGATTCGAAACCAGCGGCAACTGTTGGACCTCTACTGGAACCATCGAGTGCGCAACGAAGGCGCCGCCGCGGAAGCGTGCCTAACCTCGGTTGTAACGACAATGGTGGAGCAGCGATCACTCGAGATCAACATCGGCCCAATACGCCAGGGGCATGCAGATATTCTGGACAAGATACTGCATGGAGGTGTCCTCGTCACTCGGGCAAATGAACGATTCTTGGCCTTTCGGCACAATATCCTCTTCGACTACGCGGCCAGTCGACTCTACCTCAACCCCTTCGACTCGGGTCACCTGCACGCGCTGTTCTTGCGGGATCGCGGTATGGGCCTAATTTTGAGCCCCGCTCTCGGATATGCGTTGCAGGAACTCTGGGACAGCGAAGCAGATCGCTCCAACTTCTGGAAGCAATTTGTACTACTGACCTCAGATAAGAACGTCGATCCGATTGCTCGCATTCAGGTGGCACGGATTGGATGCGAATGGGTCGTTTCTACCAGCGATGTTCAGCGATTGCTCTTCCAACTTCGCAGCGGCGCTGCTTCGGGTGCGCGAGAAGTATTCTCGTCCGTAACTGGCGCTCTCTCTATTCTCCTGGAAGACTCCCCAAGTCTTATCAAGGTCCCTGCTTGGGCCTACGTCGTGGAAGAGCTCAGCAAAGACGAACAGTTTAGCGGCAATATTGGATTCCTTGTAGACCGTTTCCTTAAGCTTCCTCTGGAAACCGCGCCGTTCAAATTGCTTGGCTCCGCCGCGCGGAATCTGCTTGAGCGAGGTTTTGCGTCATGAGTAGTCTGGCCCTATTCAGCATTGGTTATGTGGCTCGAAGCTTTTCTTCCAATCCCGTGGCCAGTCGTGCTCTTTTGGAGAAGATTTTCGATCCCCAGCGGCTCAACAGATACGCCCATGTTGAGGTCCCCGCGCTTGCGCAGCAGATTGCGAACATTGCACCCTACGATCCCACGTTCGCTGTCTCGATCTACGGTCATGTATTTGGATATCATCTCGACTGGCAACGCGAGACGCGTATGTCTGAAAGTCATATTCTCCCCATCACCTCGAACGCATCCCAGGATTACGATCTCGCTCGATACAGTCTTGCTCAGTATTTCCCGACGTTACTTAAAGACAGCCCGATAGCTGCAACGGAAGCCATCATCGCTGCGCTCGAGGGCGACGTTGTCGTTCAAGGTCACAACTCGGAACAGGCAACAGATACTGTTCTGCACGTCGATGGCAAGCAGCTTGCTCTTCGTGAAGATGGGAGCGCGATCTGGGCATGGGATAGAGACAGTAGCCACCCAGAGAGCATGGACATGATCGTTCAGCAGTTCGTCGCGTACCTTCGGAACGCCGATGCCGCCGAAATTGCACCTGTGCTCGATAAACTGTTCGAAAAGAACCGCCTGGGCTTGCTCTGGGCCCGATTGCTTATGGTTGGTGCAGAGCGCGCCAATGTATTTGCCAAGGCTTTATGGGGGCTGGCGACGAACGAGCAGATCATGCTCTCTTCAAGCGTAGGCCATGATGCGATTGCTGCGGTTGCAGCCTTCTACTCATCACAAAGCGTAGAGGAGCGCAGCGCATTTGAACGGGCGGCGTTCGGTTACGGGGCCGCTGATTTAGCCCACCAGACGGTTCGCCAACATTGGCTCGCAATATTGTTTCAAGCGATTGGAGCTGACCAACTGGCAACTGGGGAAGCCAGGGCCTTCCTGTCTACCGAAGAGGGTTCGAAGCCAAGTCCGAACAGAAGGTTCGAGATTTTTGGAGGCGCGATTGAAATGACGCAGCGGCAGATATTGATGGCCGCTGGCATCGACGTAAACGCGCCTGCCAACGATCAGTTGCTGTCCTTGGCGGAGGATGTCAAGGGCAAGACCGGTCTCATTCACGGAGGCAACAGCTCGATCGAGAACATGCCCGAAGCGCTTCAGCAGTTGAAGCTGCTTTATACCGCGATCGGCGACGCCGGGAATAGCCAGGCGAACAACGATGTTCTGTGTACCGCCGAAGAAGTTGCAGGAGATCTATGCACGGCAATCTCTTGTACCTCAGCACGAACGAAGGTCGAACTCTCCGCCAGCGATCTTACTGTGCTCGAAACGACTGCGGTTGGGCTATCCTCCTCGAAGCGCGAACATTACGGCCGGCCGCCAAGAGAGGGCGTGGTTCCAGCGCTCTTTGCTCTCTGCCAGCACCCTGCCGTGATGCCTCAGCCATTACAACGGCTACAGGCAATGGCAACCGATACCAATCTTGCTGTGCGCCACGCCGTCGTTCGCAACCTTGTGACCCTTCGCCAGGTAGCGCCAAACGAGATGTGGGATTTGGCGGAGAACTTTGTTGCCTTCGAAGAGGATGCTGGAGTCATGCAGGAGTTTGCAGCTGTCTATCTCGGTGGAACGCGGTTCTTCGATGCACCGCGAACCGAAACTATGCTGTTGGCAATCCTGAGCCGATTCCCGTTTTCCCGGCCGGGTGACAACGGAGCACGGCGCAATCCTCTGGATGAGGTGATCGCGCAACTGTTCGCGCTGCTCTATGTTTCGCACAATCTCCAAAGCTCCAGACAGGAGGTATTTCGCTGGCCCTCCGATCCACTGCGCTACGAAGAACAAATTCGTTCTGGCCTCTGGGCCGTGCGTGACGCGGCGTCCACCGGGTACGACGCTGACACTGCGGAAGCGCGAGAGCCACGAAAGCGAGTTCAAGCACTCATTGCCGTAGTCGTCGAGCGAGCGGTGGAGGCGTTGGAGGCAAACTTCCGGCTTGATGCTGCTATGCAGAACGCGAAGCATCAGGAGGCGCTCTCATATGCGAAGTGTCTCGGATACGCGTGCTCGTCGTACTATTTTGGCTCCGGAGCCTTTCCCGCAAGGACTGGAGACCATGTTGGTCCAATTCGATCCGATGCTGGGAAGAGCCGATTCATCTCGGACACGGAGACGATATTGCGTCGCATCGGCGACGTCGCAGTTCCCCATACGATGTATGAGTTGGTTCAGCTCTTTGATTTCCTTTTGGCCGGCAACCCTGAAGTCTGCTTTGACCTTTTCGCGCATGCGCTGACAACAAGTGGACGTAAGCAAGGTTTTCAGTTTGAATCCCTTGGCGTAGACGTACTCGTGCGTGTAGTGAGCCATTGTCTCGCGGACTATGAGTACATCTTTCGTGACGAAGGCCGTAGAAAGCGGCTCATCGAGTGTCTCGACATCTTTGTCGAAGCAGGCTGGCCAGCCGCTCTGCGTCTCTTGTACGCCTTACCGGACGCACTTAGATGATGCAGGCTTCGATCAGTCTCGCACGAGCTCTGCACCAGCGCGACGCTGGCCCGGTTCGCGGTTTATGCATTATCGCCAAGTCACTCATCGAGCACGGTTAGTAACGATATGTCGGCATGTCGACTGGAATGCCATCAACTTCAAACGGCGCAGGCTTAACTAATCGCGTCCATCGGCTCAGCGACTTGGAAGTTGGGCCGCCTAGAAGGCTTCGACCGCTTTAAGGTCCAAGATTATGAAAACCGAGACACCCAGCGAGGAGATGAAGTGAAGCTGTCGGCACCAACCGCAACTACAGATGATCGGACGGATGATTGCGCCTCCGGCGCAGATGATGTTGCTGGGCCGGCCAAGTTCAAATTTCTACGTTTTCAAATGACCGTTAACAGTCGGTTGTTAGCGCCAACAGCGCCAATGACAGTCGGCCGTGCAGAATTCGCTGCGAACAGAGCAACGCTATTTGCGAATGGCTGCCGCTCCCGGCGATTGGATCAAAGCCTCAGGAACCCGGTTTTTATTGGGCGGCGACGCAGTGTGCGTCTTTGGGAAGCCAGCACTCGTGTTCCCTGGACCAGGAGGATGGGTACACGGTAGGCGCCCCCCTGCCTTGGTTGAAAAAGGGCAATCTCACGTTATGAATGGATCACTATCAGAGTCGTCCGACCTGCTTATTTAGTGTGGTAGCAAGGCTTTACTTCGGATTATTCGCAAATAGCTCTGAACGATTTGAAGATAATGTTGAAATTAACACTAAACTCAGCCCGCGCCGAGATGCAGCACGCCAGTTGGCATCGATTCTGAAGTGAAGGGGAAACCAAAGGCCTTTTCCTGATTACGCGCAAAGCGGTCCAATAGCGTTCGCATGCCGACCTGCCACATCTTGTAGATCAGCGCGAACGGTGGTCCGCCTTCGAGTGTTTTTGATTCAGAAAGAAGGCCTGCATTTTCTCTGCCGCTTGCCTTTCGTAAGCAGCGCGACGAGCGAAGTGCCCGAGGCGGCAAGGGTTGAGAAGTGCGAAGCACTTTTTTGGAGGGAGCGTGGCGGAAGGAGCCAAAACCCGGAGGGCGCGCCCTTGCAACCGNNGGAGCCAAAACCCGGAGGGCGACCCCTTGCAAGACGAAGGGCTGGAGCGAAACGTTGGCGGAAGAAAGGGAAGGGGCATAGTTCGCGAAGCGCACCTCTCAAAACAAGGGCTCTTCACGCCGCCCCGCGCTTGAGCTGGTCGATCATCTGAATAACCTGCGGGGACAATCTTGAGCCTGCATCGCACTCACAGACTGTGACCACACGGCCGCTTGTGTCATAAACCTCGCCCATGCCGTTGCAACGAGAAAGCGGACACGGTGGTGTTGGTTGAGCCGGCGCACTCAATTGGCGCTCCAGTTCGCGCTGCTTGTCCAACCGTTGTAGTTCTCGTCGATTCTTCTGTGCGAGTTGAAACTTCATCACGAGCGAGCGGTAATAGCCGCCAGGGTTGTTCAAATCCTCAGGCGCCCCGGTATGGGCATCGTCAAAAGCAACAAAAGCTTGCACCTCCTTTTGTTCTAGGCTCAGTCCATCGAGTACGATTCGCAAGATGGCGTTGGCGCCGCTGCCAAAGCGTTCTCGGAATCTTAAAGCCAGTTCTTCGACTGAATCTTCGAGCGGCGCTCGTCGATTCACTCGTCGGTCATCATCATCAGGAGAGGAATCGGGTAGGGCTCGCGCGTTAAATTCTTCTTTACCTTCTTCTTCTTGATGATGATGATG
>PMSX01000170.1 GCA_003167495.1 Bryobacterales bacterium | reverse complement strand
AGGCGATTTTACGAAACGAACTTCGTGGTTACGAGCAAGCCGCGCCACAAAATTCAACCGCCACATTCCAGGTGAGAAATTCCGGCAGGGCCGGTTGATTTCAAGGATTAGCCGTCAGGAGCGTAACGTACACTGAAGCATTTGCCGGCGAAGATGAGATTCGTACTTGCCACTTCCGGGACACATGGCGATTTAAATCCATACCTCGGCGTTGGCTGCTTGTTACGAAAGCGTGGACATGAAGTCGTTATCGCTACTTGTCTGTCTTACCGGTCGAGGGTGGAAGCCGAAGGACTGCATTTCCATCGTCTTCGTCCCGATCTAAACGAGCTGATGACTGGCTCGGCCGAGATCTCCGGGAAGGGTAACGATCTTAAGAGCGGAACCCAGTTCATCTTGAGGACATTGGTTTTGCCGAAGTTGCGGGAAACCTACGACGATCTTCTGGAGGTTTGCCAGGGTGCGGACCTGTTAGTAAACCACCCCGTATTGTTTGCCGGCCCGTTGGTGGCGGAGAAGTTGGGGATTCGATGGACATCGGCGATCTTGTCTCCCGGCATATTTCTTTCTGTTCACGATCCTGCGCTGCTGCCTCCGCTGGCATGGTTTCACTCCCTTCGCAAACTTGGTCCCATGCCGCACCGGCTGCTGAATGCAGTGATCGACAGGATCACACTTCGCTGGATGCAGCCCGTTGAGGCTCTCCGAAAGGAAGTGAATCTGCCGTCATCCCTGAGCAATCCGGCACGAGGCGGGATGTTTTCGCCAACCGGGACATTGGGCTGGTTCTGTTCCGCCTTAGGGGCGCCACAAGCGGATTGGCCGGCAAGAACAAAAGTTACGGGATTTGTTTTCTTTGATAAAACGACTCCGACCGACCTAGACGGCGCTTTGCAAGCGTTCCTGGAGGCGGGCGCGCCGCCGATCGTATTCACTCTAGGCACGTCGGCGATCACGGTCGCAGGCGAGTTCTATAGGGCGAGTTTGGAAGCCGTTCGCCAGAAGGCATGGCGGGCCGTGATCTTGACAGGCGCCGATCCGAGGAATCGTATTCTGCAGAGCGATGTTCCGGATTCTGTGTTCGTGGCCGAATACGCGCCTTACTCGGAAGTGTTCGCGCGTGCTGCCGCCGTGGTCCATGCCGGAGGAATTGGAACCATCGCCCAGACTTTGTGTGCCGGAGTCCCTAGCGTCGTGGTTCCCTTTGCCGCCGATCAACCTGACAACGCCTATCGGTTGGCGCGTCTGGGAGCGAGCCGCACCATTGCTCGAGGTGACTACAGCGCGCGGAAAGTTGTCGCGGAGTTGGAGGTGGTTCTTCATGATTCCGCGTATCGGGAGCGTGCCAAAGCCGTCGCAAGGCAGATCTGCGGCGAGGATGGGGCGGCGCAAGCATGCGACGCACTCGAAAGACATGCGAGGGGCGAGGTAACCTAGGTCGCTAACGCTTCCGGCTCGGTTTCGGGCTGATCGGACGCGGCGGTAGCGGCTAAGAGAAGGTCTTCAAGTAATCGACGATCTCGGGGATCAGCGCACGCACGTTAGACGTTCGCCCCTGGAGTTCGCTTCGATAGGCTTCCTCTAGAGCGAGGAGTAGGCGATCGTTAGACAACCCCAAAGCCGCGAGTTGGCGTCGAACGGCGGCCGGTGAAAGGGGGGCCAGGGCCGAGCCGCGATCCGCGGTGCGCAGCAGCGCTTCCAGTTGGAGATGCCTCCAGACATTTCGGAGAATTTCGATCGGGCTCGGGAAAACGTCGGGTGTCACCCTCGAAAGAACCGAGCGGCGCACGCTAACCTCCTCGAGTGCGACGTCGTAGGCGAACCTACTCCAGACCGGTGTCACATTTGATTCGAATGGCACTCCGTCGATTGCGAATTCCTGGCGCTTGATAAGAGTAAAGACATCCGGCGACGATGGAGGAAACAGCAAGACCCTCCACATCTCGGTGAAATTGACGAACTCAAGCTGTACAGCGCCGGAAGGGAGCAGCAGATAAAGTGCGATTGGTTGCGGCGATTCAGCGCGAGAACGCGAGTGGAGCGCGCAAATCTCGCGTAACTCGTGAATGGAGGGGAGCGTCGCCGCCGAATTCAATTCTATGAGGAGCAGCAAACTGTCCATCGCGAAACAGCTTGCGCTGGGCACCAGATACGCCGCGCGATAGGCTGGCCAATGGGTCGCAAGTCTATGAACGAGCCCTTGCGCATAGGCGATCGATTCAGGTGCGCGTAAAACTTCCTCCGGATCGGCGTCCACTGTAAACTCGCCCACGGATGCGAAAGAGGGAAGCTTGATGAGCTTGGAATGAATCTGGTTGAGAGCGGGAAGCAGCAAGCGAAGGGACTCGTCCTGCACATCACCGGGAAAAGCGCGATGATTCTTACGGGCGCTCCGCTCGAGTCTTTCCAGAGAATCACGATCGGGTCCCAGAGCCCGCGAAATGGATCCGCGGAGCGCGTCCTGCCGCGACGCCGCTGGAGTGCCTCCGTTCAGAAGGTGGTCAATCTCGAGGATCTCCGTTACCGATTTGTATGCGATGCTGTTGCGAAAGACGGGGTCCTGTGCGGTTGGGCCTTCACCGAACGTGCTGGCGATGAAGTGCAGCCACCAGCTGCGGACTTCCATGTAATAGCAGCCGCCGCGGCGCTCTTCGGGGACCGCGGGAAGACTTGCGGCAATGTCTGTTCCATATTCGAGTTTCCATTGGCGGTGCCCTTCGTCGAAGCGAGATTGAAAGAAGTAGTCGGTTTCCCAAAGATTACGAAAACTGGTCTGGTTATGCACTTGCTGCCAGAGGCCTGAATCATAGAGCGGAGAAAGCGCAGCCAGCGTACCTAGCTTGCGCATGAGACGGATTTGTTCTTCTTCCGGCCATTCGCCGATCACTACCATATCGACGTCGCTGACGCCAAAAGCAATGTCCTCTTTACCCACGGATCTGGTGGAATAAACGCAGGCGGTTGCGGCAAAGCCTTTGGCTACCCAAACCACGCAGCGCACGTGAGCTCGGTACACCCATTGATAGAAGTGCTTTAGAGGCGTTTGCGCGGTGGCAACGACAACCCATCGGAGCAGCACTTTCGCGCGCGAGAAGAAGCGCCCCCAGCGGAATTGTGTGGGGTCGCCGGGCATCAGTAGCGAGATTTCTCGTATGTCGGGTATAGTGGTTTCCTACTTTCGCAGAACTTTATCTGTTACGGCGCAGCGTTAGACGAACCGACCACAGGGCGCAAGCTAAATAGCTAATGCAAATAGCCAGCACCCGCTGGAACAAGGACGGCACATAATCGGCGAGATACGAACGGACGACACGCGCAAAAGACCATACGTAACGCGGCCGCATGATGGAACTCCAGGTTTTGTAGGTGTTGCGTTCGTGGTAGCGCTTCCAATAAGTACAGTTCTCGACATACAGAGTTCTGCCGATGGTTGCGAGCGCGAAGAGCCACAGCATATCCGCGGCGATGTTATGGATGGTAGGCCTGATCCATAGTTTCCGATCGAGTAACCACTTTCGACGGAAGACTCCGTGGAACTGTAGCCCACCGCTGAGCGCAATGCGATACGCGTTAACCGGGCCAGGACGCCAGGAAGGGTCGGGAATTTTCGGCGTGATTTTGGTAAGGCGCTCGCCGCTCATGGTAATCCGTTCGACTCGGGCGTAGGCCAGGATAGCGTCCGGATTCCGTTCGAGAGCCTCGACGAGTTTTCTAACAAAGTCGCTTGAATAGGAATCATCGTGGGACATCCAAACGAAGTAACTCCCCGACGCGACAGTGAGCAAGAGATTGTAGTGCGCCACCCAATCCAGTTGGTCGCGTGCGATGAGAAAACGAAAGCGCGGATCGGGGGAGAATGTGTCCTGCAGGCGTTCGATGGTATCGTCATCCAGATGGCGGTCGGAAATTAGAAACTCCAGGTTTGGGTAGTCCTGGCTTTGCAAGGTTTCTGTGACGATGGAGAGGAAGGGAGCCGAACGATAAAGCGGAACGGCGATGGTGACCTTGGGATAGCTCGGGGCGGAGGTTGCCGGGATCACCGACTTGCTCCCGAACGCTTCCTAAGGCACAGCTGCATATGCTCGAAAACCGCAGCGCCGTTTCGTTCCGGTTCGCGGCCCAGAATCAAGTGATACACCTCAGATTTTGCGATTAAACGGAGGCTGGCTCGGAAGCGTGATGCCGCGGCAAGCGTTTTTCGAAACACCTCAAGCCAGCCGCGCTGGAAGACAAATTCCATTCCTTGAAAGAGACCGAGTCCAACCACGCAGTTACTGGTCATGGCTCCTAGCGCGGAGAGTTTAGAAGCAGATTTAATGGTGCAGGTATTGCGCAGGCTGCGACTACCGAGAAAAAGCAGACAGGGTTCCGCGCGATCTGTCACTCGCCCGGCGAAGTAGCTGTAATTCACCAACAGCTTTGGGCCAAATTCCATGCGGCGTATGGTGCGCATTTTGTCGGGCGGAATGCCTTCTTCCGAGCCGGGTAGCAGGCCAAGACGTAAAGGAAATGCCCATACATTTCCTTTACGGTCGATGAGGGGGGAATCGTCGGAGAGAAGTTGAATGGCGGGTAATCGCAATAGACTCGCGCCTAGTGTGCTCTTTCCTCCACCCATGGGTAACAGCACCAAAGCTGCGTGGTTCTGAATACTGACGCCTAAAGCATGGACGCGATGGAGACCGTGCGCATCGAAAAATTCGCCGCTCTGCGAGAGTACAAATAGATAAGCCGCTTCAAACAGCAGATCGGGGTCGCGGCTGAATACTTGAAAGTCGCCACGCTTCCGGTCGTGGATTGCTAAGGCTTTACCCGAGTAATCGACGAAGGTCAAATCGCCATGCCGATAGGAAACATTGCGCGGGGTAAAGACCGTAGCCTGAACGTCAGGCAGTTCGCCGTAAGGCGGATGGGCGTCGAGCAGCTCAATTTTGATTGCCGCACTTGGGTTTTCAGCCGTGGCATCTCGCAGAAAATAGGCGAAATCTTCCCGGAAACCGGCTAGAACTACCGGAGAGGTGCTGGTCACCAACGCTCGATAACCATAGATGTCGAGCAGACAGGCATCACTCATGAAGACGGAAAGTGCCGCCAAATCTGCCGCTCATGTCGATTTCTATCTTCGGACTTCCGGCCAGCGGCTCAGTTCGTTTAAAGATGTTTAGGCTGGGCGACGAAACACCGGCGAGCACGACGCGCTGCCAGGCCGGATAGATGGATGCGACGGCCGTGTCGAGTTGCCGGATGTGAGGGGCCGAGCCGTCTTCCTCGGAAACAATCCAGCCCACGCGATCGCGATCGAGCAGGTTCAAGACGGAGGGCAGATCATGAAACAGCATTTGATAGTGCGCTCCCGACCAGGTGCTCCTGGCCAGCATTTTGCTTGCTCGCAGGATGACGTGATCCTGCGCCAGATCTCGCAGCGCGAACTCCGCGATTAGCGCACCCTCGAAGCTGGCCGAACCGGCTACCATCCAGGTCTTGCGCGAGTCGCGGTAGGGAACATCGTTGCCCACGATGCGCTGCGCCATATGACCGCTTTTCTGCGGCATGCGGTACACATTCCAGCCGGCAAAGCCGAACGCTAGCAGGGCCAAGGCAGTGGCCGGCAACAGTGATCCCAGCCTGCTGGACGAAGACGCGCGTAGCAATTGCTGGGTGCCCGCGCCGCCAAGCACGATCATGGCGGGAATGGCAGTTACCAAGAAAAATTCGTCGAAGGGAACGTTCACCACAGAATAAAAGATGCAACAACTCAGGACGAGCGCGATGATTGCCGTCACGGGCGTTCTGGGTTGGCCGGCACGCAATGCGGCCGCGATGCCAATTGCCGCCAAGGCGACAACGTACCAATTGAGAGCCGATGCGAGCGATTTCAAATATTCCAAACTGTTAGTCAGTGTGTTCGCGGGGGAAGAGGGATAGGCTTGGCCTATGAGAGCAGGCACAAACATATAAACGAGCAGTATAACAACGGCGGCAGCGATTCGTCTTTTTGTGACGCCCGCGAAAAGCTGCGTAATCACGGGAACCATGAAAAGGACGGCCGCGCGTCCATGCGTAGCCAGTGCGCACATCGCCAGGATTGCTGCCCACCAGGCATGTCGAGACTTAGTGGTGGTGGCGTAAAGACCATACTGTGCGGTGGCCCAAAAGACGAGAAAAGCCAGAAGAAGATCGGGCGAGACATCCATGGCCGCTTCACGCATGGTTGAAGTGGTAGCCAGCACCACAGCGGAAACGAAAGGAATCCAAAGGCCGTGGTCGCGGCGCATCCAGAAAAACAGGCCGATTACCAGAGTGGCGGCCAGCAGTGCCTGAAACGATAGCAACCCGAACCGGCTCCGACCGGTGACAAACATGGACAGCGCTTCACAAGTGTAGAAGAGCGGCGGCCAGTGCAGAATCGCGACCTTTGGGTAATGAACGTAGAAGTTCGTGGCAAATTCCCACGGATGCGCGATCTTGCCGGATAGAAGATAGTCGTGCACCATCAAGCTCGACACCACATGGGCAGGCTCATCATCGTTGGAATCGAAGTCGGCGTGGTACGCGCCTGAGAGAGTCTGAAGGCCCAAGACGAATGCAAGCAGCACCGCGGCTAGCGCCCAATCGGCCTTTCGAACGCCGGGGGCGTAAGAAGACGGGTCGGAATTCAGGGGGTCAGACGTAGGCTCGGCCGAAAAGGTGTAATTGCTCATTCCTACCCGGTTGCAGTATACTGCGGACTTGGTCGATTACGCGGGCGTTTCGATATCGGTTGTGGTGGCCGTCTCAAACGCGCCGGCAGATCTAGCTGCGTGCCTGGCGGGCATCCGTGCCTGTCGTGGCGCAGAGCAAGCCGAACTCGTGGTGGTAGATGATGCATCAAACGATGCCTGCGCCATGCAAATCAGCGCTCTGGCCACGCACTTCGGAGCAAAACTGATTCGTCTGGAACGGCAAAGCGGACCGGCGGCCGCCCGCAATGCCGGCGCCCATGTTTCCCAGGCAGAGATAATCTTATTCCTGGATGCGGACGTGGTTCCTCATGAGGATTGCCTTGAACTGGTGAGATCCTTTCTGGCTGGTTCCGAACAGGACTATGCAGCGGTCATCGGGTCGTATGACACGCGCCCGGAGCATCCGGGCCTGGTGAACCAATATCGCAATTTGCTGCATGCTTACGTTCATCAGACCTCTGAGGGTGATGTGGCATCGTTTTGGACTGGGTGCGGTGCCGTTCGGAGATCGGCTTTTTTGGCAGCTGGTGGATTCGACGCCAAGTTCCAGTTCCCGTCCGTGGAGGATGTGGAGTTCGGGTCGCGTCTGGTGCGGCCCGGCAGCCGTATCGCGCTGAATCCGCGGATTCAAGTGACGCACAGAAAGCGCTGGACGTTGCAGAGCATGCTGAAAACAGATCTTCTCCGCCGCTCGGTGCCATGGACGATGTTGGCGTTAAGCGGTATCGGGTTGCCTAGCAATTTGAACTTTACTCCGCGCCGGCGTGCCTCCGTGATCGTCTCCGCATTGATCGCCGCTTTTGGCATTTTGTCGATGGTCGATCGGCGATTTGGTGTGGCTGCAGCAGCCGCTCTTGTTGCACTGATCTGGTTAAATCTCCCGTTTTTGGGCTGGTTGAGAGATCAGCGGGGGCTTACTTTTGCTTGTTCTTGCCTTTCTCTCCACTGGCTTCATTGTCTGACGCAAGCTGTTGGTTTTTCGATCGGGAGTTTAGCAGTCGCCGCGACATGGGTTTGGTTCCGCCGCTGGCCGGGCGTGAGCCTGCCAAAATTACTGCGGCAGCTTTCCGGCTGAGGTCGGGTCGAAAAAGTGTCCGCATCCGAACATGGCTGATGCGGAATCGACGCTTGGGGTTCGGAAATTCCTGGTAAAGTCCAAGAAAAGAGACTTCAGTGAGCGGCTTGCTGATTGCACACTAGATTATCGTTCTGTTGAAAGCTAGCCAATCTGGTTCTCCTCCATTTTG
>PMSX01000049.1 GCA_003167495.1 Bryobacterales bacterium | reverse complement strand
ACACACAGTAACGTCCCCCCGCTCGTTCAGCAATTGAAATGTACGGCGCGCCGTTATAGAGATTCGCGAACGGTATTCCATTGAAATCCCACGCTCCGCACAGATAGTCTTCCGTACCTGTTCCGTTAATGGCCGGCTTCGCAGGGTCGTCGATGAAAATCATCTCGTCGCCTTCGCCAAACCACCCATCGTGATTTTGTACGACTCCGAAGGTAACTCCCATCATTTGGCCCTTGCCGCGCGTTTCGAAGAAGACATAGTTGTCCTTGCCGTCCAGGTTCACTTGCGGTTGGCCGGCGATGGCCGGAACAGCCCGATTGGGAATCGATTGCCTGTACTGCGCGTGGAAATACAGCGCACCGTCGGGCAGCGAAGGTGTGAGCTGATAGTCGATGTTGGAATAAAAAGAGTCCACGGCCTGCGCACCTTCGTTCGTGATGGTAATGCGAGCTGTGCGGCGGAATGGCATCGCGAAATAACTGTTCAGTGCCTTTACAGACGAACAATTCAAAAAGGCCGATTGATACAAAAAGTAATCTCCCAAATTCAATCCGAAAAAGTCTCCAACTGGTACTTCTACGCTGGGTTTGGCGCTCTCCTCCCAGTAGATGCGCATCACAAGTTCTTTCAGATGATGTCCACTCCGTGCGCTGATGGTGTACCAAATGTGCGTAATGATACCGGGTCCGTCAGATTTGAAGACTTCCAGCGTATCGCCGGGCGCGATGTGCCACGAGTCCCGGTTCCCTCCCGTTCGATCGAAACTCGACTGCTTTAAAGTACGGTAGTTGTGCAGCGTCGCATACGACGGCAGTAACGTACTAGGTGTCATAGAAGCTTTAGTACCTTGGTTTGCACTTACCTGCTTGCCCGAGAAAAACGCTGCAGCACCACCGAGCGAACTTAGGAAACGCCTTCTGAGCGGGATTGGGGACATGGTTTCTCCAGGTCGGTTAAGATAACGACCAGTGCATTATATAACGCAAACAGAGGGGAATTTTTTATGTTGAGGACTCGGACTGAGTCCGAGTCCTCAACCTCGGAGGTAAAAGCGTTTAATACTGAGTGGGTCGTGCATTAACCGCTTTTGTTAAGAATACTATACTCTGCCCGGCAAACTTCCGCAATAAGAAATCAACATCATTGCAACCGCAGTTCTACGCGGTCCCGGTCCGTTTAGTTTTTGGAAACCATCGACACAGGACCAAACCAGGTACCTAGCAGTGTGCGCTGCCAAATAGTCCCGTTCCCTTTTCGCTGCGCAAGGGTCGTGAAGTTATAACTATAAGCTTGAATACGTATCCAGCGGGGCGGCTTTGCAAAGGGAGCCGGTTCTAGAAGACTCAGCACTTCCGTTTGACCGAGTAACAGCCGGTAAACCAAGGTCTTTGTCCAGAGGTTATTTTGAGGCTGCCCCAACGCTGCAAACCACATCTGCCAATCGAGGCGAGGCTGGTACGGCGCCACTACCGGCAAGCTACGAGCCAAATCTCCAGGCTTGTACCGCAACGAGTAAACCTCCCAGTGAAGCTCGTCATTCGAGCCCTCAATGACCAGCTCAGTGCGCGAGGTACTCATGACGGCGAAGAGGCCGTACGGATTCACAATTTCAAAAGAATCAAGGAACGAGGGTTCCAACGCGAAAATCTGCAGAACACTCAGCAATACTACTAGGCCAACCGCTATGTCGTTCGCCTTTGGGAAGAGTGGCAATGCTGGAGCTCTCCATTTTGCCCAGTCGTGCAGACACTCATCGTCAAGGGCCCAGAGGCAAAGAACCAGGGTTAGCAAGTTGAAAAACGCGTAGTTGCCCGTAAGCGCAATGAAAATTTGCAGGAGCACCAAAAGAGAAGCGGCGATTTGACGAACGCGTCTGGGGTGGGCGAAAAGCAGGAACGGCACAGCTAGCTCGATGAGGAGGGTGAGCAGTGTCAGAGAATCCAGCAACGACGTAGGAGCTTGCTGCATATAGTAAGCCAGCGGAGTAGGCAGCGGCTGAGTGAAGAAGTGGTAGCGGAGGGCGTGCAGATTACGCCAATTTATGTCGCCCGATGTGAGTTTGACCAAGCCCGATTCAAACATCAAACGGAATAGCAGAAAACGGTAAGCCAAAGGGAGCAGGGACGAGCTGGCAAAAATGGCGAGAAAGCCGGTTTCTAGAAGCAAAGCGTCCCATTGAAACGAAGTGAAAGGCTGGCCGATGGTCACGAGTGAGAGATACAAAATGTATGCCGCCACAGCCGCGCTTCGAACCACCACTCCAAGCATCAGCAACAACGCCGCCACACATCCGAGCACGCAGATCGCTTGCAACGCGGTATCGGTTGGAGAAAGCCAGAACACCGAGGGAACATCCAGATAGGCGCGCCAGCCGTAATCCGCATGTATCGCGGCTAGGGTTTCCGCAGCGGGTGTAATTCCGTTAGCACCTACTAAACCTACAATTTGGGGCCAAAGCGAGGCGAAGGCTATCAGATAGACCAAACCGAGCAGTCTGAGAAAGAGACTCTCTATGAGGCGGAAGGTCTGGCCGCGCGGCAGTAGCACGCTAAAATGCAAGGGACCCAAGCATGAATATACCGAAGGCAGTGGTAACCGCTGCGGCGCCCAACCAGCGAACACTAGCGCTGCAAACCGTGATCGACCGTGATGGCCAGGAAAAGTCGGTGCTCCGCATTATCGTGGAAGAAATTCGTCGGGCAAAAGTCGATCAAATCGCCGTTGTGATCGCTCCGGGCGACGAAGCTGCTTATACGCGCGCCGTGGCAGATCGCACAGTGCAATTTGTTCATCAGGCGCACGCCTCCGGTTACGCCAGCGCTCTTTATTCAGCGCGATCGTTTGTGCAGGGCGAGGCGTTTCTGCACCTTGTGGGCGACCATCTCTACATCGCTGGGAACGGCGCCCACAGCGCCAAGAGACTTGCCGAAGTAGCCGCGCTGGAGGGTTGCTCCATCTCGGCCGTGCAAGCTACGCGTGAAACGCTGTTGGCAAACTACGGAACCATTGGTGGCCAGAGGCTCCCAGGCAGGCAGGATTTGTACAGAGTAGAGAAAGTGATTGAAAAGCCCACGCCGACGGAGGCAGAACAGTCACTCAATGTTTCCGGATTGCGAACGGGACACTACCTATGCTTTTTCGGCATGCACGTGTTGACGCCAGCTTTCATGGAGCTTTTGGAAAAGCGTACGGTCGATAACGGAGGCGCGACTGTCTCGGCGGTTTTGGGAGAACTTGCCAATCGGGAACAATATCTGGCTCTCGAGTTGAACAGCAGGCGCTATGACGTGGGAGTAAAGTACGGCTTGTTTCAGGCACAACTCGCGCTGGCGCTCAGCGGCAAAGACCGCGATCTGGTACTGGCGCAACTTGTGGAAAACCTCGCTTTGCAGAAGGCCGAAAACGGCGAATGAAACTGATCGACATCATCACCTCCCACGACCCCGCCATTCGGAATGAGTCGGTAGATGAGTTCGCCAGGCATGCGTCTATAACGGATTTGCTTTCGGAGTGCGCGGCGCTTGATGAGTTCCGGCGCAGGAACGACAATCTGTATGAACGCGTGCGGGCACTGTTCTTCCTCTATGCAATTTACCGTTTCCATCTGCCGGAAAGGTGTGAGTTGCAAGGTGCGGGACTCATTCCTTTTGAAGCCATGTCTCATTTGCTGCGACGGCGCTTTGAAGAGGCGAGTGAAACGCTGCGGCGCGCGGAGAAAGCCAATGGCTTGAACGCGGCTCTGGCCAGCGCCTATGCGGCGACCTATCGCGGCTTGGCGTTCAAAACGCTCGCCGATCAGGTGCGGCGGAGTGTGCGGTCGGTGCGTGGGAATCAGTGGATGTCGCGTATTGGGTATCCAATGGATTATCCGCTAAGCATCCGGCCGGAATTGCTGGAGCGAGAGTCGGAGGGCGCGCCATATCCAATTCTGAAGGAGTCCACCCCGGTTCGCATGGATCTCACCCACAGCGCTTGGAGTGACATATTCTTTCTGGGCATGGACCATCCGGAAGGCGCCAAAGTTTTGAATATCTCTATCGATCTGGCGGTACGGGGAGAAGGTTCTGGCAATGTGCGGCCGCCCGTGGAAGCGTTTTTCCGAGTGATCGACGAGCCGGTGCTGCGGCTGACCAGTGTTGATTTGGGTGCTACCGCCGATATCGGCACGTTCGCCGAGCTGTTCGATTTCGCGCACGACTACTTAGGTTTATTGAAATCCGCAGTGATCGCTTCGGGGCTGGTGCCTGCGGCGATTGAAGGCGCGATTCAGCCGGTCAGTTCCCTGCTCCGGTGTTTGGTGGGCGAAGGGCGCGGCGTCGAGTTAGTCAGCCGCGTGCGCAACATTCCGAAAGGCTCGCGGTTGGCCGTTTCCACGACCTTGCTTGCTGGGCTGATTGCGGTTTGCATGCGCGCGACCAAGCAGATTCATTCTCTGACTGGCGATCTCAAGGAAAGTGACCGCCGGCTCGTGGCCGCGCGCGCCATTTTGGGAGAGTGGTTGGGAGGTTCGGGCGGCGGCTGGCAGGATTCAGGCGGGGTCTGGCCGGGCATCAAACTAATTCAGGGCCAGGAAGCGAGCGAGGGCGACCCGGAGTTTGGCATCAGCCGCGGACGGCTTCTACCGCGACACACAGTTTTTTCCTCGGCGGAAATCAGCGACGAAGCGCGCCAACAATTGCAGAAGAGCCTCGTGCTCGTGCACGGGGGCATGGCGCAAGATGTCGGTCCCATTCTCGAAATGGTCACAGAGAAGTATCTGTTGCGCTCACCCGCTGAGTGGTTAGCGCGGCAAAAGGCCATTGACATTTTGGAGGATGTGCTGGGATGTTTGCGCGCGAGCGACGTAAAGGGCCTCGGGCGTGAGACGGAGAAGAACTTTTTTGGACCCATTCAAAGCATCATTCCCTGGGCAAGCAATGCGTACACGGAAACGCTGATTGCGCGGGCGCGCGCGGAATTCCACGCTAATTTCTGGGGATTTTGGATGCTCGGAGGCATGGCGGGCGGAGGCATGGGTTTCATTTTCAGCCCCGACAGCAAAGCGTGCGCGCAAGACCGTTTGCAGGCCATCATGCGCGAGACCAAACAACAGATGGAAGAGGCTGTGCCGTTTGCCATGAATCCGGTGGTTTACGATTTCCAGATCAACGAACATGGGACAGTGGCTCAACTGTTGAGTGGCGAGGCGAGTCTGATGCCCGCGCGCTATTACGCTTTGATAGTGCCTACGCTGTTGCGTATGGATCAGCGCTTGATGCCGCTCTCACGGCGCAAAGAACTGGACCGCCTGGGCGCGGCCTCGCGGACCATGCCCGGATATGCGGGCATTGTGCAGGATCTCTTCGATACACTGCTTCCTTCCGCCGATTCCAACCCTGCGCAACAGACCAAGCCGCTGCCGGAACTGTTGAAAGAGTATGGCTTTGACCCGCTGGAACATGAACGCATCAAAGCCGGTTTGCAGAACGGCAGTTTGGGACTTGCACAGAACCGGCTACCACCCGCAGCCAAGATCGAGGATGTACAGCCGGGCGACGTGTTCGATGCCCGCGGCACGCTGGAGGAGAAATACCAGCGACTAGGTATGAAGGCTTTGCAGGAAGGCAAAGTTGCGGTGGTGTCTTTGGCCGGCGGAGCAGGCACGCGCTGGACGCGCGGCGCGGGCGCGGTAAAAGCGCTCAATCCGTTCTGCAAATTTGCAGGGCAATATCGCACATTTGTGGAGGTGCATCTCGCCAAGAGCCGCCAGACCAGCCGCGAAGCGGGGGCACTGGTACCGCATGTGATTACGACCAGTTACCTCACACATGCTCCCATTGAGAGAAATATGGCGCGCGAAAAGAATTACGGCTACCGAGGCGAAGTCATTCTTTCGCCGGGCCGCAGCATTGGCTTACGGCTCGTTCCCATGTCAAGAGATTTGCGCTTCGCTTGGGAGGAGATGCCGCAGCAGGAGCTAGACGAGCAAAAGGAAAAAATGCGCGACAGCGTGCGTACGGCCCTGATTCAGTGGGCACAACGCGGGCCGGAAGGCGCGGATTACACGGACAATTTGCCGCTGCAATGTCTGCATCCGACCGGCCATTGGTACGAAGTGCCGAACATGCTGCGCAACGGTGTCCTGCTGCGATTGCTGCGAGATCGGCCGCAACTGCGGTATCTGATGATGCATAACATTGACACAGTGGGCGCGAATCTGGATGCGGGCTTACTTGGTTTTCACATAGACCGCGGCGCAGCGATGACAGTGGAAGTGATTGGGCGGCAAGTGGACGACCATGGCGGAGGTTTAGCGCGCGTGAACGGGAGGCTGCGGCTAGTGGAAGGTTTGGCGCTGCCTTCGGAGAAGATAGAAGCCAGTCTTTCGTTTTACAACTCGAATACGTTTTGGATCGACATCGATAAACTGCTCGGCGCATTCAGGCTCACGCGCACGGACCTGCACAATGCCCAGAAGACAGCGGAGGCGGTGCGGCAGCTCGCCGGCCGGATGCCCAGCTACATTACATTGAAGGATGTCAAGAAGCGCTGGGGCAAGGGACAGGAAGATGTTTTCCCTGTAGCGCAGTTTGAGAAGCTGTTTGTAGATATGACGGCGCTGGATGAAATTGAATGCGCGTATGCGGCCGTGGCACGCAAGCGCGGGCAGCAATTGAAGGAGCCGGCTCAATTGGACGGATGGTTACGGGATGGCTCGGCTGAGTACGTAGAAGGTTTGGGCGACTGGAATTAGTTCGCGCATTTTATTCTGAAACATCGCGATCAAATGATCGTCAAATTGGTTTGAGGAACTTCCGAGGTTTCATGAAAACGCTTTCCCTGCGACTAGTAGTTTGCTTTATTTGCCTAACTGCTTGCGCTCTGGCCCAGGTAGCACCACAGCCGAACGACCACGTTCCCATTTACACAGTTACCGTTGTGCAACGCGCTCTGCAGGCCGTGAACTTCCAACGGCACTCCGGCCCCACGGATATCGACCTCAAGGGAACTGTCTTGCTGCCTAAGGCCGAAGGGCATGCCACAGTGGAAGCGAAGAACGGCTATACGAAAATCGATTTTAATTTGAAAAAGTTGGACCCGCCAACAATCTTCGGGTTGGAGTTCCTCACGTATGTCTTATGGGCGATCACGCCTGATGGCAAAGCGGTAAACCTGGGGGAAGTAATCCCGAACGGTGCTTTGAAGGCGAATATGAGTGTGACTTCACCGTACTCGACATTCGGTCTTTTGATCACGGCAGAACCTTATTTCTCAGTACCGTATCCAAGCGACGTCATTGTTGTGGAGAGCGCGGTTCGTCCGGACACCATCGGCCGCGTGGAAGAAGTGGAAGCAAAGGCGGAGTTGTTGCCGCGTGGCCAATACACATTGAACATACGCGCATCGCAACTGGCATCGGCCAATATGAAAAATCAGCCGAGCGTTTCCATGGAGCAATACGAAGCCACCACAGAACTCTATCAGGCGCGCAATGCCATCCAGATCGCCCGAGCGGATGGAGCCGCACAAGCAGCGGCAGGGACACTGGCAAAAGCCAGCAGCTATCTCGATCAGGCAGAGGCGGCCTACCTAAAGAAGAACTACAAAGGCATGATCGATACAGCGCGGCAAGCGGTGGAAGCGGCGTCCGACGCCCGCATGATTGCGATGCGGCAGAAAAAAGAAGCCGGACGCATCAATAGCTTTGAACCTAATTAGCGCGCGTACTCTTCAAGCTGGCACTGCGGAGTAGCATTTCCATAGTGACTACTTCCAGCGCTTTTTCATGCGTCGCTTCCAAACGGGCTGCGCCGATGACACCAGCATCATAAGACTCTTTCCAGCGCTCGATGCAGACGCACCAATGGTTGCCCGCTTTTAGTCCTGGGAAGCCATACTCAGGCCTTGGCGTGATCAAATCGTTGCCAATCGACGCTTGATGCTTCAAAAATTCATCGCTGAGCTCGACACAAATCGTGTGCTTGCCCAGGTCATCAGGTCCGGTATTGCATTTGCCGTCGCGATAAAAGCCCGTTAGGGGATTAGCGCAGCAGGTTTGCAAAGCGGTGCCGAGAACATTCTTGACCATACTTGACTAGGTTAGCTCAATTCAATAAATGGGATCTTAGAAAGGTGAAGACGATTCAGGAAGAGACCGCGCAGATTCTCGCCGGATTAGGAGTGGCGCGCGAGGCATACGAAGGTGGCGCGTTGGCGGTGCATACGCCTATCACTGGAGAAGTGATTGGCCGAGTGCGCACGAATACCGAAGCCGAAACGACCCAAGTCATTGCAGCGACAGCAGCGGCATTTCTTGAATGGCGTAAAGTGCCGGCGCCGAAACGCGGCGAACTGGTTCGCTTGTTAGGAGAAGAACTGCGCGCGGCAAAGACGGAGTTGGGACGGCTCGTTACCATTGAAGCCGGCAAGATTATTTCCGAAGGACTTGGCGAAGTGCAAGAGATGATCGATATCTGCACCTTTGCGGCCGGGCTTTCGCGCCAACTCTGCGGTTTGACGATTGCAACTGAACGGCCGCTGCACCGAATGATGGAGACGTGGCACCCGCTGGGCGTAACGGGCATTATTTCAGCGTTCAATTTTCCGGTGGCCGTGTGGTCGTGGAATGCCGCTCTGGCATTGGTGTGCGGCAACTCCGTGGTCTGGAAACCGTCTGAGAAAACACCTTTGACCGCGCTGGCTACGCAGGCGTTGTTTGAACGCGCGGTTGCCAAATTCGGCGAAGCACCCGCCGGTTTATCGGCCGTCTTGAATGGCGGCAAAGAGATTGGCGAGGCTTTGGCGGCAAACCGGCAGGTGCCGTTGGTTTCGGCTACTGGCTCGACGGCCATGGGCAGACAGGTCGGGCCGAAGCTCGCCGAACGTTTCGCACGCTCGATTTTGGAGTTAGGTGGGAACAACGCGGCGATTGTTTGCGAATCAGCCGATTTAGACCTCACACTGCGCGGCATTGCCTTCTCCGCCATGGGAACGGCGGGCCAGCGCTGCACCACCTTGCGCCGTCTGTTGGTTCATGACAGCCTCTATGACAAACTCCTCCCACGTTTGAAACAAATTTACAAGTCGGTGGTAGTGGGAGATCCGAGGGAAAATGGGACACTGGTGGGTCCGCTCATCGATGGCCGTGCGTTTGAAGGTATGCAACAGAGTCTCGCTGAGGCAAAGGCTGCCGGCGCGGCGATAACGGGTGGTGAACGCATCAACGTACCTGGATGTGATGGCGGTTATTACGTCCGCCCAGCCCTGGTTGAAATGAAGGAGCAGACGGCCACTATGAAGCGCGAGACATTTGCTCCGCTGCTGTATGTGATGCGTTTCCGGCAACTTGATGAAGCGTTGCACTGGCACAATGATGTGCCGCAAGGTTTGGCGTCGTCCATTTTCACGAATGACTTACGCGAGGCCGAGCGTTTTGTGTCGGCGGAGGGATCGGATTGCGGCATCGCTAATGTGAATATTGGTCCGTCAGGGGCAGAAATTGGCGGAGCGTTTGGCGGAGAAAAGGAGACCGGCGGCGGGCGTGAGAGCGGATCGGATGTTTGGAAGCTCTACATGCGGCGCGCGACCAACACTATCAATTATGGCCGAGAACTTCCGCTCGCGCAGGGGGTGAAGTTCGACGTCGTTTGATTGATACACTCTCTTCCATGCGAAAAGTCATCCTGGGTGTCGGTGTCAGTATCGATGGATATATTGCTCGGAAGAACGGCGCTGTCGATTTCTTGTTCATACCAAAGGACTACTCGATGGCGGAGTTCGTAAAAGAAGTTGATGGTGCCGTGATGGGACGAAAAACGTTCGAGATGGCGTTGAAGCTAGGGGGTGGTTCTTTCGGCAGTCCTATGAAATCGTTCGTCTTTTCGCGATCGAAGCCGGCAGGTGAACGGCAAGGAGTTACTTACACGAACAAGACTCCAGCGCGCCTGATTGCTGAGTTGCGCAAGCAAAAGGGCAAGCATATCTGGCTGATGGGAGGTGGCGAACTGGCCAGGTCGTTTTTGAAGGCGGATTTAGTAGAGGAACTTTATATCGGCGTTGTGCCGGTGTTGTTGGGAGCAGGGATTCCGTTGTTTCCGAGCGGTTTTCCGCAACGCGAGTTCAAGTTGGCGGAGAACAAAACATATTCGAAGGGTTTGATTTCGGTTCGCTATAGTCGCTTACGCAAGCATTGAAGCTTACTTTGTTTCCTGCAAAGAGCGTGCTATGCCGGCCATCATTTGGCGGGACCCGAAACGAGTGAGAAAGGCCATGGTGGCATTGAGTGCGCCGGGGACGACTAAGGACCTCCCTGCCCGCATGGCATCCCAGCCAGTCTGCGCCACTTCGGCAGCGCCCATCACGCCGCCACTTTGAAAAAGTTTTGCGTTCGTCATGCCAGCACGGTTCATAAACTCGGTGAGAGTGGGGCCAGGACACAGACAGCAGACCTTCACTCCGTACTCTTTGACTTCATTGTGTACGGCCTCCGAGAAGGACAGGACGTATGCCTTCGAAGCGTAGTAAACCGCCATCAAAGGTCCCGGCTGGAAAGCAGCCGTGGAAGCAAGGTTCAGGATGTACCCGTTGCGTCGTTCCACCATGCCGGGTAAGCAAAGACGAGTCAACTGAGTGAGCGCTCCAATGTTCAACTGCACCATCTGCATTTGCTGGTCATCTGGGAGTTCCCAGAGTTTGCCAACCAACCCGAAGCCGGCATTGTTGATTAGCACATCAACCGTGACTTCCGCATTCGTTATGACGTCTATTAAGGTGCGCGCAGCGTTGGGTTCGGAAAGATCGACGGGAAAGACATGAACCTTGCGCGAGGTTTTGCGTTGAATCTCGGTAGCCACGGTTTCGAGCGCCCCAGCGGTGCGTGCCACGAGCACCGGGTCATAGCCGTTGTCAGCTGCGATGAAGGCCAGCTCGCGGCCAATTCCGGTGGACGCTCCCGTAATGAGGGCTGCGGGCATAGTTCTCTATTTTGTCATTACTCATAGCGCAACGCCCGTACTGGTTGAACTCGCATGGCCCGCAGGGCCGGAAGAAAAGCTGCCAACGCCGAAACGATCGTCAGGACGGAGGCTGACACGGATAGAGACGAGGGGTCTGACTTCGACACTCCGTAGAGCATACCTTCCAAGAAACGGGTCAAAAGAAGCGCGCCCGAAACACCAACGGCAACACCGATCAAGCCCAGCGTCAGGCCTTGTCCCAGCACTTGCAGCAGCAATCGTTGCGGTTGTGCGCCGAGGGCCATCTTGATACCGAATTCAGCAGTGCGCTGCTCAACGGAATAAGCGATCACACCATAGATCCCGACAGCAGCGAGGCAAAGAGCGAGCATAGAGAACATTCCGAGAATGAGTGTGAGGAACCTGGGTCGCGTGGTTGCGGCGGCGACGACATCGTCCATGGTTCGGACTTTTGCCAAAGGCAGGCTCGAATCGAGGGATGCTACGGCCTTGCGGGCTGCGCCCGCCACACTCATCGGATCGCCGCCGGTCTTGATCAGCACGTTAAAACTCGACGGCATATAGAGCTTGTACAAGTAGAAGAGTTCGGTACCCACCGGTTTATCCACGCCGGCGTTCTTGATATCGGCGACCACGCCGACCACTCGGCACCACGCTTTGTTCCCGCCAGGGCGAATACGTCGACCTATCGCCGACTGATGGGGCCAGAACGTGCGAGCCATCGCGGCATTGATTACGAGCCCCGGAGAATCCGGGTTCTCATCGCTTGAATTGGGCAATCTCCCATCGACTATGCGCGCACCAAGCGCCTCGAAAAAGTGTTCTCCCGTTGCCTGGTAGAAGGCCACATTTTCGATGGGTCCGTTCGGCACTTTCACGAGACCTTCGATGTCGGTATCATTATCCACTTCGCGGCGCACAGGTGGCAAATCTTCAGCCATCGTCACGGAAACTACGCCGGGTATTCTTTGTAAACGTTCCTGCAAGTTCGACCAGAACGACTTTCTGGCATTTTGATCTTTGTAAGCGGCCTCCGGCAACGAGAGGTTGAAAGTCAACAATCCCTTAGGATTGAAACCGGCATTGACCTGCTGGAGGTTCCAGAAGCTGCGCATCATGAGTCCGGCTCCGGCCAGCAGCGCGAAGGCCATGGAGATTTCAGCCACAACCAGCACGTTACGAAAACGCTTGGAAGCGATGCTTGAAGATGAACGGCCGCTGGACGATTTGAGTGTGTCAAACACACGGATTGCGGAGACGTGGATGAAAGGCGCCAAGCCGAACAGGACGCCGATGAGCACGGAAACGGCGAGCGTAAATAGAAGAACCGGAAGATTCAGGGCAATCTCGGCGGCGCGTGGGATACTGCCTGAGTTTGCCGATTCGATCAGCCGCAGGCTTCCAAACGCGACACACACGCCGAGGGCTGCGCCCGTCAAAGCGAGTACCAAGCCTTCGATAACGAATTGCTTAGCGAGGTCGGAAGTGGATGCACCGATGGCTCGCCGCACCGCTATTTCACGCTGCCGGGCCTCGCTGCGCGCGAGCAGCAAGTTGGCCACATTCACGCAGGCGATGAGCAGGACTAGCACTACAGCACCCAGCAAAAGCAGCATGGCCTTTCGGACTCCGCCGACTACTTCGTCGTAGAACGAATACAGGCTGGGGTAATGGTCCTTCGGAGTGAAAACGTGATGATTGGGCGAGGCGGACTCACCCCAACGCGCCACCAGCCGGGCCATTTCTTCACGCGCTTGCGCCAGAGTCACTCCGGGAGCAAGGCGGCCCACTACATCGAAGTTATGGCCTCCCGGACTCACATGATTCGGGTCGAGTTGGAGTGCGCTCCAGGCCTCTGTTGGATCGATCTGTCCCGGCGGGAAGGCGAAGCCTTGCGGCATCACGGCAATGACGGTCGCCTTGGCGCCGTTGAGAATCGTTTCTTTACCGATAATGTTGGGGTCGCCTCCGAATACACGCCGCCACAAACCGTGGGAGAGCATTAGCACTGCGGGGGCTCCGGGCGAATCGTCCTGCTTGCTGATGAAACGCCCCATGATCGGTTGCACACCCAGGAGCTTGGGGACCTCCGCACTCACAAATGTTGCGGTGACCCGAGTGGGCTGGTTCACTCCGGCGAGGTTCACACTAGTCGTGGACGAAGCGCCGATGAGGTCGAACGATTTTGCCGATTTTTGCAGATCGAACACCTCGGAGTCGGAGACCCAGAATTTGTGGAGACCGCCACCGGGAAATGTGGGGAACTCCGTATAAATACGAATCAGACGGTTCGACTCTGGATATTGCAACGGCCGCAAAACGACGGCATTGACGATGCTAAAGATAGCCGACGTAGCGCCGATGCCTAGAGCCAGGCAAACGAGCGCTGCAAGGGTGAAACTCGGAGTGCGGCCGAGGCTGCGAATTGCGTAGCGAACCGTTTGGAACATAACTCACCTCAAGGATTACGAGACGATAAATAGGCGGCGATGTTCAATAAATCTGTTTCGGTTAAGCCGCTGACGGCCGGTTTCATCAGCTCGGTCCAATTGCCGCGCCGGGTGCCTTGCTGCATATCGTACATCTGGCGGACGAGATAACTGGGCGACCGTCCGGCGAGACCCGGAACAGGGCCGAGACCTTTCAGATCAGGTCCGTGGCAGACTCCGCAGGCGACGGTCTTGCCGTGATTGCCCGTGACCAAGACTTCACCCTTCTTGACGCTTCCGATAGGCGCGTACGCAATGAAGCCGGAGCGCGGATTACGGAGTACTTCCGTGGCTTCGGCGTCGACGGGCGTTTCGATAATGCGTTCGCCGATTGCCTCCTTCTCATTCCCTTTCAACGGCAGATACATGCCCACGCTGGTGTAAGACTTGGGCACTGTCTTCGTCTCAACGACCTTGATCCAGGGTGTCCACTTGATACTGCCGTAATACTCGGCGGCCGCCTTGATTTCGTCGTCGGTCATTGCTTTGGCAATGGAGATCATGACACCGGTGTTCTTTTTGCGAGTGTCGGCGCTGGTGCGCTCGCCGTCTCTAAACTTTCTCATCTGTTCGATGAAATAGAAAACGGGCAGACCAGAGACGCCGGCGTTTTCGGGGCGGCCTTTGCCATTGGGGTAGTGGCAGAGACCGCAGGCCCAGATTTCCGGCTTGCGGCCATGGGAGACAACATCGGGCATGGCGGGATGATCGCCGGGATACCAATCGGCGGGATTGAAGCGGTCGCCGATTTGCGCGTTTGTGAATGCGCCTTGGCTATCGACAAGATGCTTGACGCTCAAGTCTGGCGCCTCGTGTGGCGGCGCGGCGGCAGCGGATTCAGGCGCGGTGCCATAAGCCCAAGCAGGTGGTCCATCGGCGGCAGCGGAAAAGCGCCCGGCCAATAACAGGCCGGACAAAATAAAAAGACAAAAGCGAATTGGCATTGGGTGCGTAGACCATCATATGCCAGCGAAAGAAGTTAGGAGAGAGTAACCATGAGACAGAAACTCGCGGGGCTCCGAAATACATTGCCGCTTCTTCCCATCTCGGCTAGCGGTTTTCGTGTGAATAGAGGGCGAGTTACTGGAGAGTAGACAGAATGGCAAAGCAGCGGGTCTTGGTGGCTATTCATGACGGAGGGACTCCAGGGGCTCGGCAGTTGCGGCGCGGCGTGCGGGGAGCCAACAAGCCAGTGCGGCAACGCAGGCGAGAAAGAGCGGCGCCAGAAGGAACGTTGCGAGATCGTGCGGGCGGACGCCGTAGAGAACAGCGGTGAAGAGCTGCGATACGGCCCACGCGAGAGCGAGACCGGGTATGACGGCCAACAGAGTCAGGAGCATGCCGCGACGAACGATGAGCCACTGTACTTCGCCAACGCGCGCGCCTAACGCCAGGCGGATGCCCATTTCGCGGGTACGGCGGCTGACCCATGAATTCATAACGCCGTAGAGGCCGACCGCGGCGAGAGTTAGACCCAGAACGCCAAACGTGCCGAAGAGACTGCCGGCAAGGCGCGGAAGGAAGAGCGCGTCGCGGAGATGCTCCTGCATGGTTTGGGAGTCGAAGATGGCGAGCGTAGGATCGAGTGAATGAATCTGGGCGCGCACGGCGTGAGCGACGGCGGCAGGGTCGCGCGTGAACTGGACCACAATTCGATAACCGATGAACGACGGATCGCGCGCGATGTTTTGTGCTAGAGAGCGATACAGCACCGGTCGAAACTCCTCACCCAAGACGCGCGACTTCACGTTCTTCACGATCCCCGTGATCTCGTAGGTAACGCCAGGGCCCGTGACACGCTGTCCGATCGGATTTTGATTCTTGAACAGCTCTTCAGCCAAAGCTTGGTTCACAACGGCAACTTTGGGCCCGGCGGGACTTTCGTTGGCGAAGGTGCGCCCGGAGACAAAACTGGTTCCGATCGTTTCGAAATAGTCAGGACCGACCATATAAAGTTCTGTGACCGGCGCTGGCCTAGTGGCGGCCGGCTGGCCCTCCGCGGAGAAGCCATCGCTACGGTGACCTCCCGTGAGCGGTATGGCGTCCGTATAGGTGGCCGAACGCACACCTGGAAGAGCGGCGACACGTTCGCGCAATTGGTCTAAAAACTGGGTAGTGCGTTCGGGGGAATAGCCGTGCAGCCGTGGGTCGACGGCCATCATCAAGATGCCGTTAGAGTGGAAGCCGATCTCAATTTGGGAGGCGCTTTGAAGACTTCGCAGAAAAAGACCAGTGGCGCAGAGTAAAACGACTGACATAGCAATCTGTGAAATGACCAAGATGTTGCCGAGACTCCAAAGGCGGCCGGGGCGCGCGAGGCGATCTTCGCCTTTGATTCCAGCGGCGATCATGGGCCGCACAACCGTCCATGACGGGACGAGGCCGAAGAGGACGCCGGTGGCAACACTGAGGAGAAAGCTATAAAGCACTACTCTCGCATCGACACTCACAGTGAGATCGAGCGGCACAGGGGCAGGAACATGAAACGCCGCGAGAGCGCGCGTGGCCCAGAGGGAAAGAGCTACGCCGAGCAGACCGCCGGCCAAGGCAAGCATCACGCTTTCGGTGAGCATTTGATGAAGGAGGTGACGGCGTGTGGCCCCGAGCGCGAGACGAACGGCCAGTTCGCGTTGCCGGCCTGCTGCTTGTGACAAAAAGAGGTTACCTACGTTTGCACCAGCGATGCAGAGAACCATGAGTGCGACCAGGGACAGCGCTGCCAGGAACATTAAGACCACGGATTTGTCTCGCGGGGGGAGTGAGCCGGCCTGTTCGAAACGGAAACCATCGTCGTCGCTGTTGGGATGCGCCTTTAGAATTCGCTGTGCCAAGAGGTTGAGTTCCGCCGCTACTTGGGAAGAATTGACGGCTGGCTTCAGCCGGCCGATGACGACGATCCAGTGATAATCGCGAGATTCATAATTACCGGTGTTGGGCAGCAATCCGCCGAGTTCACCGAGAGGAACCCAAAACTGGCAATCGAGAATGAGATCGACACCGCGAAAGCCGGGCGGCGCGACGCCGACGACAGTGAACGGTTTGCCAGAGAGATTGATGGCTTTTCCAACGATGAGCGGATCGGCGCCGAAGCGTTGCTGCCACAGAGCGTGACCCAGAACGACGACTGGGAGGTGTTCTTCTTCAGGGCGAAAACCACGGCCGAGAGTCATACCGGTTTGCGCGACGTCGAAGAAATTCGCGGTGGCGGCTTGGCCCCACACGCGCTCGGGCTCGCCATTGCCGCCAATGGAGGCAGGTACGAGTTCGTTGTAGGCGGCTAAGCCAGAAAATGATTTGGCTTGTTCGCGCAGGTCGGTAAAGAGAGGCCAGGAAAAGGAATTGCAACATTCACCGTGATGCGTGGTATGCAGCGCCAGGAGTGTGGTTGGGCTGCCCACAAGCGCAGGACGGAGCACGAGTCTATTCACGATTGAAAAAATTGTGGCGTTGGCGCCGATGCCAAGGGCGAGCGTGAGAACCGTGACAAATGCAAACGCGGGGGCTTTGCGGAGCCTTCGCCACGAATACGCCATATCGCGTGCGAGCGACGAAAGGGCTGCACCGGCGCGTGCGTCGCGCACTTGTTCCTTGACGTTTTCAGGTGAATTGAATTCGAGACGAGCGAGGCGGCGGGCTTCCGATTCCGAAAGGCCGCGAGCCACGTAACGGTTCACCATGGTTTCGTAGAACGCCTGCACCTCTGCATGGAGTTCAGTTTCGACGGCGTTCCGATGGAACAGCCAGTTCAAAAAAGAGCGTAGACGGCCAAAGTTGAACATGGCTTACACTTCCTCCGCCAGAACGCGGTTCATGGCCGTGAAGACTTTCTTCCAGTTACGTTTCTCTTCGACGAGACGGGCACGTCCAGAAGCAGTGAGAGTGTAGGTCTTCACACGGCGCTTGGTTTCGAGCTCGCTCCATTCGCCGGTAATCCAGCCGTTTTCGGCCAGCCGGTGCAACGCCGGAAAGAGCGACCCAGGGCCGACGACGAAAACCCCGCGGGAGACTTGTTCGACACGGTCGGCGATGCCGACGCCGTGAAGCGGACCGCATTCGAGGGTTCGGAGAATCAGCAGATCTAAGGTGCCTTGCAGGAGTTCGGCGGATTTACCCATGAGGTTATGGTATCGAGATTCGATATCGAAAGTCAATATTGAAGAGGTGGTCAAGAAGTAGACGGTAGGAGGTAGTTTTGGGAGGCGATTGGCGTTGGCGAAACGGTAAAAACTCGGGTTTGGGAGGGTGGAAAAACGGCAATTATTGAGCTCTATAAAATAAGGGGGGAAGTGCGCGCAATAATTCGGAGGCCGGCGCGGAGTTTTTACCGTCGCTTCGCGGCAGATGTTTTGGTGGGGCCGAAGTGAGTGTGTGAAGAGTGCGAGAGGGCAAAAATTGTGTGAAGAGATGGCGAAAGGACCGACAGAAGGCAGGGGTTGACGGGTCATTGGAGGCGCGGTCCGGCGAGGGCGGAAAGCCCTGGTTTGAGCGAGTTCTTCTTGTGGCAGCACAGGATTGTCCTTTCGATTGCAAGTATGAATCGAGGGCGTTCAGGCGAGGCGGAGGTTTGGCGGTAAGGTCCTGATTCTAATGGAGAAGAAAGACGCACATTTTTTGTGATGGCCGACTATCAGGCTTTGGCGGCGAAGTTTAGCACCAGCGCGACTGCGCCGGTGAGTTCCTGCCAGCTTTGCTGTTCTTTCACGAGTTGCCTGCGGCCGGCTGCTGTTAGACGGTAGTAACGGGCGCGCCGATTGTTTTCGGAAACTCCCCACTCGGCGGCGATCCAGCCGTCTTGCTCCATGCGATGAAGGGCTGGGTAAAGCGAACCCTCTTCGACCCGCAAGATGTCATTGGAAATCTGTTGAATGTGCAGAGTGATGCCCCAGCCGTGCATGGGTCCTGGTTGCAGGGTTTTCAGGACGAGGAGAGCGAGAGTGCCTTGGAGGATATCGTTCTTGCGAGGAGGCATATCTATAGATAGCTATAGGAAGTATGCCGTTGATAGGGCTTTGTGTCAAGCGGGAAAAGATCTGCTATTCTTACGCGGTGAGCAAGAGAGGCAACCCACAAACGGAAATGATTTTGATTGCAGGGCCATACAGGTCGGGCACGAACGACGATCCGGAGCTTATGGCCAAGAACGTGAGGATTATGGAAGAGTTCGCTTTGCCGATCTTTCGCGCTGGGCACATTCCGGTAGTGGGGGAGTGGCTGGCTCTCCCGCTGGTTCAACTGGCCGGCTCAAGGGCGGTGGGTGACGAGGCGTTCAATGAGATTTTTCATCCGATAGCAGTGCGGCTGTTGGAAAAATGTGATGCGGTTCTGCGTGTGGGAGGAGGCTCCGCGGGGGCGGATGAAATGGTTCGGGTTGGACGGGAGCTGGGGCTTAAGATTTATTTGCACGTTGAGGAGATTTCGGGATGCGAGGTTAGGGATTAGGTCGCTCAGCGACCTCAGGTCGGCAGGGCTTGACGCGCCGACTTGATTTACTTTACAATGTAGTATAAATCATGCTTGGTGAATTTGAATACCTCTTGATTACCGCCGCAACGCGTCTCGGCGACGACGCCTATGGTGCGGCCATGCGCCAGGAGATTCAGGCGACCACCGGACGAAGGTGCTCGATCGGTGCGCTTTATACGACGCTCGATCGTTTGGAAGCCAAAGGCTTTTTGCAGACTTGGATGGGCGCAGCCTCTCCGCAGCGCGGGGGCCGCGCCAAACGCATGATTCGCGTAACACCTAAGGGCATGTTGGCGGCGAAAGACTTCTATGATGCCGTGACGCGCGTGAGCCGCGGCGTTTCCTGGGCAGCTTTATGACTCGCGAACCTTTCCTTTCCGGCTTAGGCTGGCGTTTGGTGAATGTTGTTTCGGAATTGCTCGAGCATGACGAACGCGAAGCCGTAACGGGCGATCTTGCTGAAGCCGGCGAAACATCATGGCAATCTTTGCTTGATGTGCTCGGCTTGGTTGTTCGCCGGCAAGCCGCTCTTTGGAAAAATTGGCGGCCTTGGCTTGCAGCCTTTGGGCTCGCATTACCCAGCACGTTTCTTCTAATGGGATTCTCCGTCTCCATCAGCCAGACCTATCAACGCTTCATCGGCCCCACTATTCTCAAGACCACCGGCTTAACGGCGGGCCCTGGGTTCTCGCTGCTGTTGTGCAACGTCCTGTTATTGGTCGGCTGGTCATGGACGGGCGGCTTCGTCGTTGGATCGCTATCGCGCAGAACTGTTCGGGTGAGTGCCGCGCTTTCTTTCTTACCCTGTCTGTTTTGTTTGTCGAGGTTCCGCGTCGAATCTCTCTCCAGGTTCTGTCTGCTTCTTTTCTTGCCGGCGGCAATCTGGGGCGCTTGCCGGGGCTTGCGCATCGCACAGATCAAACTCAGCTCAGCCATCGTTCTGGCAATCGGTATAACGCTTTTGACCGTCCCCTTGTGGAGCAGCAAGGGTCCGTGGATTCCCAATTGGGCTCTTAGCTGGCCGGCATGGTACCTCGTCGCAACCGCGTCGAGACCGATCTCACAGTCACGGAGGGAACAACATGGCGAGTGACCTTACCTTATCCGTAAACGGCGCCAACCACACAGTCTCCGTCGCGCCCCAGACACCCTTGCTCTTCGTCCTGCGCAACCAATTGAAATTAACCGGCCCTCGGCTCGGCTGCGGAATTGCGCAGTGTGGGAGTTGCGCGGTACTAATAGATGGCAACGAAGTCCGTTCGTGCGTCGCGCCAGTCTCTTCAGCTGTCGGCAAGCGGGTGACCACCATCGAAGGACTCCCGGCCGTTTGGGCAGCGCAGAAAGGTTTGAGCGAAGGGGACGCCGCACTGACTCTGCACCCCGTTCAACAGGCCTGGATTGATGAGCAGGTGCCGCAATGTGGCTATTGTCAGAGCGGAATGATGATCGCCGCCGTGCACTTGCTTTCCAAGAACCCGAATCCTACCGTGGCGCAGATCAAGGACGCTTTCACCAACACGCCGCCTTCGCCCCATCTGTGCCGCTGCGGGACCTACGCTGCGATCATTGACGCCGTGCAACGCGCCGCTAAGTGCATGACTGCGGGGACGGCGTGAACGCGATGCAGAAGACGGCACTCACGCGTCGCGCCTTTGTTAAAACGGGCGGTGCGCTCTTTGTCTCCTTCGCCACCCCGTCGAAATCTCCCGCCAATGAGCCGAGACCTCTCGACCCGAGCCAGCTTTCCTCATGGCTCGAGATCCGCCACGACAACACGATTCTTGTGCGGACCGGCCGCACCGAAATTGGCACCGGCATGAGCGCGTTTTATGCACAGACCATCGCCGAGGAATTGAGTGTCCGTCCGGATGCTGTCGCGCTCATCATGGGAGATACCGACAAGACACCAGACGGCGGTTACTCGGCTGGTTTTCTCGGTGGAGCGGCCAATGTTCGCAAGGTGTCTGCCTATACCTACCAGGCGCTGCTTGAGCTAGCCGCAACGCAGCTGCGTGTCGCCAAGTCCGCGCTTACTGTCACTGACGGAATCGTTTCGGGAGGCGGTAAGAGCGTCAGTTATGGACAACTCGTCGAAGGCCAGCACCTCGATCTAAAGATTCCGGTCACTGGCAAGTCCGCAAGGTTTGCTCCGCCTGGTAGCAACAGTGTTGCCGGATTGGATTGGGAGGGCATGGACGGGTTCGTCGTTGCGGGGGATCCGCCACTGAAGCCGGTGAGCCAGTACAAGGTCGTTGGAACCTCTTATCCAATGCCCGGAATTCACGATAAAGTCACTGGTAAGACGAAATGGAGTTGCGACGTCACTCTGCCCGGCATGCTACATGCTCGCATGTTGCGGCCGGCGACCCTAGGCTCGACTTTACTCTCAGTCGCAGATGTCGACAAGAAACGGTTTCCCACTGCGGAGGTAGTGAAGAAGGGCAACCTGGTCGCCGTGGTCTCTCCCGATGAGTGGGAGGCGGCTAGCGCAGCTCAGTCGGTTGCGAGCACTACAAAGTGGACTGCTTGGTCTGGACTCCCCGGCAGCGAGAACCTGACAACGACGCTTCGCGAACACAAGTGGGGTGCACTCGATGCAAGCAAGGGCGACGCTGCCACCATGCAAACTGCGCTGGGGAAGGCTTCTAAAACGGTCTCGGTAACCTATGAACAGCCTTACATCAAACATGCTCCCATCGGACCTTTTCTCGCCGTCGCCGACGTCCGCCACGATGCCACCGCGACGATATGGACCCATTCGTCACATTCTCAGGCGGTACGTGCCCGCATTGCGAATACCCTGAGCATACCTGTGGAGAATGTTGTCGTGCGCTGGCTCGACCACGCTGGCCAGTTCGGACGTACCACGTTCGGAGGCGATGGCGCTGAAGCGGACGCCGCGATTCTCTCGCAATTGACCGGCAAGCCTGTGCGGGTGCAATGGACGTTGCAGGACGACCTGGCTTGGTCCACAGCCTCGCCGGGATGGGTCTCCGATATCAACGGCGGACTCGACGCCGATGGCCATTTGACGGCGGTGCATAGCGCTTTTTACTCGCCCCACATGCTGGATGCTCGTCCTCTCGGTGCGATCCTCGCCGGCATGCCCGGCGGTACAACCAAGCCGGGCGGCTTCTTGGCGACAGAATGGCCCTACGACAAGATCGAAAACAGACTCGAGCAAGTCTATGGGATGGCAAATGTGGCTGCGGAGTCACCGAACGGTGGCCTGCGCGGTCTCATCATGCGCACACCGGGCCAGCGTCAGCAAAATTTCGTGCTTGAGTCGTTCATCAATCAAGCGGCAGCGGTGGCCCAAGCCGACCCCATCCAGTTCCGGATTCAGCATACGACAGACCAGCGGCTCATCGATATAGTGAACGCCACCGCCAAGGCCGCAGGATGGGAGACGCGGCCCTCCCCACACCCAAAGGCGCGCCAGACCGGGACTGATCCAGTGACAGGTCGCGGCATGTGCATTATGGTCCGCTCGAACGGCTATTGGGTGGGTATCGCCGAGGTTACCGTGATTCCCGCGACCGGTGTCGTGCAAGTGACGAAGTTCACCATCGGTGTCGAATGCGGCAAGATTATCAATCCACGGCAGCTAGATCGCTGTATGAAAGGAGGTCTCGTTATGGGTCTGAGTGAAGCGCTCAAGGAGGAAGTTACCTTTGACAAGGAGAAAGTGACCAGCACGGACTGGAGCCGTTACAAAATCCTGACAATGGCGGAGATGCCTGAAATCAAAGTGGTGCAGATCTCGCGCGACGACAAAGGGTTTGGCGCAGGTGGCGAGGCCCCGAACGCGGTTGGTCCCGCAGCCGTCGTGGCCGCGTTCTTCGACGCAACCGGGGTCCAACCTCGCAGAATTCCACTGACTCCAGCATACGCTTCGGCGCTGCTTAAACGTTCTTAGCTTGCGTGAACCTTTGATATTCCGCGGGTAACGCAATGCCAAAGCGTTCGCACAGGAGCCGGACATCGTGATAGTCGTTTCCATCGAGTTCATAGCCCGTGTGGAACTGCACCAGCCACTCTGGCGAAATGCACCGGACGCGTTGGCCACTAATGAAACCCTCACCCGCCAGATGCTCTCGTCTGTACGGCACCCCGTAGGCATTGTTTCCGGCCTCGTCCAGCGCGTACGAATGAACGTCGATTGCGCGTCCCTGTGAGTCGGCCAGAACGAAGTTGCACTCCCATGTGTCGTCGCGTAACTGCTCCCGGTAACCTTCGGTAGCTAGCAATTCACGTAGCACGGGCACATGTTTGTGAGGCAACGCTATATCAAGGTCGCTATGTTCACGAGTCTGCTCGCCCAACACCGCGTCTACGGCCCATCCCCCATCCACATAGACTTCAAGCCCGTGCCGTTCGAGGAGTGAAATCGCCTGCGCGGCGTCCTTGGCCGTCATAGAAGCTGGCTACTTTCGCATCCCTTTCATATCGTTTGCCCCCTGATGCAGCATAAGATGCGTGACTGTACCTCTGCCATCCTTGAAGAATTCAATTTCCGCGTCCATCACTTTCGGAAAGAACCGTGTCTCCGATTCGGCAAAAATCGGGAACTTGTCCTGTCCCGTGGCTTGCGTCATCAGTTGATCGCCTTCAAGTGTCACCACTAAGTCGAATCCCGGGTGCAATTCATACGTCCCAACATATTGCGCCAAAATCTTAGTTGGAACTACGATCTCCTTTTTCTCGACAACCGTTTCGCTCGTCCGCGGCATCTTCGTGTCGCGCCCGCCCTGATGTAGCACCAGGTAGCTCACCACGCCTCTATCGTCCCTCCCAAAGTCGATTTCGGCATCCACCACTTTCGGAAAGAACGTCGTCTCCGACTTGGCAAACAACGGGACTGTTTCCTGCCCAGAGATTTGGGAGATCAGTTGCCCGTCTGTCAACCGGATCATCATGTAAACCTTAGGCGCCAGTTCATAAGTCCCGACGTACTGCTCCAGAATCTTGGGTGCCACTGTGATCTCCTTCCGTTCCGACGGCAGCTCCACTTTCTCGCCCCATGCCACTGCTGCCAAACGCCGAGCCATCTCGTGTAGCGCTCCGCCGTTTAGATTGCTAAGCACAACCACCGTCAGTTTGTTCTCGGGATAGTAGGCCAAAAAGGTATTGAAGCCTTCGATCCCGCCACCGTGGTAAATCACCTTGTGTCCGCTCTCCGTACGTACACCCACACCGAATGCGTAATCGTCCTTGAACGGTGCGGTCATCTTCGTAAGCGACGGAGCCGAAAGCAACTTACCTCCAAATAACCCCTGTTCCCAACGCAGCAAGTCCTCAGTAGTCGAATACAGCGCGCCCGCTGAGAACGGGACGCTCATATGGATGAAGCCCGCGTTCGTTGGGCCGTCCTTGCCGGGCACATATCCAGCAGCCCGCCGCACTATTATGGCCGAGTTCGAATCGTAGCCCGAATCCTTCATGCCCAGCGGTCCAAAAATGTTCTCTTGTACGAATGTCTCGTAGCTCTCGCCGCTCGCTTTCTCAATCAGATACCCCAGCAGCACGTATCCGGAATTGCTGTAGCTCCACTTCTCGCCCGGTTGGAAATCGAGCGGCTTGTCCCGAAAGCGCGCCACTAGCTTCTCGGGTGTCGTTGCAAACGGCTCTTGCGCCGCATAGTCGGGGAAGCTGGTGAAATTCGGAATCCCGGATGTGTGAGTCAACAGGTGGAAGATGGTGATCTTGTCCCAAGCCGCGGGCGCATCCGGCAGATACTTCTTCACTAGGTCGTCTGTCTTTAACTTGCCGCGCTCTTCCAGCAATAGAATCGACGCCGCTGTGAACTGCTTCGTGACTGATCCCAAGCGGAACTTTGTGTCTGGCGAGTTGGCGATGTTCCATTCCAGATTGGCCGAGCCATATCCCTTGCTTAGCAACACTTCGTCTCCGCGAGCTACCAATACCGAGCCCATGAACTTCTTATCGGAGACGTAAGATTGCACGACCTGGTCCATTCGCGAAACGTCCTGGGCAAGACCGGAACAGGCCGCCAAAATAAGTGCCATGCCGATGCGTCGAATCATAATTACTCCTTGCGTCGCTGCCGCTATTCTATCCAGGCTCGTTTAACGTCATCTTGAGGTTGCCCTGACCGCGTTCCTTGCGTACCCAAGGCGTCAGAACCGTGTACACTGGAACCGCGGTAGGTCGCGATTTTCGCCGCCGGATCAGATGACGGTCGGCCAAATGGGCTATGGCGTTTTGAACACTCCGCTTGGAAATCCCAATCAACTCCGCAAGCACTGAGTGACTCATGGCTACCGACTCCCGGCCAACTCCGTGAGTGTGACGATAGAGCTGTAAATACACCAGAAACGCCGCGCTAGAACGGCTGTGTGCCACCAAGTCTCGCATCAGCGTGTCGATCACATACGGGTCCAATGTCATTGCTGTGGTAATCATAGCTATAGCATGAGCTGCCGTGATTTTGCCCGCCCGTTATTGATTTCGCGCCTTCAGCATGGCATTCTGGACCTACATGATCAAGCGAATCAAATTCCTCGGCATTCCAGTGCGTGACCAGGACCGGGCACTCAACTTCTACACGGAAACGCTCGGCTTTCGCATACTCACAGATCAGCAGTTCTCTGAAAGCCAGCGCTGGATCGAACTCTCAATCCCCGGTGCGGATACGGGCATTGTACTGTTCACCCCCGATGGGCATGAGGACAGAATCGGAACTTTTGTCAATACTTCGTGGGAGGTCGATAACGTCGAAAAGACCTACGGCGAGCTGCAGGGGAAGGGCGTAGAATTCGCCGCGCCCCCGCAAAAACAGCCGTGGGGAACATTCGTTATCATGAAGGATTCAGAAGGCAATCAGATCGTGCTGTCATCCCGCTGAGCCTGTGGTTACGCCACCGCCAAGCGCGCAGCTTGCTTCGGTTCCAGAATCCCTTCCACTATCTCCAGCAGACTTCCCGGCGCTAACGTTGCATCTAGCTCGTGGTAATACTTATTCTTGTAATGCTCCACCACCGGCTCCGCCGTCTCCGCGTAGCGGCGTAGGCTCGTCATGATCGAATCCTCCCGGTCATCCGTCCTCTGCACCAAAGGCATACCATCGTCATCGCAATAGCCCGGATGACCCGAAGGCCAAAGCTTGCTGTTATAAACTCGCCCGCACGCCACACATTGCAAACGCGACTTCAGCCGCTCAGTCGCAACCTCCGGCGAAACCTTCAGCTCTAGCACTAACGGTTCGCCTGCTCCTGCCTTGCGCAAATACCCATCCAGAAAGCGGGCCTGCGTCGCCGTGCGTGGAAAACCGTCCAGCACAAAACCATCGGCACAGTCCGGACTCCCCAGCTGCCCAATCATCAGATGGTTCACCATCTCATCGCTCACAAGATTGCCGCTATCAATCGTTTGACGGATTGCTCTCGCCACCGGGCCAATCCTCTCGGCCGATGTCCGCAACAAGTCTCCAGTTGAGATCAGCGGAAGATCCCAACGCTTCGCCAGAATCCGGCCCAACGTACTCCGTCCACTTCCCGGTGAACCGAGCAAAATAATGCACTTCATGTCTAGAGTAAAACCCAAAGCGCGCCAAAATACAACCCTTGCTGTAAAAGATGACGGTTTTGTCCCGCTTTTGCGCATTGCCGGATGAGCGGCTATTCAATTGCGCCGTTACCTCACCACAAACTAGGAGTCTTTATGAACCAATTTGTTCCTACCGCCATATCGGCCGCATGCAAAGATGTGCTGGCCACTTGGAAAAATCCGCGCCTTTCTTTCATGGCGCTTTCATGCGTCGCATTTATGGCGACGCACGCAAACGCAACCGTGAACCTGCTGACCAGCGGAAGTTTTGAACTCGGCGGCTTTGTGAATCAGGGCAGTGAAACCATGAGCCTCTCCGCCGGCAACACAGCTGTAACGGACTGGACGGTTGTGGGAAGTTCACTTGCCTGGATTAACACGGGCAATCCGTGGGGACTCTCCGCCCAGAACGGGAATTTCTTTCTCGATCTTACGACTGCCGGCGCGCCTTTCAGTGGTGTAACACAAACTATTTCCACCGTAGTGGGCGCCCAAGACGATTTGACCTTCGAACTCGGCACCGATACGGCGGCATGGGGCGGCCCGCCCGTCTCTATTCTTGCTTCGGCGCGTGGCACGAGCCAGCCTTGCTGCTCTCCAAGTCTGCCGTCATCGAACTCCGCGACGGAGAAAAACGCCAAGTCGCTGTTCCCCTTATTTCGGCCAAAGAATCCCAGGCAGCCCTGCGTAAGATCACGAACTAAACAAAGCCCTCGCGTCAGCGCGCCGTTGTAAGCCATAATCAAACAATACCGAAAGGAGCCCATCCCATGAACCCACAACCCGAACAAGATTCTTCCACTGGCATCCGCCTTCTCTCGCCCGTCCACACGCCGGCCGAACAGGAAATCCTGACCGGGCCGGCCTTGCATTTTCTCCATCGGCTTGCCGTTCGCTTTGAACCCACTCGTAAGCAACTGCTCGAAAACCGCGCCCGCCGCCTCGCCGAACTCCGCGCCGGCAAATCGTTCAACTTCCTTGAAAGCACCGCCAGTGTCCGTAGTCACGAATGGAAAGTCGCTCCTATCCCGTCCGAACTTGCTGACCGCCGCGTCGAAATCACTGGCCCGGTCGACCGCAAAATGATCATCAACGCCCTAAACTCCGGAGCCAGCGCCTTCATGGCCGATTTTGAGGACTCCAACTCGCCCACCTGGAGCAACTGTGTCGAAGGCCAGTTAAATCTGCGCGATGCCGTTCGCGGCGTCATCGATTTTCAATCGCCCGAAGGCAAGCCATATCGCCTCGTTCCCAATCCCGCCGTTCTCTTCGTGCGGCCGCGCGGCTGGCATCTGACCGAAAAACACCTTTTGGTGGCTGGCCAGCCCATCTCCGCCTCTCTGTTCGATTTCGGCTTATTCTTCTTCCATAACGTGGAAGCCCTCGTCTCCCAGCGGAAGCGTCCTTGCTTCTACCTCCCGAAAATGGAGAGTCATCTAGAAGCCCGTCTCTGGGACACTGTCTTCGAATTTGCCGAGAGTCATCTCGATGTACGCAAAGGAACCATTCGCGCCACTGTCCTCATCGAAACCTTGCCCGCTGCCTTTGAGATGGATGAAATCCTCCACGAACTCCGCAACCACTCTGCCGGTCTCAACTGTGGCCGCTGGGATTACATCTTTAGCTTCATCAAGAAACTCAGCCACCGTGCCGATTGCCTGCTGCCCGACCGCTCTTCGGTCACCATGGACAAACACTTTCTCAAGTCTTATGTGGAACTGCTCATTTACACCTGTCACCGCCGCGGCATTCACGCCATGGGAGGTATGGCCGCGCAAATCCCGATCAAAGGTGACCCCGCCGCTAATGACGCCGCCTTCGCCAAAGTCCGCCAAGACAAGCTCCGTGAAGTGACCGCTGGACACGATGGCACTTGGGTCGCCCATCCCGGTCTTGTCTCAGTAGCCAAAGCCATTTTCGACGAGAGCATGCCGCAACCCAACCAGATCTCCCGTCTCAATCGCGTCTCTATCTCCGCCTCCGACTTGCTGGCCGTCCCCGCCGGCGACATCACCGAAAAAGGGTTGGAGATGAACATTGATATCGGCCTCCAATACCTCGAATCTTGGCTCAACGGCAACGGCTGCGTACCTATTTACAACCTGATGGAGGACGCCGCCACCGCCGAAATCTCCCGCGCCCAACTCTGGCAGTGGTCCCACCACGGCGCTCGTACCGCCAACGGCAATCTCATCACTACCGATACCGTCATCGCCGCCATCCCCGGCGTTCTCGACAAACTCCGCGCCCAACTCGGCGCCCAACGCTTCGACTCTGGTCGCTTCCCCCTCGCCGCCCAAATCTTTGCCGATATGACCCAGGCCACCGAGTTCCCGGAGTTTCTCACCACCATCGCCTATCAACACATCGATTAATACCCACATTTTTCGACCCGAAAACAATTGCCGAAACCGAGCCGGGAGCGT
>PMSX01000353.1 GCA_003167495.1 Bryobacterales bacterium | reverse complement strand
GGCATTCGCATGGCGCTGGGAGCAGGCAAGCCCGACCTGTTCCGGCTGGTGCTGAAGCAGGGGATGACGCCGGCGCTCATCGGCGTAGGTTGCGGATTGGGTCTATCGCTGCTGGCGACTCGAGTTCTGAAGAATTTGCTCTTTGGGGTGCAGACGTACGACCCGTTCACTTTCATAGCCGTCGCCCTAGTGCTCACCGGCGTCGCCTTGGTTTCGATTTACGTCCCGGCCCGCCGCGCCATGCGGCTTGACCCAGTCCTGGCGCTGCGCCAGGAGTAATTCGCGTGTTTCCGTCCCAATATGGACAAGTTATTGTCTTATATGAGACAATAAGAGGCTTGGAGGAAATGTATGGTCATCTACCCGACCTACACCGCGCCAGGCTATAAGTTTGATGCCATACCAGACCTCAGTCGTCCAGAAACGCGAGAACGTCTGAGCCAATCGGCCATGGATGGGTTCTTCGCAATCCTTGACAAGTGGCGAGTGCCAGTCGAGAAGGCCGGAGAACTGCTCGGGGGTGTCCCGCGGTCAACTGTTTACAGATTGAAGACGGCCGCAGGAACGTTGCGCCAGGACGAACTCACGCGTATTTCTTACGTTGTCGGGATCTATAAGGCTTTACACATCCTTTTACCAGAAGAATTGGCGGATCAATGGGTGTTCCGGCCAAACGATAACTTTCTGTTTCGTGGTCAAACGCCGCTCGACTATATGGTTCGCGCGGGCATTCCGGGACTCCAGCAGGTTAGGAGTCTAGTCGATGGCGCCCAAGCTGGTCACTAGGTGGCTCACCTTGAACCAATCGATTATGCTCGCACTCACAGGTTGGTTCCCACAAAATACGGCGGTAAAAGCGTTCTTCAGGCTTTGCCCCTTTCGGAGCGTGTCCTCTCGGATCTAAGCGAGCTCGACGCCGCGACCAATGAAGGCAAGACGGCAGAGGGAGGAAGCAATCCTGAAATTGGTCCTGGTGAACTACTGTACGGCGTTCCTGAGGCCCACATCATCAACGCAGCCTTCTCGCACCCAGGTCCATATGGTGGCCGCTTCAACAGCCCCGGCCGCGGCGCTTGGTACGCAGGCGTCGAGATCGAAACCTCGATCGCGGTTGTCTCTTTTCATAGAAGACGCTTTCTTCAAGATGCACGAATCCGTGGCTATTACACTTTTGACTATGTCGACTTTCTAGCTGATTTCTCCGGTAACTTCCACCATATTGACGTTTCCGAACGCGATGCTTGTCTGCAGCCGGCATCGATCCCTCAATGTTATGGAACCTCTCAAGTACTGGCTCGTGCGTTATTGTATGAAGGTTCCAACGGGATCGTGTATCCCAGTGTCCGACACCCGTCTGGGACTTGCATTGCGTGCTTCCGGCCGGCCCTCGTTTTCCATCCTCGCCGCGATCAGGAATATCGAATTACGCTGGAAGTTGAAACAGATAGCGGGTCATGCGAAATCATCCAACCGCACTGAAACGGAGAAAACGCGATGGCGATTCGGGTGGACGGCTATCTGGTGTGCCAGAAGCCGGGGAGTGCCGGACTCCTCGGCTCCAGCAGCACTCTCGGCGCTGGATAACTCCATTTCACACAGCCTCACCGCACGCTATTTTCATACCAACTTACGGCGGTCGTGGTTGCCGGCGTTCACAATCGAGAAAAAGGGTGGCATCGCCGCCCATACTTGTACCGAGGGGGGACACTCCGGGCTCCAGTAAACGCATCCGCTAAGACCAATTCAGCAGGAGTGTCCCCTCTTTTTCGCTGCCTCTCTAACCATCGCTTGCGTCCGTTTTCAAAAACAGTGGTCAGCCACACAAATTGGGTTCGTTTCGCAAAAGACCAGCACCCGCAGACTCGTTTCGCCAAAACGGTCACTAAACTGACCCGCCGCCAGCGTCTCATTCAACCGGATCGATTGGCCACTTTCCTCAATTCGAACCATCAAGGACGCCCCGCGATGCCCGGGTTCAACCAGAACTCGCACTCCCGGCAACAAACCCAGCCGCTGCATTTCACGCAAGGCAGCGGGATCACGATCAGAGACGCTGCTGATCAACGCGGCAACTCCGCAGACCCAGGAAGAGAGAGAAATTTCTTGCAGCTTCTTCACGGTTCCGTTTCGTTCGGGAATGGAATGCCCGTGCGGGTCGCGCTCCGGGTCGCCCAGTTTGGCGGCGATCCGGTCTTCCAGCCGCTCGGAAATAAAATGCTCCAGCCGTTCAGCTTCTTCATGAACTTCGTCCCACGGGTAATCGAGAACATCATGTAGAAAGCGTTCCAGCAGCCGGTGATGGCGGATCACTTCCAACGCGCGATGTTTTCCCGCGTCAGTGAGAAGTGCGCCGTGATGTTTTTCGTACTTAACGAAAGAAGGCTTCCGGGCTGCCAGCTTTTGAAGCATTCCAGTGACCGATGCGGCGCGGACACCCAGCCTATCCGCCAACACATTGCTGGTGACCCGCAGTTCTCCTGGTCCGCTGAGTTCCAGTATTGCCTTTAGGTAGTCGTCGACCGATTCCGTATTATGCGTATATCGAGTTTCAGGCACTACTAAATCATACGATACATTAAGTCGATCAATACCCACTGCCGCTTGACAAAGTGCCGCTAAGCCGCCATAGTATATTTTTAGGCATACCTAATTTGTGAAATACTTCGCTCTATCAATCGCACTGCTGGTAAATTTCGCCCACATACCCGCCTTTGGCCAAGGCGAGACGACCAGCGCTATTGTTGGCGCGATAACTGATCAAACCGGTGCGCCGATTCCGGGAGCCATTGTGACCATTACAAGCACCGACAACGGAATGAAGCGCACGGCAAAGACCGATGATGCCGGACGTTTCAATTTTCCTCAACTCAAACCCGGCCCCTATGTGGTGAAAGCCGAAGCCGAGCATTTTGCAACGCAACAGAATAGTTCTGTCGTAGCTGGACTGGGGCAAAAACAAAGCGTCGATTTCACGCTGAAGATCGCAGCGTCGAACCAGACCGTCACCGTTACCGAAGCCGGCCCATTAATCAATCCGCAGAATCCCAATAC
>PMSX01000054.1:299-14423 GCA_003167495.1 Bryobacterales bacterium | reverse complement strand
AGCAGGTTTTCCAGCGCGCGGGCTACGGACTTGCGGCCATTAGTTATGACGGTGAGGCCGTGCTGCATGAATTCGCTTCAAGAAAAGGCATTACGTTCCCGCTGCTGTCAGACCATGAATCAGCCGTCATCCGCGCGTTCTCCGTCGCCAACCGGCGGTATGTAAAGGGAACGCTTCTGGACGTCAATTCGGAGCAGATCACCGATGCGCCCGGGGATGTCCCGGTTTACGGAGTCGCATACCCTTCAGTCTTCGTCATCGACCCAAAGGGCCGAATTCTCTGGCGGTTCGTTTCGGAAGCCGACGAATTAAGGCTAACCGGAACCGCGATTCTCGAGCGATCCGTCGGAGTGATCGCCGACGGGAACCGCCGTACGTTGACAAATGGCCGTGTTCAGCTCGTGGTTACGGCCAACAATACCGAAGCAGGTCTTGGGAACCGGCTGAGGATCGGTGTCGAGTTTAAGATGCCGCCCGGATTCCACTTCTATGGACCGGAGGTGGGCCGAACCTATCACGGACTGGAGTGGAAGATGGACCCATCGTCATGCTGGTATGACAACGATCCCGAGTACCCAAGGCCCGAGTTCCGGCATTTCGCTTTCGAGGATGGCGAGTTGCCGGTATACGCCGGCGACGTCCGTATCAGCCGGGAGTTGGTGTTGAAGCCTGTGCTGAGCGCGAACGAACCCTCGCTGTTCCGGCTGTTCCAAAAGGTTTGCCTGGACTCCAACTCGCGTGTCAAAGCGTCAGGGGTGGTCAGTTTCCAAGCCTGCGACGAACGACAGTGTTACCCGCCGCAATCGATTGCCGTGGAATGGAAGTTCCATTTCGTGCCGCCCGACCTCCAGCGCGCCTCGCCGGAACTTCGCCGCGAGTTCGAGCCATAGGCCAAAGTATGCTGAATGGAGCACCCTCAAGTTTTTTATGGCATTCAAGCCTACAAGAAGACAGATACTGCGGACCGCTGCCGTTTTAGGCGCTGCCGCGCGCTGGAAATCATTGGGCGCAGATGCGCAAGCTACCCTATTTGAAGAGATTCCGACCGCTTCGAGCGGCATCGAGTGGGTTCACGACAATGCCATGTCCGACAACCGCTACTTGCCGGAAACGCTGGGTCCGGGTTGCGCCTTTCTCGATTTCGATAACGACGGCTGGATGGATATCTATTTAGTCAATAGCGGCCCCTGCGACTTCTGGACACCGAAAAAGCCCATCCGCAATGCCCTTTATAAGAACAATCGAAATGGAACATTCACCGATGTAACGGAAAAGGCGGGCGTCGGGGGAGGCACTTTTGGCATGGGTGTGGCGGTTGCCGATTACGATAACGACGGCTGGCCCGACATCTTCATCACGTCGTATGGCCGCTGCATTCTGTATAAGAACAACCGCGACGGCACTTTCAGCGACGTCACCGAAAAAGCCGGCCTGGCGACGCCGGGTTGGACCACCAGCGCCGTGTGGTTCGATTACGACAACGATGGCAAACTGGATCTTTTTGTTTGCAGTTTTGTCGATTACACGTCCACGCATAAATTTGAATGCGGCGACAACCATCTGGGACGTCACTATTACTGTATTCCGCGAATTTTCAAAGGAACCACCAGCTTCCTGTACCACAACAACGGCGATGGCACGTTTACCGAAGTGAGCAAGGGAACCGATATTGCCAAATCTGTGGGTAAAGGCCTGGGAGTGGTGACAACGGACATAAACAACGATGGGCGAATGGATTTGTTCGTGGCCAACGATACGGTGCAGAATTTCCTTTTCGTAAATCGTGGGCCGGACAAGAACGGCAAGTGGCAATTTGAAGAAATCGCCATGCAAGCGGAGGTGGGATTTAGCGACAGCGGCCAGCCTCGTTCCGGTATGGGCGTGGATGCGGCCGACCTGAATAACGATGGTTGGGAAGACCTGTTCGTAGCGAATGTCGATCAGGAAATGTTTTCGGTTTACCAGAACACGCAGCATGAGACCTTTCACGACGTTGCGCACACCGACAGCGTGGCCCAGGCGACCCGTTTACTGAGCGGCTGGGGTTTGAAGTATTTCGACTACGACAACGACGGGCTGATCGACCTTTTCCTGGCGAACGGGCATCCCGACGACATGATTGACCAATACTCCCAGCAAGTTCACTACAAGGAGCCGCTATTGCTGTTCCATCAGGCTCCCGACGGCAAGATGATCAACATGAGCGAGCAAGCCGGCCCCGTATTTCAGAAGGTGTTTCCGGCTCGCGGACTGGCCGTGGGTGATTACGATAACGACGGCGCTTTGGATGTGCTAGTGGCCAATAACGGCCAGGCTCCGGTGCTTTTGAGGAACACCGCGGCCAAAGGTCGAAACTGGCTCGGAATCAAGCTGGAGGGCGTGACGTGTAATCGCGATGCGATTGGCACTCGAATGATATGGAAAGCGGGCGGCAAGGCGTTCCGCCTTTTGAAAAACAATGGCGGAAGCTATCTTTCTTCGCATGATCCAAGGGTGATTTTGGGCTTGGGCGAGGCAGCAAAGATTGACGAATTGCAAATTGAGTGGGCCGCGCCAAGCAAGCGCGTCGAAAAGTTTACAAATCTGGAAGTGAACCGCTACATCCGGATTGTGGAAGGAAAAGGCATCGTTTGAGCAACAAAGGCAACAAAGGGCAACAAAGGGGTCAGACACCTTTTCAAAACGGAACAAAAGGGGTCAGACAGGTCAGACACCTTTTTGACGGAGGTGGCCGACGTCACCTCTCATACCAGCTGCTTTTCGAATGCCGCAACCCCGTCGAGAATCGTTTCCACCACAGCCTCTTCCCCGATCGTGGAATTGATCATGAGATGGAAGTAATGACGGGCTGGCCACTCCACCCCAAAGTACTGTTTGATGAAGGCGGCGCGGTCACGGTCCACTGTCTCCGCAAGTTGGACCGCTTCTTCCTCGCTCTTGCCCGTTTTCCGCAAGCGCTTCACCTTCTCTTCAAAGCGCGCGTAGACAAATACATGAAAGGCGTCGGGGCGCTCCTTCAGGTAATAGGCGGAGCCGCGTCCGACAAGTACGGACTGGCCCTCTTTGGCCGCCGCCGTGACTACGCGCTCGGCCACCTCCCGGATGCAGTCGGCGTCCACCAGCTTCATCCGCGGGGCGTTCAAACTCCCTTCGTAGCTACCTCGCATGAAGGCTTTGAATAGCCGGTAGTATAGCGAATCTCTTCGCTCCTCGCGCTCCGCCACGGCGATGCTTTCGCAGTCCATTTGCCGGGCGATCTCGTCGGTTAGCAACTGGTCCCACAGCTTCCAGCCCAGCCGCTCGGCCAGTTTTCTGGCGATGTCGGCGCCCCCGCTTCCGTATTCACGCTCGACCGTAAGCACTCTGATCATGGATTTTTCCTCCTCCCAGCTTTGTGTCCCGCAACATGCTATTCCACCACAACATGCCCGCCCGTGTGCGGATCGTTCTTGCGGATGATGAACGCGAGCAAAAACATGATGCCCGCGCCAATCGCAAGCACCATGTAGGTATCAATATACGCGAGCGTCTGCGCTTGCGCCTGCATGGTTTGGTAAATCAGTCCGTACGTGTGAGTCTGCGCATCGGCCTCGCTGATCCCGGAGTGGACAAGCTGTCGGCTCAGTCCGCTCACTTGATTCCGCAGCGCAGGATCGAAAACGGTCGTATGCGAAGCCAGGATCGTTTGGTGGAATTGGGCCCGGCGGGCGAGCAGGGTTGTCACCATAGACGTTCCCACGCTGCTGCCCATGTTGCGCATGAAGTTCACCAGGCCGGAAACGCTATTGCTCTTTTCGGTGGGAATTCCAATATAACCAGCAAGCGTGATAGGCACGAACAAGAATCCCAGCCCGAACGCCTGGGCGACGCGCAACCACGCGGCCGATTGGAAGCTCATCAGAAGATCCACCCGCACAGTGGAATAATACATGCCACAGGCCAGCGCAAGCCAGCCGAAACTAATAATGTACTTTGCCGGAATTTTCGTGGTGAGTTGGCCCACAATCGGCATTTCGAACAGCAGGATGACCCCACTGGCGGAAAGCACCAATCCCGCCGACTGCGCGGTGTATCCCAGGAGCGTCTGGAGAAACTGCGGCATCATCACCAGACTACTGAAGAGAAGGATACCCAGGGTAAACATCATCAGATTTGCCGTCGCGAAGTTGAAGTTCTTGAAGAGCCGCACGTCAATGACGGGCTCTTTGTGACGCCACTCCCAAACGACCAGCGAAAAGAGACAGACCGCCGAGACTACCGCAAGCGTGAGAATGAAGTTGGAGCCGAACCAATCGTCTTCCTGGCCTTTATCGAGCAAAACCTGGAGAGCGCCGACGCCCACTGCCAGCAGTCCGATTCCAATGTAGTCCACGCGGATTCCGGCGCCCTTCAAGCGCTTCAGATACGGCGGATCTTCTACCATGCGATAAACCAGGAACAGAGTTAGGATTCCAACTGGGAGGTTAATATAAAAGATCCATCGCCATGAGTAGTTGTCGGTGATCCACCCTCCGAGCGTCGGGCCGATCGTGGGCGCCATGATGGCCGTGATCCCGTAAAGCGCGAAGGCCAAGCCTCGCTGTTGCGGCGGGAACGTATCGGCCAGAATCGCTTGGGCCATGGGCTGGAGCCCTCCTCCGCCTAAGCCCTGCATGACGCGAAAAACGATCAGAATCGCGAGACTCGGCGCAGCGCCGCAAAATAGTGAACTAAGAGTGAAAAGGAAGATGCAGAGAATGAAAAACTTCTTCCGTCCCACTAGGCTGGCAAGCCATCCGCTAATAGGGAGAACAATCGCGTTCGACACCAGATAGGATGTCAGCACCCAGGTGCTTTCATCGTTACTGGCGCCCAGATTTCCGGCCATATGCGGCAGCGCGACGTTAGCAATGCTGGTGTCGAGCACCTCCATGAACGCCGCCAGAGCGACCACAACGGCGATCGCCCACGGATTGAATTTGGGCTTCCAGGGACCCTCAGCAGTCGCCGGAGCAGTGAGCTCTGTTCCTTCGGCCATATACCCTCTCGGCGATTTACTCGACGTACACTCTGGGATCGACCGACATGCCGGGTCGCAGCCGGTGGTCGTTATTCTGGCCGGGGTCGAGATTGATGCGAACAGGAATTCGCTGCACCACCTTAACGTAATTTCCCGTCGCATTTTCGGGAGGCAGCAGACTGAACCGCGAACCGCTGGCGCCGCCGACACCTTCCACTTTGCCTCTGTATTCGCGATGGTATGCGTCCACGTCGAACTTGACCACCTGTCCCGGCTGAATTCGGCGAAGCTGCGTCTCTTTAAAGTCGGCCGTCACCCACACGTCCTCTAGCGGCACCACGGCCATCAACTGCTCGCCCGGGGAAATATTCTGCCCCACCTCCACGGTCTTCTTCCCCACAATCCCACTAACAGGAGCGACGATAGTGCAGTAACTTAGGTTGAGTTTAGCCTGATCGAGCAACGCTCTCTTCTGGGCAACCTGGGCTTGCGCCGACTGAGCTCGACTTTTGGTAACGGCAACTTGCTGCGGCGCGGTCAGGGCAGCCTGCACCGACGCATCGGCCTGCGTGATTCTGGCATTCGCTTGCTCCACCGCGCTCTGCGCGACGCTGATATTCTGTTCGGCCTCGGTTACCGCAGCGGTGCGCGCATCCAAAGTTGCTTTGGCTGCTTCTGCCGCCGCCACGCTGGTGTCGTACTGTTGCCGCGAAATCTCGTCCTTGCCCACCAGCTGTTTGTAGCGCACAACATCGTCGGCAGCGTTCTTGTAGTTCGCCTCAGCTTCGCGCACCTGGGCTTTGGCAGTCTCAAGCCGTGCCCGCGAAGCGTTCAATTGTCTCTGCGCGCCCGTTAAGAACGCGGTGGCATCCACCCGAGTCGAATGGGCCGTCTTCAATTGACTCGCAGTGTTGATCGACGAGATCGGGATGTCGGTGCGGGAGCCTTGGAACGCCGCCTCGGCGTCGGCTAGGTCCGCTTCCGCTTTGGCCACCGCGACCTCGTAGTCCTTGGGATCGATCCGAACCAACACGTCGCCTGCGTTCGCCCACTTCTCGTCATCCGTTAACACCTGAATCACGTTGCCGTTGATACGCGCACTGATGGCGTTGATGTGCCCGTCGATCTGAGCGTCATCGGTCGATTCATAAGCGTTCAGGTGCCTCCATACGAGATATCCTCCCGCTAGCAGAATTAAAATCACGAATAGAACAATGATGCGAACTGCGCTGCGCCGAGTTTGGCCCGGCAGCGGCGGCTTTGACTTTGATGGGAATTCTGTCTTTCTGTCTTCTGCGGCGGTTTCCGGCATTTTTCTGCTTCACTTTCATGAACGTTAGACTGTGTGTAAACTGAGGCCAAAGCCAGCTGGCCCATAGATCTACAATAAAGCCAAACTAGCACTTCAAGTGTGTGGCACGCGCGTCACACCCTAGCGATCATGGACGAAGCGGCCGCGCTTCGCTTCTCTTTCACCTCTTCGAGCGCGATCTGTAGAAGGGATCGAAACGAATGAAAGGATTCTTCGGAGACTTTATCTGCATCCAAGTCGTTAAACGCGGACGTCAGAATCGCCAGCATCTCGCTCTTGATTTGGTCCAGTCTGGCGGCCAAATCAGTGTGCTGGCAGGCAGCCATTAACGCCAGAACCTGCCCGCTGTATTCGTCGGCTTTGTTCTTTTGCTTCATCTGCACCCAGTTCCTTAACTCCCATAGCCACGAGCCGATCACGAGCGATATGGTCACAAGAAGGCCCACAAAATCCGCGTGCGCCTGTAGGAACGATGGTTTGTCTTTGTCGTAGAAACTAGCTGCTCCTGGATGCAGCGCGGGCCCCAGCCCAGCCTGCTCCTCAGGCTTCCGTACTCCCGCCAACAGAAGCCGGACTTCCGTCATCGCTGCCGGTATCTCCGTCATCACCTCCTGACGCCGCTCCAACAAAACGCTGGTGATGGTGCGCACTGCCTCGCGATCGGCTAAAGCGCGCGCGAGCAAGGTGCGGTGGACCGCAACAGTCGGCAGATCTTTCGGCGGCACAGGGGGATTTCCCAGATAGGCGCCTTCTGGAATCACTGCGGGCTGAAACGCTGGTTGCCTGATCCTCATAGCCGCTGCGTGCTCAATCCCGATGAACCGCACTTTGCCGGTTTCGACAAGTCTCTGCACCGCTGGATTCCCAAGCGCCCTCACCCGAAAGATCGCATCTGCGGCTCCCTCAAGAAACGCATCCTGTGATGCAGCGTCATCCGATCCGACAAACTGGAAATCCCTCCCACGTAGACCGAAGTGATCGGCCACTCGTAGGAATGATTGGAACTGACCACCGGCTTGCGAAACTGCAATCCGCTTCCCTCTCAGATCGGGAAAATGCTTCACGGCCGAACCATCATGCACCAGCAACTGAAATGTGTCGTCGTAGAGAACCGCCACAAGCTGGGCCGACGGCCCCGGCATCATGTCCGCCTGTGCCGCGGCCATCTCCGCCTTTCCCTCCTCCAACATCCTCAAGTTTTCCGCAGTGCCGCCAGTCTCTAAAATGTTGAGTTTCACTCGGGGATAGTGACGCTCCACAACTCTCTTCAGAGCCGTGCCGATAATATAGCTTCCGCCACCAGGTGAACCGGCTGCTAGTGTCAGAGTTCGAACTTTGGCACTCTGCATCCACAGCACTGAAATGCCACCAACCACTGCGGCCGTAAGACTTGCCAGCCCAATCAGGATCACCCTATTAATAGGCATCGACTGAGCAAAAATTATACAGACGTTTCGTTAATTCTTGGTAAATTCGCTATTTCTTCTTCCTGCTAATGTCGCACAGCATGTCCGAATGGATGTTCAGCCCGATATTGGTCATATTGTAAACGTGCTCGCTGGCCACAAGCCATACGATCTCGCAGATCTGGCGCTCGGAGTAATAGCCGGACATGCGCGCAAAAGTGTTCGGATTCACCTTTTTATCCCGAGTCAGCTCCGTCGCATAGTCCAGAGCGGCGCGCTCCGCCTCCGTAAAGAGCGGGCTCGTTTGGTATTGCTCCACGGCATCGAATTTCGCTTCATTCATCGATTGCTTGATCGAGAACCAGCGGCCGATGTCTACGCAGAAACTACATACGTTAATGCGCGCCACCTGTTCACGAATGAGCATGATAGTCTCAACCGGCAGTGTTAGCTTCTTATCTAACTTGCCAATCTTTCCATAGAACATACCGAATGCAACCGGCAATCGGGCGGAATACACCTTTAGCGGTGTAAGGACTTTGCCAAACTGCCGGCGCGTAAAATAAAACGCCAGCTTCATCATCAAGCCTTTGGGCTTTTCTATCGGAGGAAGAAAAGTATCCAGTGCGTTGGGAATCTTTAGCGCTGGATTCTCCATTCTTGCTTGCATTATTGGTCTCCTGCCCGCAATCATCGCTCAACTTGTGTGCCAACTATTTCCACTACTACGACCGTCGCCATGGGATCAAGGATGGGGCGGGCCACCATGAGCTGCCGCCCGCCATTCTCTTCTTTAATCTCGACGGCCTTCCCGTCGGCGAGCTGGTAGGCCCGCTTGATCGCGTTCTTCATGGGCGGTAGCTCGAAAGGTACGCGTGGTTCCTGGAAGAAAGTGAAATATAGCTTTCCCGGTCTCGTTGTGACGCGCCACTCATCATGCGGCAGCACCAGCGGCTGGCCCCGTAAATCTTTGCGGCCGCTTGCGCTGCGCTCGCCCATTTCATCGCCCCAGGGAGAGGAACCAGCCCCGTAAATCGCATCGCCATTCACCTTCAGCCACCGCCCAACGGTACGCAGGTTGTCTTGGACGGCTTCCGGAATCACACCATTCGACTTCGGGCCGACGTTCAGCAGGTAGTTGCCACCCTTACTCACAATGTCAACGAGCTTGAAGGTGATCTCGCCGGGTGACTTCCAATCCTGATCGTCTTTGCGATAACCCCAGGTGTGATTGGTCGTCGCGGGGACTTCCCAATATTCATTCTGCACACCCGACGGAATAACGTTGTCTCCCGTGGAGACGTAATCACCGGCGGCGCCAAGGCGTCCGTCAATTAGTGTCTTGGGCTGCAGCGTACGCAAGATGTCCGCAAATCGCTGGGCGCGCGCGGGTGTCATCATGCGTGGCGTATCGAACCAGATCAGGGCTACCGGACCGTACTTAGTCAGCAACTCACGCACTTGTGGTTCCGCTTTACCGCGCAGGTAGCCGTCATAATCTTTAAGTTCCTTGCCGTCCGGGCCCGTATCGGCGCCGAAGTCCCAATCGTTTCCGGCGCCACCTGGTTCGTGCCAGTCCTGCGATTGTGAATAGTAGAAGCCCAGGGGCATCCCGTGCTTCTGGCACGCGGCAGCCAACTCCTTGAGCACATCACGCTTGAAGGGCGTTGCGGCCACAATGTTCCAACGGCTCACGGCGGAATCAAACATCGCAAAGCCGTCGTGGTGCTTGGACGTGATCACAATGTACTTCATGCCCGCGTCCTGCGCCAGTTGCACCCAGCCATCGGCATTAAATTGGGTGGGATTCCACTGTCGCGCCAGTTTCTCGTAGTCAGTGACTGGAATCTTGGCTCGGTTCATTATCCACTCACCCAGGCCCAGTACTGGCCTCCCTTGCCATTCGCCTGCTGGAATCGCGTAAAGACCCCAATGAATGAAGAGGCCGTATTTTGCTTCTTTAAACCAAGCTAGTCGTGCCTGCCGCGCCTCGGGAGATTCAGTGCTGGCTGCTGGCGCTTGAGCAAATACCGGAATCGTACAGGCGAATATGGCCGCTGCAGTGAGCCCAACGAAGGAACAAAGACCCGATCGTTTCATGGCTCGGCCATCTTATCGCACCGGTTCGCGATTCGCCGCCATCTCCTCCCGAAACTTCGCCGCTTTCCCGCTCTGATGGAGCGCCGTATAAACCGTCGCCAGATCCGCCCGCGCTTGTTCCAGCCGCGCCGCAAATGCGCCTGGCTGTTCCGTCAGAATTGCGTAGCCGGCAACCAGATGACTTTCCGCATCCCCATATTTCTTCTGCCGCAGCAGGGCTTGTCCTAAAGAAACCTCGACGACACCAACCGAAACATTACCCTTAAAGGGCCGTGAAGTGATTGTCTTCAACGCTTCCCGAAAGAGTTTTTCAGCCTGCGAATATTGCTTCTCGGCTTCCAGTACATCGCCCAAATGCGCTTGAATCATCGCGGTTTGCGGATCGCTCATGCCATGCGAGGTCTGGTAGATTGCGAGTGCCCGATTGTAGTACGACTCAGCCTCTGAAAGCTTGCCCTCCTTGAGTGCTATCTTGCCGAGTGTATCGAGCGTAAATCCCACAATCGGATGATCCTTTCCATAGGTGCTCTCTTCCACTGTGAGCACTTGCCGCAAGAGCGGCTCAGCTTCGGCCAATTTATTTTGCTTGACCTCCATCAAAGCCATGTAGCTCATGACTTGCAGAGTCTCGGGGTTGTCGGCACCATACCATCCCTTCACAATTCCTGCGGCCTCCCGATAGAATTGCTCAGCCTCCACGTCTCGCCCAAGGATGGCTGCCGTGGTCCCAAGATTTGCCAGATCCTCCGCCACTCTCGGATGTGCTCCTCCATATAGCTTGCGGTCAAGCGCCAGTGCCTGCCCATATAATTCCTGAGCCCGGTCGAGGTGTCCAGAATAGTGATTTGAGTAGCCCAACGAGACAAGGGTTTCAGAGTAAGTATTGGTCTCCTCGCTCCCGGAATGCGGAATCTTAATGAGCGGCTCGAGCACCTCAATAGCCTTTTCGTAGGCCCCACCTTGCGCCAGCACTCTTCCCAATGCCGACGTAGCGCTCACTACCGTCACATCTTCCGGTGGCAAATGTCGGCTGGCGAGATCGAGACCCTTTCGAATTAGTCGCTCTGCCTCCTTCGGCTGTCCCTGGTCGCCACGCAACGCGCCCAACTGAAGCAAGAAGTCGACATTCTTGACATCCTCCGGTCCGACCGCCCTCTTCATTTTCTGCAACGCTAACTGCAGCAGCTTATCCGCCTGCTGATAACGGCCCAACATCCGATACATTTGCCCCAAACTTTCGTAGAGCTCGGCCTGCGTTTCAGGATCGGAATTCAGCCTGGCCGCCACGTTTACGCCTCGGTCAAGCATCGTTACAACCCGCAACTCCTGCGAAGGACCAGCTTCCTTGTCGCCTGCGCCAAACAGCGTCAACATGAAGCTTTGAATCTCGCGCGTGCGTGCCGCCTCCGCCAATGCCCGGTTGCGCTCGCTCGCCAATCGCACTGTGAAGAAGACCACCAAACTCATCACCAAAGCCGTAATCAAAAACGCCGCCAAAACGCCGCTCCGATTTCGCGCGACAAATTTTCCAAATCGGTAACGCAACCCTTCCCGCCGCACCTCTAAAGGCTCGCCGTTCAAATAGTGATCGATGTCCTGTTGCAGTTCAAATACCGTGCCATACCGCTCTTTGACCTCCTTCTTCATCGCCTTCAGACAAAGCACATCCAAATCGTTCCAATCCGCTTTGCTCGTTCGTTGCTCTTCACTCACTCGCTTGGCGACCGCCGAAGGCCTTTCCGGCTCCTTCTCACTTGTAACCAACAATTCCGCCTGCCCGGGCGTACAATCTTCCAATTCATAAGGCAGCCGGTCCGTAAGCATTTGATACAGAATTACACCCAACGCGTAGACATCCGTATACACGCCAACAGGTTCCCGCCGGAATTGCTCCGGTGCGGCAAAGGCGCGCGTGAATCTCAGTTCCGTCTGGGTTTGCCGCGCCGGCTCACCAACCCGCTCCAGCCTGGCAGCAATCCCAAAATCCAGCAGCTTCGGTGTCCCATCCTCTTTCACCAAAATGTTCGAAGGCTTCAAATCGCGATGAACCACCAGCAATCCGTGCGCATATTGCACCGCTTCGCAAACGGCGCGCAACAGCTTCACGCGTTCTTTAAGGGGAAGCCTCTTATCCCGGCAATACTCATCCAGCGGCTTGCCATCCACAAACTCCATTGCGAAATAAGGCGTCCCGTCCGGGCAAACGCCATGATCGTAAAGGCGCGCAATGAAAGGATGTTCCAGCCTTGCCTGGTTGCTGACTTCCGCTGCGAAGCGCCGCCGCAGACTCGGATCTGCCAGATAGCGCGGAATCTTAATCGCCACTTCGCGGCAAGCGATGTAGTCATACGCCCGCCACACTTCTCCCATGCCGCCGTTGTCAATCCGCTCGCGAACTTCATACGGCCCGAAATCCGCCAGCCCCTCCGGCTCAGGATACGAGTCGAAGATCCGGTCGGCCAGCTCGAACACATCGTACTCCAGAATCGAGGGGCTCAAGCTCCTCTCCGCTCCACTTTCCATATCGTCTTACTCCTCTGCTGGATGAATTTTCCGGCTCAGCCAGTCTTTCGCTTCACGCCAGTCGCGTTCCACCGTCGTTTTCGATTGGCCCAGCGCGGCGGCGGTTTCATCCACCGTCATGCCAAGCAAGTACCTGCATTCAATAATGCGTAATTGCCGCGGATTCTCCTTCTCCAACTCCTCAAGCGCCATGTTCAGCGTCACCGCATCTTCAATAGGTAGCTTGGCGTCCTCAGTCGGCGTTACCGCAGCGCGTTTCAACGCACCTTTCCGCCGCGCCGCATCCACCAAAATCTGCCGCATCGCGTGAGAGAAGATGCGGATGACTTCGTCGTAATTTCTCGACGAAAGGTCCGGCGGATTTTCCCGCAATTTCAGGTAAGCGTCGTGCGCTAACGCAGTGGGGTTGAGCGTTGGATTCTTACCCTCCCACTGCACCCGCGCTGCCAGTCGCTTGATCTTCTCGTAAAGTTCGCCGAATAACTCGTCTAACCTCTGTTCCGATGCTGCGTCCACTTTTTTACTCCGATTGAAGGGTTTTCCCTCCGTTTTACGCAAATAGTAAGTGAAAGCCGGCGGCGAAGAAGTTTTAAACCCAGCCGGGCATATTCAACTAATCTCGAATCGTATCAAAAAAGGAGGGTTTTCAATGTTTAATTTCACGCGGCGTCTCTCGCCAAACCTAACTAGGCTCAGCGGAGCCATTATCTTCTGTGCGATAGCTTACACAGCCAACGCACAAACCAAGGAGTCTTCCCTTGGGCAAATAGCATCACCGGCGACAACCACGCCCAGCGCGCTTTTTCAATTTGCAACATTGACCGGAAGCGGCACCACGATTACCGGCGTGCTCGTCCCCGTGGTCACGTCCACCGGGGCAATCATCTACCAAAACATCACAATCCAGTTCGACGTGTCCGCAAGCGGCGCGTTGACCGTGGCTTCGCTGGTAACGGCCCCAGCCCCGACGCCCGTTATTTCTTCTTTTCAAGCCGGTGAGTATGTCGGTCCAAGTACAATCAATAGCGGCGAGAATATCATTAACGTGAGCGGTCCGGGCGTCGCTACCGGCGGCATTACGGAATGGAGCTTAGCCGCCGCAAGTGGCGCGAGTTGTAACACCTATCCGGGAACCGCCACTTGGTATGTTGGCAACCTTGCTGACAGCCCACTCGCCGCCAGAGTCAAGGCAGCGGGCATTAACACTACGGCAACAACTATGTCTTTCGGTGTTGCCAGCCCGGGGGCCTGCTATCCTTCATTGGATTGGTACACAGATACTCTCATCGGTGTCAGCCAAGTGAAAAACACACTCACAATTGTCAGTTTCACCTACTATGGCACTGACAAAAGCGCCCCACTGGACCAAATAACTTATACCCTGAAGCCCTGACCTTCCACACTCACAAGGAGGGCAGCGCCATCGCCCCGCCCTCCTCGCGCTTTCAGTCACAGCACTCGCAGAAAAATCCCACTATTTTTTACCCCAATCCTCCCAACCACTTACACGCCTTTTTCCGCCCCAAAACTTTTTCCATAGTTCGTTTCCGCCCCTCGATTTGCTAATTTCAAGCAGGTCCATCAGAGTGTCATCTCTGCATGGGCCGTTTTCATTTACAAGGAGCCACTCATGGAAACTTCCCAAGCCCAACAGGATGCCAATCGCGCTAACGCCCAGCACTCTACAGGACCTACCTCGGCCGCAGGAAAGGCGAAAGCATCTCTCAACGCCATTAAAACCGGCCTCACCGGTCGCACCGTTCTCCTCAACTCCGACGACGCTC
>PMSX01000054.1:0-215 GCA_003167495.1 Bryobacterales bacterium | reverse complement strand
ATTTCAGCAATCTCGCCTTGCAAGAACGCCGCCTGCGCAATCAGCACCAATTCGATTCCGAAAAACTCCAAGCCATGCAGCAAGCCCGGATCGAAAAGGAGAGAGCCGCCGTCCTAAGGCGCCAGGCCGACATGCAACGCGCCCTCGAAATCGCTAACAACGCCAAACAGCAAAACCTCGCCTTCGATCCCGCCGAATTTGGGTTCGAATTTTCA
>PMSX01000285.1 GCA_003167495.1 Bryobacterales bacterium | reverse complement strand
TCATTTTTGGGGGCAACTCCACACCAACTCCTGTTACATCAAGGTTTAGTAGCAGTAGCCTTCTTGACCTACCTATTTGATCGCGATGACGTAGTGTGGCGTCTCGTCAAAGGAAGCGGAGCCCAGACCCGCGAGTGGGAGCGTGCTCTATTTGCCGCTGCGACATTGCTTATTGGGATCTCCGCGGTGGTTTGCACTTGGGCACGCGCCAACGTTTCGCTCCGTTCTCTAACCTCGATGCGTCGTCTCGGAGATCTACTCTACTCAGTCGGATTGGGACTCTTGCACCCTGGCCGGGATTCTTTATTCTGGCGTCGGTGAAGCTGTTCGTATCTTCCACCTCAACCAGCGTGACGCCGAAATAACGCAAGTGAAATTGTCCGGCCGCATCGGCCCACTGCGTCCTCCGGACTGAAACGCGACTGGCTCAAGCCGTCCGACTCGAAATCATCAAGTGGGGTCTCTTCCTGACGATGATTGTCTTTACCATCACACTGCGGGATCGAGTTGCCGAAGTTCTCGCGGTTGTTAGTTTTCTGGTTTGGGCAATGATGAATGGCCGGGAGCAACTGCGTGGGTCCAGCCCGAACGGCAACGAGCAGGCCGCGTTACCGGACGGCGATGGTTAGTACGCCAAGCGCTGTGCGCGAGTGATCGTCCGCTAAGAACGGGACTTGTAGTGCTTTAGCAGCACCAAGACATTTGCTTGACGAAAAAGCTACGATGATAAAGGAGGTTAGACGAATGCCATCCCTTGACTGGTCTCAATGTCCCGCCGTCGAAAGCGTCCCGGGCAAGGTAAGCGGCGCCTGGGCCCTGAAAGGCACGCGCATGCCGGTTTCCGCCGTCTTTGAAAATCTGGAGGCTGGCGCCAATGTTGACGACATTATGGAATGGTTCGACGGCCTCGACCGTGAGCAGGTGAAAGCGATTATAGAATTCGCCGCCCGTAGCCTTGACAGAGAACCCGCCCACGCGCCTTAAATGCTTATTATTTTCGATCAGGCAACGCCTGTGCCAATCCGTACGTACCTCATAGGCCACGCGGTCCGCACGGCAGCCCAACAAGCATGGGATACGCTCCAGAATGGCGATTCGCGGAACGCAGCGGAATAGGCTGGATTCGACCTGCTGCTGACCACCGATAAAAACATTCGCTATCAACAAAATTTGTCTCACCGTAAGATTGCGATCATAGTAATCGGCAAGCAACGATGGCCGCAGCTTCGCGCGCACGTTCAGCGCGTCGTAGATGCTGTCAATGCTGCGAAACCTGATAGTTACCGCGAAGTCGACATACCCGACTCCGAATAATGCGGCTTTTGCAGCGATCGTGTATTCGGGCGCTAAGATCACTCTAAGTGCCTCCCGCCTACCACGAACTCCGCCCCAGCCCGCGCCTTGCCCGATACGTGGAATGTTATTGGTCGCGTGAAGAGGGGCAAGGTACGCCGAGCCACTGTATCTTGCCGGACGGCTGCGTCGATATTCTCTTTTCCACCCAGAATCGTGAACCGGTCAGCCTCACCGTCATCGGCCTCATGACCACTCCATTGCGCGTAGACCTGACCGCCGGCCTATCAATGTTTGGAGTGCGTTTTCGCCCTGGTATGGCGGAGGCGTTTTTTCGCCAAGCAGCGGTTTTAAGCGACAGAACCGAGCCACTCGAGAACTTCTGGGGATCGGCGGCGCGGCTGCTCTCTGAAAGGCTCGCGGAAGCGGCCGGCCCTCAACACATGGCCGGGATTATGGAAGAATCGCTGCGACCGCTCGAACCGCCGGATTCGGTGCGCCGAGTCTTGTGGCATCTGTCCGATAGCGCGCTTCCTTTGGATCGCCTGATTTCCGAAAGTGGACTCAGCGCGCGGCATTTCCGCCGCGAATGCTTGGCGCGAACCGGTGTTTCGCCTAAGTATTTGCGGCGCATTCTTAGATTTCGGGCAACTGTTGAACGGATTCGCGCCGTAGCCTTGAATCCCGCTCAGCCAAGCTGGGCACAATTGGCTGCTGCTTGCAACTACTACGATCAGGCCCACTTTATCCATGATTTTCAGGAATTCGCGGGTTCTACGCCTGGCCGTTTTTTACAATCCTTGCGCACTCAAAGCGGCTTAGAATCGAAAAACGATGAGCCAAGCGAAACCAGAAAATCAAATCGACTACATTGAACTTCCCGCAAATCGCATGGCGGCTACGAAGCAATTCTATGCCGCCGCCTTCGGGTGGAAGTTTGAAGACTACGGACCCGACTACACAAGCTTTCATGACGGCCGTCTGGCAGGAGGCTTCACCACAGAAAGGTCTGCGCCCGCGCAAGGTCTGTTGTTAGTGATCTATGGCGGCGATTTGGCAGCCGTGCAGCAAAAGATCAAGGCGGCTGGCGGAACAATTCTCAAAGATACGTTTTCCTTTCCTGGCGGCCGCAGGTTTCACTTCACAGACCCTAACGGCAACGAACTTGCGGTGTGGTCGGAAGCCGCGGAGTAGACACGGCGTATAGCCGGGGTGGCTCTGGGTTATGATTCCCAGACGAGCGCCGAGCAGTGGAAACGATGAGTGAACCAAGGTGAGCCATATTCGACAGTGGATTCCACCCTAACGCTACCGCTTCCCGCCCAACACCACCTGCCCAGGCATCGGCTTGCTGAATATCTCAGGCAGCAGTGTCACATTGTGCGTAATCTTCTTAACGCGCAGATCTTCGGTGCGGCTGCCCGGTTCCGTAGTCGCGTGTAGGATATGGAACGGCATGCGAACGCCATCCACCTCCTGGTAATCGAGGTAATCCACCGTGCTCGTAAAGTAGGCGGATGTCTCACCCTTCTCTTCCACGCGGCGCAGCAGGTGGGTTCCAGCATCAAAATACAATTTCGTCGCGGCCAGATTGTTAGGCGCCACAACCACGTCCATCTTTTCCCCGTCGATCTCTTCTGCCGGTGCCGCGTCCAGCTCCGAGTAGAAGTCTTTGATGTGAACCCAGCGCAAAGGATTGGCCTCCATTTCGAGCGGCACCTCCGCGCCACGCGCCAGCTTCTTCACTCTGCCCTTCAGTGACAGTGTCCAACAGTGCGCGCCATCATACCCGGTTCGTTCTTTCTTGCCCACAGCCAACACCATGTTCGGCTTCTGCCAGTAGAACGTCAAATTGGGGCCGTGGTGCCCGGTCGTCACGGTTTCCCGGGTAGTGAAACGGTCTACCACCTCCTGTCCGCCTACGGCTTTGACGTAATCGGCCCAAACACTGTCTGCCGGACGCCCAACCGAAGCGAGCGCGGCATTGGCCATATAGGGGAGCGCGATTATCCAGATACAGAAAAGTCTCATAGCACGTCACCCCATGCTAGCGATTTCAGGCCCAGAATGGCCGTTTCTGTGCTTTTTCGGGACGACAAATCCCCCTATCACGCTGAATTATTGGGGAAAAGAGAGTATTCCTTTCCGCCTAGCACTCAAGTGAAGAGAGAATCCTGCCGATAAGGAGAGCGTAGGCAGAGCTATGAATCTGGATCTAAGTAAGAATAAGAAGATCGTTTCTATTTGCGAAACCCAACCGCTCACCGTTCACGGCTTGCAGCATTTGCTGGAATCTACGGACGATCTAGCGTTTGGTTCCGCACACGCATCGCCCGCTGAGTGGATGCTCAGTTCGGGCGCGGATCAAACAGACGTGCTGGTGATTGACAAAGGCTTGGGCGCCAAGACAGTGTTGGACGCTCTAGGCCAATTGCCGGCAGAACATGGGCAGAACCGCTCCACCGTACCCGCTGTGGTGGTTTGGGGGATGTCCGTGACAGAAGCTGAAGCGCTGCGGTTTTTGCAATCCGGCGCCAAAGGTATCATTCGGAAATCGGCGGATATCGCCACGGTTTTGGCTTGTTTGCGAGCCGTTTCACAAGGCCGCAGTTGGATGCAAGATTCCGTTTTCCGCGAAGCATCGAACATGGATGCGCAGGTCCGTACAGACCTGACACCCCGCGAACATCAGGTGATGGAGCTGGTGGAACAAGGCTTCAAGAACCGGGAAATCGCCCAGGAATTGGGTATTCGCCCCGGAACCGTCAAAATTCACCTAAAACACATCTTCGAGAAGACAGGTGTGAGAGGCAGACATGGCTTGGCTCTCAACGGTCTCCGCCAAAAAGGCGTTATCAGCCTGCTCGCCTCGTAGTTTTAGAGGTCCACCGGCCTCTTGACAGATGGGGAATAAAAGGCGAAACTGGCAGTGGAGGGTTTCACGTGCCACAGCTTGCCATTTCCCCCGCTTCAGGCCGTCCCGGCGATCTCGTTCGCCTGGTCGGAATTGCCCGCATGGCTGCCGAGAGCAGCGTGTTGGTCGAGAAGCGTCGCGTCGAATATCGAAATCTTGCGACGCGTAAGTGGCTCAATCGTTGCCAATCGGAGCGTGTGCCTTTTGATTGGACGATCAACCCCTACCGCGGCTGCGAGTTTGCTTGCAAATACTGCTACGCGCGCTACACTCACGATTTTCTCGAACGCCATGACCCTGCGGCGTTCGAGACCGAAATTTACGCCAAGGATTGGAACGCCGTCGATTTTCAAGAGGAATTGAAGTCCGTCAAGGCGGGCCAGATCATCGCCATTGGAACGGCTACCGATCCCTATCAGCCCGCCGAGCGCCGTTTTCTGAGCACGCAGAACGTTTTGGAAGGCCTTGCCAGCGTCCGGGGCGTTTCCATCTGCCTCACCACGAAATCGAGCCTGGTCAGCCGTGACGCAGCGCTTTTCCTGGCGCTGGCCAAACACAACCACGTCCACGTCACTATCACCGTTACGACAACTAACCGAAGTCTCGCCCGCCTTACCGAGCCTTTTGCGCCTAGCCCTGAAATGCGCCTGAAAGCTGTCGCTAAGCTCGCGGCAAGCGGCGTTTCTGTCGGTGTCATGGCGAGTCCAATTCTGCCCTTGATCACCGATTCTGAACAAAACCTGCTGGCTGTCGCCCAAGCCGCGAAAAATGCCGGTGCGAAACAATTCGGCGCCTATGTGCTGTTTCTGCAACCCGCGGCACAGCGAGTTTTCTTCCCGTTCCTGGCCGAGCGCTTTCCAGAACACCTCGCCCGCTATCAACGCAGTTTTCGCGACGGCGCCTATCTCAGTGGCGTCTATCCCGAAAAAATGCGCAAGATGGTGCAGGACATCCGTCAACAAGTCGGCCTGTTGTCGCGCGACGTTGAGGTTCCGCCGCCACCGAGTGACCCTCCTGCCGCGCAGATGCTCCTGTTTTGAGCCGGCCCGCGCAGACCCTCTAATTCTTCGATGTTATGCTCGGCCTTGTGCGTCGGCACACGCTCTGAACATGCAAATCTCATTAGCCAACAAATCAGCCATTGTCACAGGATCAGGGCGCGGCATCGGTCATGCCATCGCCGAAACGCTAGCCAAAGCCGGGGCCTCGGTGCTCTTGACCGATATCGACGAAGCCGCTCTAGGCGAAGCGAAGGCTACCATCGAGGCCGCGGTGGCCGCTGAGAAAAGCCCAGCCAAATTGTCGACGATCACCGGCGACTTGACCGCCCCGAACTTCCCCGAATCCGTCATCGCCAAGGCTCTCAAGGATTTCGGTTCGCTCGACATCATCGTCAACAACGCAGGTTATACCTGGGACAGCGTCATTCAAAAAACCACCGACGAGCAGTTCCAAGCCATGCTCGACATTCATGTCGTCGCGCCGTTTCGTATCTTGCGCGCCGCCGCTCCCTGGTTGCGCGAAACAGCCAAAAAGGAAATCGAGGCCGGCAAGATAGTCATCCGCAAAGTTGTAAACATCACCTCCATTTCGGGCTTAGGGGGCAATGCCGGTCAGGCTGGTTATTCCTCGGGCAAGGCGGCCATTGTGGGCTTGACCAAAACCCTCGCCAAAGAATGGGGCCGCTACAACGTCGCGGTGAACGCGGTCGGCTTCGGCCTCATCGATACACGGCTCACCCGTCCCATGGAGAACGCGGAGACCAATATAGCTATCGGCGATCGGCAGGTGCGGGTAGGCATGCAGTCGCAAGTGAGAGAGCAGGCCGAGCGCTCAATTCCGCTCGGCAGAACGGGCACGCCGCAAGACGCCGCGAATACAGTGCTGTTTTTCTGCTCTCCGCTGTCAGACTACGTTACGGGCGAGGTGCTGGTTTGCGGCGGCGGAATCCGCTTCTAAACCATCAGATCGTTATCGAGCGCAACTAGCCGACCGCACCTCCCTAAAATTGCTTGTTGCGGCGCGCACGGCGGCCTGCCCAATTCAACCAGGTCGTTGCCGCGCCAAACATAAGACACCAGGGGACTGCTAAAACGGGTCGGATTCCGTGCCCACCTACAATCAGCTTGACGAAACCAAATGCCAGCGCGGTCGTTGCCACTACTCCCGCAGCGAAGCACGTGTCCGCCAAAGCGTCCAGGACAAAAATTGTGCCCGCCGCTGCGAGCAGTTCCAAACCGAGTGCCGTTGGAGTTGCGCGCCACAGGAAATGCGCGCCTGTTACCGCGGCTGCGGCGCCGCCGATTCCGGGCAAAACTCGGCCAGGCCAAATGAATTCGCTGTAGATGCCCAGCACGCCCAACATGACTAGGCAGAACGCCACGTTCGGGCTCATCGCGCTAGCGAGTTATCGGAGCATCCGGCCCCAACGGCAGCGCAAACCAAAAAGTTGCCCCGCGCCCGCCCGTGTTGTTGAACATGCCAATTTGGCCACCCATCAGTTCCACCAACTGCCGGCTAATAGTCAATCCCAAACCGGTTCCACCAAAACGCCGGCGGTTGGTTCCGTCCGCCTGGAAGAACGCCTCGAAGATGCGCGCGCGTAGCGCTTCCTCGACTCCAATGCCGGTATCGACAACCTCGCAGCGTATTCTTGATCCATCGGAACTCGTCGTTAGCACAACGTGTACGCCGCCGGCGGTCGTGAATTTTACGGCGTTCGCAATCAGATTCGTTAGAATCTGGCGCAATCGCACGCTATCGCCTTCCATCACCAGCGGAACGCGCGGATCAATTTCGTAAGTCAGCGTCAGGCCCTTCGTGGTGGCGCGCAGGCCCAGCATCTTCACAACGGAACGTAAGCTCTCAGCCGGATCGAAGGGACGGTAATCCACGGCCAGCCGTCCAGCGCCGATCTGCGACATGTCCAGGAGATCGTTGATGATCGTCAGTAAATCGTTGGCGCACTGGCTAACCGCATCGGCGTATTCACGCTGGTCCGGCGAAAGGTCTGTCGACTTCATCAGGTTGATCATCCCCATGATGCCGTTCAGGGGCGTGCGCAACTCGTGCGAGGTGTTCGCCAGAAACCGCTCTTTAAGTTGCGTTGCTTCGCGCGCCAGATTCAGAGCGTTACTCAATTCCTCGTTCTTAACTTGCATCTCGCGCGCTGAGTCGCGCAGCCTTTGCTCGGCCTGCTTACGCTCGGTGACGTCGCGGCCAATCCCTTGGATTGCCACCGCAAGACCTTTGCGGTATATCACGCGCGTGCTGATCTCGAGGAAGCGCACGGCGCCCGATTTCGGAAGCATGCGCAGTTCAAAATGCTGAGTGGCGCTTCCACCCAAGTGCGAGCGAATGCTGTCCTGATTGAGATGGCGCGATTCCGGCGCAATCAGCTCCTCAATGCTCTTTCCCAAAACCTCCGTGCGCGCGTAACCTGTTAGGCTTTCCGCCGCGCGGTTGATGGCCAGCAGCCGGCCCTTCAAATCGTGCAGGAAAATGACGTCGTTGGCGTTTTCAAACAGTTCGCGATAGCGTTCTTCGCTGGCCCTGACAGCGTCTTCCGCCGTTCGCCGGGTGGTCTCGTCCTGAATTTGCATGATGCAGGCGTCGCGGCCTTTGATCGCGAAGCTCGAAAACACCATGCTTACCACCAGTTCGCGTCCTGCGGCGCCCCGGTGAATAAAGGGCCCCAAACTGTTGTGCGGCTTGCGCAGTTCGGCTTCCAGCATGCCGCGCCGCCGGTCGCCTGCTTCGCCGGAAAACAAATCCAGCAGGCTCATCTCACACATCTGCTTGCGTGTATAGCCGTAAAGCTCTACCGCATTCTTATTGACCTCCAAAATGCGAAAATCGCCTGGCGCGAAAATCACCGCAGGGTTGGGGTTTCCATAGAAGACCCCTTCGTACGCCCTGACCGAAGCGCGCAGTTCCGCAATCGTAGCGGCCATCTTGGCGATAGTACGGTCGCCGGGTTCGATCTGCCGCACGTCGGCCTCGATCGCCACCACATCGGAACTCGATACTTCCGCTGCTGCTCGTTTCGTCATGTTGTCTTGCGTGGTTCTCGCAATTTACTGATTACTCTAGCAGTCATTCGCTCTAACGGAAATAGGCCATTAGTTTGGCGCGCAGCGCTTTGCCCGCAAGAGCCTCTCTTCATTGTTCTTCCGTTCCAAACATTTTGCTCTTACTTTGTTTTTCACTACTTATTCACACGAGACAAATCGCAAAGCAACACATTTCAGCGACATTGGAAGCAAAGGCGAAATAATATGACTGTTACTAGCAAAAACTCCTTCCAGCTGTTTTGGCAGTCCCCCACCATCCCCGCTGGTTTTCGCTCCGGGGTCTCTCTCCACAGCCACACCATGTATTCCGAGGAAAGTCTGGACATGGTGCCCCGCTATACCGCCAAACTGCCGTACTTAGGCAAAGCCATCTACCGCCAGGAAGCGGAATATCACCGCCAAAAACACAAGCACTTCAGCTTTGGCGATGCCTTTTGGACTCCGCCGCTTACACCGCGTCAAGCCTACCGTCTGGAAGAGAAGCAGATTCAACGAAAATTCAAACTACCGGCTCTTATCTCCTTAACCGACCACGATGACATCCGTGCCGGCAAACAACTTCACGTCCTGGACCGCTTCAAGAACATCCCAATATCTACCGAGTGGACTATCCCATTTGCAGAGACCTTCTTCCACCTGGGTGTGCACAACATGCCGGCTGCGGATTCGGAACATCTGATGACACAGTTTGAGGCGTTTACCGCCAATCCTGAACCGAGCAAACTCGGCTTGTTGTTAGAGATGCTCCATTCGCTGCCGGATGTCTTACTGGTTCTGAACCACCCGCTCTGGGATGAAAAAGGCGTTGGCTCGGAGCGTCACACCGCGGCCCTCAAAGCTCTATTTGGCGCGTTCGGTGATTGCTTTCATGCCCTTGAAGTCAATGGGCTTCGTTCGTGGAGCGAAAACAAGCAAGTGATTGCGTTGGGCAGGGAGCTGAAGCTTCCGGTGGTTTCCGGCGGCGATCGCCATGGCCGCGAACCCAACGCCATCTTGAACCTGTCGCGCGCTGCAACATTCGTCGAGTTCGTACAGGAAATTCGCCGCGAGCGCGTCAGTCATGTCGTTTTCATGCCGCAGTATCACGAGCCTTTAAAGATGCGCGTTCTGCAGACGATGGTGGATGTCGTTCGCGAATATCCGGAAAACTTCGCTGGACGCCGGACGTGGGCTGATCGTGTGTACTACCGCGACCCTGAAACGAAAGTGACTGTGTCCATGGCAGATCTGTGGCCGGACGGTGGTCCCGGCGTCGTCAAACAGTTCGTAGCCGCTATGCGTCTCATTGAATGGACGCCCTTCCGTTCCGCCTTGCGAATGGCCTTGAATGACCGTTCGGCCGCCTGGTCCGATCAGGAGGCCGCTATTTGAACGCCTATCCGCGGGTTGCCTTTTTGCCCGACACTTTTCTCGAAGTGAACGGCGTGGCTCATACAGCGCGTCATTTAGAGGCTTTTGCGCGCCGCCGCCAGATTCCTTTTCTTAGCGTTCATTGCGGTCCGAAAACAGCGAAGACCAACGATGGTGTCGTAGATATTCTGCAATTGGAGCGCGGCCCGGCGCGCATCGGCCTCGATTCTAATCTTGACTACGACGTGTTCCTGTGGCGCTACGCCCACCGGGTTGCAAAAGAAGCGCGCGCGTTCGGTGCGGAGCTGATCCATGTTACGGGTCCGGGCGACATGGGCACCATCGGCGCGTATGTTTCATGGTTGCTGAAGCTGCCGCTTCTTATCTCTTGGCACACTAGCTTGCATGAATATGCGGGCACGCGTTTGCAGCGCTTTCTTCGCTTTACCGGCGCGACAACCAGCAAACGGGCCGGTGATATCGCCGAATACCTCTCCATCCAAATCCTTCGCTGTTTCTATCGCCGTGCGGTGCTCACCCTGGCGCCCAACCAGGAATTGATCGATTTGACACATTCCCTTACGGGGAGACCGTCGTACTTGATGCGCCGTGGCGTCGATACCCAGCTCTTCCATCCAGTTCGCCGCAATCGTATTACAAATTCGTTTCGTATCGGTTACGTGGGCCGTCTTACGCCCGAAAAGAACGTTCGATTTCTGGCCACTCTGGGCAATGCGTTGCAAGCGAACGGCTATACCGATTTTGAATTTATGATCGTCGGGGAAGGCAGCGAGCAGTCCTGGCTCCGCGCTCACGTTCCGAACGCTACGTTCACCGGCGTTTTGCGCGGCGAGACTTTGGCTGAAGCTTATGCCAACATGGATCTCTTCGTCTTCCCGTCCTATACAGACACGTTCGGCAACGCGGTGCTGGAAGCGCTCGCTTCCGCCGTCCCTGTCATAGTCACGAATTACGGGGGCCCCAAATTCCTGATTGAATCGGGCGTAGCCGGTTACGTCGCTTCCAACGAAGCCGAGTTCATTGCTTTTGCCGGCCAAATTCTGAGTGACCCGACCCTCTGCCTCAAGATGAGCAAAGCGTCTCGCGAATACGCGTTGCGGCAATCCTGGGATACCGTGTTCGAATCCGTTTTCCGCCATTACGCCGAGGGTATCCAGTTATACGCCTTCGCTCATTCGGCTTCCGCCCCTCTGTTATCCTCACGAGTGCATGGCCGGAGTAATTCTTGACGGAAAGAAAATTAGCCAAGAGATTCTCGCGGAGCTGAAACCGCGCGTAAAGGAAATCACCAAAAGACGCGGCCGTCCGCCTTCCCTTGCCGTGATCCTGATCGGTGACGATCCGGCTTCCCAGATTTACGTCCGCAACAAAATCAAGGCAACGCAGGATTTGGGCATACGCAGCGTGGAACTCAAACCTCCCGGCACTATTTCCACCGACGACCTTTTCCACGCGGTCGAATCTATCCTCCGAGACAAAACCATCGACGCCATTCTTGTGCAGATGCCGCTTCCCAAGCAGCTCCGCGCCGAGGAAGTCATCCCCTACATTGTCGATCCGTTTCGCGATGTTGACGGCTTCGGCATCCACAGTCTCGGATCACTGGTAGTGAATCGTTCCGCGCCGCGTGCTTGCACTCCGGCCGGCATCATGCAACTACTGCAGCGCTCGAAGATTCCCGTCGCCGGCAAACATGCGGTGGTGGTGGGCCGTAGCGATATCGTAGGCAAACCCATGGCGCTCATGCTGCTCCACGAAAATGCAACCGTCACCATTTGCCATTCGCAAACACGCAACTTGGCGGAAGAATGCCGCCGCGCCGATATTTTGGTTGCCGCCATGGGTAAGCCCGCTCTGATTACCCGCGATTACATCAAGCCTGGCGCTGTCGTTATAGATGTCGGCATGAACCGTCTCACGGATCGCGTGCGCGTGCAATCCCTCTTTGCTCACGATGCGGCGCGCTTGGCTGCTTTTGAAAAGAATGGTTCGGTTCTAGTAGGCGATGTCGATCCGCTCGCCATGCAGGAACTCAGTTCGGCTTATACACCTGTGCCGGGCGGCGTTGGTCCCCTCACCATCGCCATGCTCATGGTCAACACGGTTGACCTTGCCGAAATGCACTGAACCCATGCTGAAAGTCGGTCTCACCGGCGGCTACGCCACCGGAAAAACGTTCGTTGCGCACGAGTTCGAACGCCTCGGCTGCCATCTCATCTTTGCCGACCAACTCGGCCACATCGTGCTGCAGCCTGCTGGTGCAGCCTATGCGCCCACCGTGGAACTCTTCGGGCGCGATATTTTGCAGCCCGATTCCACTATCGATCGCAAGAAGCTCGGGTCTATCGTGTTTAGTTCGCCGGAATTGCTCGCCAAACTGAATGGCATCGTGCACCCGGCGGTCTTCCAGCTGGAGGAGCGGATGCTGGCCGATTTCGAAAAGGGCGACCCCCGCGGCATTGCCATTCTCGAAGCCGCTATTCTGATAGAAACAGGCCGTTATGCTCATTGCGACAAGCTGGTGGTCACCGCTTGCGACCAGGAAACCCAAATCGCTCGTGGCATGAAGCGCGACGATATAACTCGGGAGGCCGTTCTCGCCCGCCTGAGTAAGCAGTTATCGTTAGAAGAGAAGGCGCGTTATGCCGATTTCGTCATCGATACCAGCGGCAGTAAAGAAGATACAGTGAAACAGGTGCAGCAAGTATTCATCGCGTTAAAACAACTCGCGGAGGCCGTTTCCCCTTGAGGCATCGCGTGCTCGTCTGGAGCTTTCTGTTTAACGTTGCGCTCTTTTGGCTCACGGCTCGCGCACACTGGAGCCTGCGCGAACTGTCCGCGCCTGTGTTCCGGCGCGCCTTGCAATGGAGTGAGCCGACCTCGGTTCGCAGCGCCGGCCTCACTCCCGAAGAACAAAACAACATTGATATTTACCGCGCCGCCCAGCCTGCTACGGTCTACATCACCAGCACCACCGTCAAGCGAGATTTTTTCTACCAGCCCGTGGCCTCGCAAAGTCTCGGTTCCGGCTTCCTGATCAACGATGAAGGCTTTATACTGACGAACGCCCATGTTATTTCCGGCAGTAGCAAGATTCAAGTCACGCTATCCGATCAAAGCCAGTACTACGCCACCTTGCTTGATACCGATCGCTCCGACGACCTCGCTATCATCAAAATCAGGCTCAAAAAGAAGGGCCCGTCGCTCAGGCTCGGCGATTCCGACCGTATTCAGGTTGGCCAGAAAGTTCTCGCCATCGGGAATCCCTTCGGTTTGGAAGGCACGCTCACAGTGGGTGTTATCAGTTCTATTGGCCGCGCCATTGATGGCGAAAACGAGCAGCGTCTGGAAGGCATGATTCAAACCGACGCAGCCATCAACGGCGGCAACAGCGGCGGACCCTTGCTCGATTCGAACGGCAATGTTATCGGCATCAACACCGCTATTCTGGGCCGCACCAACATAGGCATCGGCTTCGCCCTTCCCATCAACCGCGCCAAAGCCCTGCTCGACGATTACAGAGCTGGACGCGTAACGGAACGCCCGAAGGTTGGCATCACGACCGAGTATGTGGCGGGCGATCTTGCCGAGGCTCTCAATCTGCCGCGCCGTGGTGGCCTGCTCGTGCAAACGTTATTCCGCGGCACTTCTGAAGAAGCCGCCGGAATACGCCCCGCCAATCAAATGGTGGTCATCGGCAACATGGAACTCGGTGTTGGTGGAGATTTGATTGTGGCGATCGACGGCAAGGCGATAGACCGCGAGGATGCTTTGGTCCGCGCGATTTCGCAAAAACGCGTTGGAGATACCATCAGCCTTACCGTCTACCGCAACGGCGCCGCACTCAACATCCCGCTCAAACTGCTGCGCCCACCGGAAGCGGGTTAACGTCTTACTTTATGGCCACACGCTTAGCTGGCAGATTATTCCCGGGCTCATGGTAAGTCAGCTGGTCAGTTTTGCCTTGTGAGTCGACCTCGAAGGTCACCGTCGCGTCTGCCGCGGTCAGGAAATACTCGCGGTCGCTCTCCGGGTACAAGCGAATTTTGGGTCGCCCGGCCAACTGGACGAAGAGTTCATCACCCTCACGCGTAACCGTGAACAGGCCAAACTCACTTTGGTACTGGCCGGCGAAGGAATCGAAGATCTTCGGATCCACCTTGCTGATGGAATGCAACTTAGGTTGGAAATCTGGCCAGCCATACTCATGCGCGACGCTGCGCAACATCTCCCCGGCCACCGCGCCGCCCCCGTCTCCGTTGGTCATGATAACGACGCCGTCGCCTTGGTTGTAGGCCACCAGTTGGCAGCGATAGCCTTCATTGCCGCCGCCATGCGTGAAGTAACGATGCTCACTGCTGCCGCCGAGTTCCGGGCCCAAGCCCCAATCATTCAAGCCAGGCGTGAGCATCTGTTGAACCATAGCTTTTGAAAGCACCAGCTTTGAGGTACCGGCGAGCGCGCGTTGTACCTCGAGGGCATAGCGCGCGAGGTCCGACGGCGTGGTCCACAAACCGGCTGGAGCCATCTCTGGATAGGTGTGTGGTCCACCTTCCAGGGGCTTACCATCGCCACGGTATGGCAAAGCAACTTCTGCCATTCGACTCTTCGGCAAGGGCTGCTCATAAGTGCTGTGGGCCATGCGAATGGGAACGAGAACTGTGTCATGCATCAGCTTCGGAAAAGGCTCGCCGGATAGATCCTCCAGCATTTGTTGCAGCACAACATAGCCGCCTCCTGAATAGCGCCAAACGGTTCCAGGTTTAACGTCAACACGAATGGCATCGCTATTGGCCGGCTTCTCGCCATTCAAGACCTGCAGCAGCGAGGGTAGCGGCGTAGTGGAAGCATAACCCGCAAAACCATGCACGGTCAAGCCCGCGGTGTGGGTGAGTAACTCCCGCACGGTGACCTTAGTCGTCTGCGTAAAACTGTTCCCTGGCACCTGCCAGCTCTTTAGGTATTGATTGACGTCGGCATCCAGATTGATTCTGCCGGATTCGACAAAACGCAGAACAGCGAGTGCTGTAACGGGCTTACTAATCGACGCGGCTTGGAAGAGTGTGTCGGGTTTGACCGCGGCGCCTCCTATGCTGCGGACGCCGAAGCCGCGAGCCCATTCGATCTTGCCGCCATGAATCACGGCGACGCTCACACCAGGCACGTGCATCTTGGCCATTTCATCAGCCAGCTTCAGCGTGGGGAAGGGCTCGCCTTTGATGGCCACCGGCCGGAGAAGGCCATTCTGAATGCGCTCAATTTGATCTTCGATCGAGGCGGGTGCTTGCGCTAGAGCAGCGCCGGCTAATGTAATGAGAGTTGCGGCCTGCAGGCTGCGTAACAAGACTGAAGTGGGCACGAACAAATCCTTCCGGGCGGATACCATGTCAAGGCTAGCAAACGCCGCACGCCCTACGTGTGCAATTTTTTAGTAGACAGACTACACAATTATCTCGTAGAATGTCTACATAATGCCTGCCCAGCTTCCCGCTCGTGTAGAACTACTGCAAGGCACCCTTGATCTGCTCATCCTCCGCACCTTACTGGCCGGACCCACCCACGGTCACGCCATCTCTAAGCATATTCAGCGAACCTCGGAAGACCTGCTTCAAGTCGAGACCGGATCTTTGTACCCGGCTCTACATCGGCTGGAGGCGAAAGGCTGGATCTCCGCCACTTGGGATCTGTCCTCGAAGGGGAAGCGAGCCAGGTTTTATCGCCTCACCGCGTCCGGCCGCAAACAACTCGTCGCCGAGCGTTCGAAATGGGAAGCACTTTCCCGCGCCGTGACACTCATTTTGAATCCAGTGGATCAGGAGGGCAAATGAATTCGTTCTTTCGCAAACTACATTGGCTGCGGAAGCGGCCTGACAAGGAAGCCGAACTGCGCGCCGAACTCCAATTCCATCTCGAGGAAGAAGCCGACGAACGTCGCGCCGCGGGAGAGCCTGAAGACGAAGCACAGTGGGCGGCGCGGCGCGAATTGGGCAATCTTACGCTCGTCCGAGAACGCACGCGCGCCATGTGGGGATGGACGGTTCTCGAGCAGCTTTGCCAGGACCTGAGTTATGCCTTTCGTGCCGCAGCCGCCAACCGGTCGTTCACATTGCTCGCAGTCACCACCCTGGCCCTCGGAATCGGAGCCAACACAGCCATCTTCAGCTTCATGGACTCAATTCTTTTTCGCTCGCTGCCCGTGCCCGATCCGCAATCGCTGGTCGTCCTGAACTGGCACGCCAAGGACACTCGCCACGATTTCGTCATGAAAGGCATGAGTGGCACTACCTATGACGATCCCAAAACCGGAACCACCGCCGGCATCTTCCCCTATCCCGCCTTCGAGGTCGTCAAAAAATACGATTCCGTCTTCTCCACCGTGTTTGCCCATTTCCAATCGGGGCAAGTGAGGACGCTCAACTTGACGATTCACGGACAATCGGACCTTGCTAGCGGCTGGAACGTATCCGGCGACTACTTTCGCGGCATCGGCGTTTCACCGGCAGCGGGCCGCCTGATCGTTCCCGATGATGACAGAGCGGGAGCGCTGCCGGTCGTGGTCGTCAGCTACGCATTCAGCCAGCGGCGTTTCGGAGGAGTCGATAGGGCCGTCGGCCAGCCGGTTCTGATCGACAACCTTCCCTTCACTGTGGTCGGCGTGACGCCTCCTGAATTTTTCGGCGTCGATCCCGTTGCTGCGCCCGACGTCTATCTTCCCCTGCATGCGAATGAGCTTTTGGGAGCGGGGCATCAGTTCGGCTTTCGGCCCGAAGACTATCTCGCCGGGAACTACTATTGGATCCACATCATGGGCCGCCTGCGTCCGGGAGTGAGCAGGGCGCAAGCGCAAGCCACCCTGGCGCCCGTCTTTCAGCGGTGGGTAGCGAGTACCGCCGCCAATGACAGAGAGCGCTCCAACCTTCCCGCTTTGTTGGTCGAAGACGGTGCCGGCGGCTTGGACACCCTGCGCCGGCAATACTCGCGTCCGCTTTACGTTCTGCTGACTCTGGTGGGCCTGATCCTGGCCCTAGCTTGCGCCAACATCGCGAATCTATTATTGACGCGTGCCACCGCCCGCCGGCGTGAAATCGCCTTGCGCCTCAGTTTAGGGGCCAGCCGTTTTCGCATAGTACGACAACTGCTCACCGAAAGCGTTCTGCTCGGGTCGCTCGGCGGATTGGCAGGCGTATTGTTCGCACTATGGGGAGTCCGTTTTCTCACGCTGCTACTGGCCAATGGCAGGACAAATTTCACTTTGCATGCTGAGCTGAACTGGCACGTGGTTTTCGCAGCTGCGGCGCTTTCGCTTTTGACAAGCGTGCTCTTCGGCCTTGCTCCGGCCCTGCAGGCGACGCGCGTAGATGTTATGCCGGCTCTGAAGACGTTGCAAGCCGGCGGGCCGCGGACAAGACACCTGTTCGAGCAGTTCAACCTGCGGCACTTGCTGATGGTGGGGCAGATCTCCATCTCACTGCTGATGTTGGTTGTGGCAGGCCTTTTTGTCCGGACGCTTTCGAATCTGGAATCAATCGAACTCGGCTTCAACCGGGAGAATGTGCTGCTGTTTGAAGTGGACGCTCGAAAAGCTGGCCACAAAGACCCGGAGATTGCGGCCTTTTATAGCGAGTTGCGCAAACGCTTCAATGCGATCCCCGGTGTTCAGGACGCCAGTCTCGAGAGAGGTTCAATTATCCAAGGCGAGCACGGATTGCCGATCAACCTTCCCGGCTTGCCAGCCAATCCAGCGAACCGTTTGTTGCTCGTCGGACCTGCGTTCTTCGCCACAATGCAAATCCCAATTTTGGCGGGCCGTGATTTTCAGGAGAGTGATCGGCCCGGGTCCCCAGCCGTTGCCATTATTAACCAAGTGTTTGCCAAGGCCAATTTCGGCAGCCGCAATCCGCTTGGACAACGCCTGCTTCTTCGCGAACCGGGAGAAGTAGGTCGAGTGGCGCGCGATATGCAGATCGTCGGCGTGTCCAAGGACGCGCGTTATGGGCAACTTACAAAAGCTATTCCTCCGGTGGTGTATCTGCCCTACAACCAAGGCTACCCACAACCCGATCAGATGGTCTTCGCGTTGCGTACCTTGGGCGACCCACTCCGCTATGTCAACTCCGTGCGCGAAATCGTACACCGAGCGGATGCGCGTGTGCCGCTGTCCGAAGTAAGAACGCAGGCTGCCGACATCGACCAGACGATCAATCAGGAGATCACCTTTGCTCAGTTGTGCAGTGCCTTCGCCGTGCTGGCGTTGTTAATCGCCGGCGTTGGACTCTACAGTACTGTCTCGTACAACGTCGCTCGCCGCACTGGGGAGATCGGTATCAGGATGGCGCTCGGGGCGCAACGAAGCAGCGTCGTGCTCATGGTCATCAAGGAGGTGTTGGCACTGGCAGCAGCGGGCTTGGCTATCGGCATGGCAACGGCCTTAGCCACATCGCACCTCCTTGCCTCGTTTCTCTACGGCATGAAACCCAACGATGGCCTCACCCTCGCGCTGGCGGTGATGACACTCACGGCGGCTGCGCTTCTGGCCGGCTACGTGCCTTCGAGAAAGGCGTCACGCATCGATCCGATGGCTGCGCTACGGCATGAGTGACTGGCATCTCCGCGTTTTCACTCGATGTAACGAGCTCTTTAGCTTTCCCGTCTCCATCATGGCACCCAAACAGACTTCACCACCGAATTTCTTTCGCGAATGTTGAAGGAGTGCGCCTCAGTGCGTACCGCATTCCGATCCGCACGGCCGGAAGGGCTTCAGAAACCAAGTTCGCTGTGCGAACCCAAACGCACCAATTCGAGCGTGGCGGTGTCGGGCTTGCGATAGATCAGGATAAGATCGGGCCGAATGTGGAGTCGCGGTGATCGCTCCATTCACCGGATAGGATGGTCAAAATTTCTGCGGGGAAGGGCGATGTCATTGGCAAGCAAGTTCCCGACTTCCACAAGCACAGCGTCGAGTTTTTTGCCGTGGTGAGCCGTCTTTCACGGGCGCTCGAAGCGGGTGGTATATTTTAATCGCCCGCATTGAGGCTGCGAAGCAAGTCTTTGGGCTTTCCCGCCTTGACGAGTTCGCCGCGGCGGGCGGCTTTCATGGCGGCGATTGTTTCGGCGTTGGGTTCAACGGCTCGAAGGGCAGGGTCTTTTCTGCCGCCACGCGCACCAGGAGCAAGCGGAAAGCATCGGACACGGTAAGCCCGATTTTCTTCAAGGCGGCCGCGGCCTGCTTTTTGGTGCGTTCGTCGATACGGGCGCGGACAACGGAACTGTGGGCCATGGCGTATATCCTTTTGAGCTACATTGTAGCCCAAAAATAGACGCTGTCCAGCTGCATGACGGTGAATTATATCCGCCCCGCAACGGAAACGAATATTTTTGTAAGCAGCCGATTATCAGCGGCATACCGCTTGAAAAATTTGCGGTTGCCTGCGACGGGTGTCACGGTGCTCATGAGATCGTAGTTCGGAAAGTAAAGCCTATTCTGTCGGTGGCAAAGGTCCGAAAATTCTCTCCATTTGCAGCTGCGCTCGGTTTTCTCTAGGTTGCATCCCAAGGATTGACGACAGGAACACCGGCTCTCTCGAAATCGCCACGATCACGGGTAACCATCGTAAAGCCATGGTGAAGCGCCGTCGCCGCGATAATCAGGTCCGGCCGTGAATAAGTGTGGCCAGCTTTTCGGACTTCCTCCACCACAAGCCGCTATCTGAGCATGATGTCTGCGGTAATCGGCAATACGCGCTTGTCGAACATGGGCCGTATCGTGCGCCTGAGCCAGTTGTTCAACTCGGCGCGGCGGCTGCTGTCTTCGCTCAAAAGCTCAATACCGAAACGAAGCTCGGTCAATGTCACCGCACTTATATAAAGCTCGTCAAGCGGATGGGCGGCGACAAATGCCAGAACTTTAGGCTCCGGTTTTAAGCGGCGTATTTCAGACAGGATGTTGGTATCGAGAAGCCACGCCATCAGAACGTGACGTCACGCACCGGTATGCGATAACGTGCAGGCTCAATCTCCATCTCTCGATAAGGGGATGACTGCATGGCGGCGATAAGATCAGCGCCCGTGCGCTTGGGCGCTGTGGCTGCATCCCTCACCACTAGGGGCGACGTTTCCAAAGCTTGCTGAAGCGCGTCCTCGACGTTGTTGAATCCGCCCATTTTCATGCGTTGCATGGTGAGCGCTTCAAGCTCCGGTCTGTGAATTTCAATCGTCATTGTGGCGGCGCTCTCCCTCTTTATGTTGGCACAGCCTTAACCGAATGTTGCTTTAGAGTAGGGGAAAACGAGCTTGCGAGAAAGGCCGCTTGTCATGTGTGCGCTTAATCGTACTAAGGTTATGTCTTGAGAGACATGGGAAAACAAAAATGGTCAACATCCACCGGTACCGAGCCGCCGCTCTTCCAGGTCGGTAAGCAACAGCAATGAAGACTACGAGAAAACAATTCATGGTCGTCGCCGCAGGCATGTTTGCGCTCGGTTCGGCCACATCGCTACGGGCCATCGCGGCCGGCGCGCGAATACGCATCCGCAAAGTCGAAACACTGCTCATGAAGGGTCCCACTCGCGAGAAGGTCCTCGTGATGGCGCGGGTCCACACCGACCAGGGAATCCAAGGTGTTGGTGAGGCCTTCCCCTGGCGTCTTCAGAACGCTGCGCGAACGCTCCGCATCCCGAACCTCATTAGGTCCGTGGGCGAGGCGATCATAGGCACAAATCCTCTCCACATTAACGAATTTCTGATGCGCTTTGAGAACAGCGCGCCCAAAGCGGAAGCGCCTTCCAAGTTGGAGTGGGCCGCAGCTCTAGCAGCAATCGAAATCGCCCTTTGGGACATCACTGGTCAAGTGGCGGGCTTTCCCATTTATGGTTTGTTGGGCGGCGCCGTGCGGCAAACCATTCCGCTTTATGCCAATCATGGCATCTTTGCGGGCGCACGCTCCTCGCAAGAAAAGCTCGACCGCGCCATCGAAGCGAAAGCCCAGGGCTTTCAGATGTTCAAATGGGATCCCTTCCAACAGCGGCAAAATCCGGGACGCTCCGTTATCCAAAAGGAACTCCAGGAAGTGGCGCTCTTCCGAAAACGCTTCGGTGAGGATTTTCCACTCGCCATCGATGCTCATGCGCGATTCGAGACGCCGGCTGCGCTCATCGCAGCCAAAGAGCTCGAGCAGTTCCACCCGGTGTTTTTTGAGGAACCCGTTGCTCCGGAAAACCTTGCTGGCTATCGTGAAGTGGCCAAGGCGACCACAATCCCCATCGCTTCCGGCGAGCGGCTGCCCGACATGGCCGAAACGCGAGCGCTTCTCGATACGAAATCAGTTCGCTTCCTGCAACTGGAGCCCGGCAATTTTTCCGGCCTTCTCCAAACCTTCCGCGGCTGTGCTATCGCAAACGCATACGGCGTCCAAATGGCCCCTCATGACTGGTGTGGACCAGTGTTAACCAGGGCTACCACGCATTTATGCGCCGCCATACCGAACCTGATGCGCCAGGAATACCCGTCCACCGCTCGCGAAGATCACTGGGAGAACGACTTACTCGATCCGCCGACCGTGGTGAAGGCAGGCGAAATCCTCTTGCCGGCGGGCCCAGGTCTGGGATCGAAGCTGAATGAGAAGCTGCTTCTTTCGCGCCGCGCAGATCTGTGACGGCTGACGAATCCGCGCAGCGGAATTGATCCCGTCATTGCGGAGTCAGCGCTACGCAGTGGCGAAAATCATCCGAGATTTCAGGACGCCAACTGGAGGTTCTGGCGAGCCCGGGCTTTGGCTAGGATGAGCAGGTGTTCGAGCTGGAGGTAGTCGTCGAGTTCGGCTTGCTCCTCTGACGAAATAATTCCGTCCCGGCTCCTGGCTATTAAATCCTCGACCCGCTGGATTGCTGCTTTAGTTGGGCGGAAAGCCACGACAGACTCCGGCGTCGTACCAGCAGCTATAAAATCGACGATCTCTTCGTAGGACGGGGTTGGGTTCATCGCCTGCTTGACTCCATTATATTAGCTCGAACGCGTGTCCACGGGCTCGAGCCTGTCTTCATTTGCATTCTCTTTAATCAGTCACAATCCCAACAACAAATCCGAAAATGCCAGGATCCTCCATCCTCGCAACCACTTACTAGCCTTTTTGGGCTCCCGAAAAGCGCCTCTCCGCTCGTTCCCGCACCGACGCAGCGTTATTCCTAACCCAGAAGCCCGAACTGCGAGTGTTCACTTGCCGGGTTTCCAATTTCTCCCTAAGGACCATCCATCATGAACCGTAAAGAACGCCGTGCCGCCGCGCACAGAGTCTCGAAACTCGCTCGCAAAGCCAGTTTCCCCGCCGAACCACAACCAACCACCCCCGAACCCGCCGCTGCCATGCCGCCGCCCAAACCTCCCATCTCCGAAGCCCAACTCGCCGCCAACCGCGCGAACGCCCTCCACTCCTGCGGCCCGAAAACTGAGCCAGGCCGCGCCATCTCCTCGCAAAACAACACCTCTCACGGCCTCGCTCGTCACAACGGAACCTTCGTTCTTCTCCCAACCGAAGACCCCAATGGCTTCGAAGCGTTAAAAGCCGCTCTCGCCACCGAACATCAACCCACCTCCGAAACCGAATCCATATTAGTCATCGCCATGGCCGAATCCCACTGGCTTGCCAACCGCGCGCAAAACCTCCAAAGCGGCTGCTTTGATCCCCAAACCGGCCAAATCACCGACACCAAAACGTTTTCGCTATACCTCCGCTATCAAACCACTCATACCCGCGCCTTCCACAAATCTTTGAACGACCTTCTAAAGATAAGAGCCGAAAAGCGCAAAGAGAAAAATGGCTTCGA
>PMSX01000022.1 GCA_003167495.1 Bryobacterales bacterium | reverse complement strand
ACACCTCACTCGTCTCAACCGACAACATCAACAATCCGCGCACCATGAACGCCGTATATTTGCTCGGCCCGCGTCTGGAAATGGCCAAGCGTTTCGGTAAGGAAACGCTCGCCGGCGGCAGCGCCAATAACAAACAATTTAATGATTTTGTCCCCGCTTCCTCTCCGCTGTCGCAATTTTTCGTTCCTCCCACCACCTCCTATTCGCCGCGCGTCCTCAAAGATGGGTCCGATTCCGTCGGCGCACTCGGCGCGTTGAACCGGGTTTATTTAAACATCGGTCTCTTTAGTGAAGAATGGCTGCTGCACTTCAACGCGCTGGTAGGTGGCCAGAAAGTGTCTCCCATTGAGATCACTATCGCGCGCAAGAACTCCGCCTTCTGGGAGGCCACCGAAGCCCAAACTCCCAACATGGCTCTCTTCTTCTTAAAGAGCACTGCGCCGCACAAATTGAAAGATGCGCCCGGTGGCGCAGCATATCTCACTGCCTCGCCAGCCGTCTTAAATCAAGGCAAAACGATTTTCGCCGAACGCTGCGCACGCTGTCATTCCAGTAAACTGCCTGCGCCAGCGCCCGGCCTTGATCCCGGCGGCTGCTCCGGCAGCGGCTATATGGATTGCTGGAACAAGTATTGGGCTTGGACTAAGACTGACGATTTCAAAACCAAAATGCGCGCCATCGCCAGCGCACCCGACTTCACGCAGAACAACTACATGTCGGCCGAATTTCGCGTTCCGGTCACCTTGCTCGAAACAAACGCCTGCAGCCCTCTCGCAACCAACGCCATTCGCGACAACATCTGGGACAATTTCTCCTCAGAGACCTATAAACAACTGCCCTCCGTTGGTGAGATTACCTACTATGATCCGATCACGGGAGCTCCCAAACAATACAAAATGCCCGGCGGTGGGCGTGGCTATACGCGGCCCGCGTCCTTGATCAGTGTTTGGTCTACCGCGCCCTTCCTCCTCAACAACTCCGTCGGCAAGTTCAATGCAAGCCCGTCAGTGGATGCGCGCCTGGATTCCTTTCAGGATTCCATCAAGAAAATGCTGTGGCCTGAGTTGCGCGACAAAGACACAGTGTTGAGTGACAAAATCCCAGGCCTGATCGACCGCACCACCGTCCGCTCCTATCTGCGCATTGCCCCCGGATACGTACCCGACAATCTCAAAGGTCTGGTCTCTACCGGACAGCGTCTCTTCCCCGCCCTGTTCGGCGATGGCGGCATTCAGATTGGCCCCATCCCTCCCGGCACTCCGGTGGATTTCATCGCGAACTTGAATCTTTTGTCGGAGGACACAGATCCCGCCGCGCGTGCTGCCCACGACGCCAAAGTACTCGAAGTTGCTCTAAGGCTGAAACACGATCTGGAGGCCCTGCCTTCCACTGCCACCGACGATGACGCCCGCAAAGTGTTCGCGAACTTGGCACAGCCTCTTATGGATTTGAGCAAGTGTCCCGACTTCATTGTGAACCGCGGACACTATTTCGGAACCAGCATGTTTAAAGAGGAGCCAGGATTGAGTGATCAGGAGAAGAACGCGCTCATCGAGTTCTTGAAAACTTTGTGAGCAGGATTCTGTGAGTAGTGACTTCGACTACGTAATCGTCGGCTCAGGGGCCGGAGGTGGTCCCTTAGCCGCTAATTTGGCCAAAGCCGGGTTCGCGGTATTGCTATTGGAGGCAGGCGGAGATCCCTGCTCCGAAGATGAAACCGGCAGACTGATGTACGAAGTCCCCATCTTTCATGGCCTCTCCGCGGAATACAAACCATGCGCGTGGGAGTATTTTGTCCGCCATTACAGCGACGATGCGCAACAGGCCAAAGACTCCAAGACCGTAAAATTCAAAGGCAAAGATAGCATTTTTTATCCGCGCGCCGGAACGCTAGGCGGCTGCACTGCGCACAACGCTATGATCACCGTAGTTCCGCAAGACAGCGATTGGAACTACATTGCCGATCTCACCGGCGACGAGTCTTGGCGTCCCGCGAAAATGCGCGGCTACTTCGAACGCCTGGAGAATTGTAAGTACGTTCCCGCTCCGGGTTCGCTCGAAGGACTGGCCAGCGACGCCCTCGGCTCCATAGCCGAATTGCTCAAAGGGAAGGAAGATTTCCGCGATTTTACCCATGGACACGGGTTTAACGGCTGGCTTTCGACCTGCGAAGCAGACCCCAAAATGGCCTTAAAAGACCCTGAGATCCTCGAAATGCTGCTCGGTGCCATCAATGCTGCGCTCTGGAAAGGGGTGGGAGATCCGTTCATTCGGGTTGATACGCGCTTCGATCCGAATGATACGCGCAATAGTTCGGACAGCCCGGAAGGCTTGGCATTTACCCCGCTGGCGGTTGAGAAAGGCAAGCGCAACGGACCGCGCGACTATATGCTGCGTGTGCAACAAGCATCTCCCGACCGTCTCACCATACAGAAGCATGCTCTAGTCACACGCGTTCTTTTCGAAGAGAAACGCGCGATCGGCGTCGAGTTCATCGACAAGGCGCAGCAGTCATTGCCACGCGAGCAAGTTCTGGCTAAGCGCGAAGTCATTCTCGCAGCAGGCGCCTTCAACAGTCCCCAGTTGCTGCAGCTCTCTGGCATCGGCCCGCGCGCCGATTTAGAGCGCCTCGGCATACCCGTCGTAGTGGATCTGCCCGGAGTTGGCCAGAATCTTCAGGACCGTTATGAGATAGCCGTAATCTCTGATTTCAAGCGTGATTTCTCTCTTCTCGAGGGTGCAACTTTCGCACCTCCCGTCGGAGGAGCCTATGACGTTCACTTTGAGGAGTGGAACAGTTCCGGTACCGGCATTTATGGCACGAACGGTTCCATCGTCGGAGTTATCAAGCGCTCAAAAAAAGGACTGCCCGATCCGGATTTGTATATCTTCGGTCTGCCTGGATTCTTCAAAGGTTACTTCCCCGGCTACTCAAAAGTCCTCGAACAACATCATAATCTCTTCACTTGGGCGATTTTGAAGGCACGAACCAACAATACGGGTTATGTGCGCCTCGCCTCGGCAGATCCACAGGACCAGCCGGAGATCAATTTCCAATATTTCGGCGACGGCCAGCGGAATCCCGACCCCGATCTGGAAGCCGTGCTCAACGGTCTAAAGTTCGCGCGAGAGATGAACTCCGGGCTGGCCAAGCTCGGGACCATCTCCGACGAACAAGTGCCTGGACCCGCTTATCAAAGTGACGACCAATTGCGCGAGTTCATCCGCAGCGAGGCGTGGGGTCATCATGCCTCATGCACAAACAAAATCGGCGTGGCCGCCGATCCAATGGCCGTCCTCGATAGCCGCTTCCGCGTACTGGGCACCGAAGGTTTGCGGGTAGTGGATGCCTCGGTGTTCCCAAAAATTCCAGGTTATTTCATCGTTTCTGCAATCTATATGATCAGTGAAAAGGCGGCCGATGTCGTAATGGAAGATGCTGCGCGTTAGGCTGGATGAATGGTGTGGCAAGCAAGACTGTTCTTCTGTTTGTTGATTCCAGCTTTTCTTTTGCCAAGCGCCGATAAGGACGAATGGCTCACGTACGGACACGACGAAGGTGGCCAGCGGTTTTCGCCTTTAGACGCCATCAACCGGACAAACGTAAGTCAGCTGCATGTCGCTTGGACGTTTCGGACCGGTGACTTATACGTACCCGAACAAGGCAGACCACCGGCGTTCGAAGCCACCCCCCTTTACGTCGACGACACTCTGTATCTACCCACACCTCTAGGGCGCGTCATCGCTCTCGACCCAGTGACCGGCAAGCAGCGCTGGGCTTACGATTCAGACATCAACAAAGAAGGGGGTTATGGCGACTTCGCCACGCGCGGCGTTTCAACCTGGAAGCCAAAAGACGGCCCGCGCCGTATCTATATCGCGACCATCGACGCGCGTTTGATCTCACTTGATAGCGCCAGCGGCAAGCCCTTTGCCGACTTCGGCGACAACGGCATTGTCGATTTGCGAGCGGGCCTGCGGATTCCCGTGACACATTTTGGAGATTATGAAGAGACCTCGGCGCCCGCCATCATCGGCCAAACCATTGTGATCGGATCGGCGATTGCCGATAACGGCAGCGTCGGCCAACCGAGCGGTGAAGTACGCGGTTTCGACGCGAAAACAGGCAAGCTGAAATGGTCCTGGGATCCAATTCCGCAAGACCCCAAAGCCGTGGGCGCGGATACCTGGAAGAACGGCAGCGCAGCACGCACCGGCGCTGCGAACGCATGGTCCACCATTGCGGTTGACTCGGCGCGCAATTTAGTTTTCGTTCCAACCGGCAGCGCCAGCCCCGACTTCTACGGCGGCGAGCGATTGGGAGACAACCTTTTCGCAAATTCGGTCGTGGCTCTCAAAGCCGATACGGGCGAACGTGTCTGGTACTTTCAAACGGTTCATCACGACCTTTGGGATTATGACGTTGCTACCTCGCCTTTGCTATTCAACATCAAACGCGATGGGAAATCTGTCCCGGCCATCGCCATCGGATCGAAAACAGGCAACATTTTTATTCTGAATCGCGAGACCGGCGTGCCCATTTTCGGCGTGGAAGAACGCCCCGTTCCGAAGAGTGACGTGCCCGGCGAAATCGCCTCGCCGACGCAGCCATTTCCAGTCAAGCCTGCTCCTATCACGGCGCAGAAGATGACGGCGGATGATGCCTGGGGCATTGACGACGCCGATCGCAAATGGTGCCATGACGAAATCAGCAAGTTGCGCACGGAGGGCATATTCACTCCACCGTCACTAAATGGGACCCTTGCGATACCCGGCAATATCGGCGGTATGAATTGGGGAGGATTCGCCTACGATCCAGGCCGCGACCTGCTCGTCTTGCCGAACAATCACGTTGCCACTGAAGTGCGCCTAATCCCGCGCGCATCATATGAAGAGATGCGGACATCCAGCGGTCGCACTCTGGGTGGCGATTGGGAGTTCGCGCCACAGCGCGGCACACCTTACGGAATGATGCGCCGTTTCCTACTAGGTCCGAAACGGGTGCCCTGCACTCCACCGCCGTGGGGAACGCTCATTGCAATCCAGGCGAGCACCGGAGAAAAGAAATGGGAGGTGCCGTTGGGACGACTCTCGGTCAAGTTGCCTGATGGTTTGGGTTCCATCTCACTGGGCGGCCCAGTGATTACGGCGAGCGGGCTGGTTTTTGTAGCGGGCACGCTCGATCCATCAATCTACGCGTTTGATATAGACACGGGACACCAGCTCTGGCGAGGTGACCTCCCTACCAGCGCGCGCTCCAGCCCAATGACCTTTCGCGGTCCTGACGGTAAGCAATACGTTGTAGTTTCGGCCGGCTCCCACAAGCCAGGAGGGGACCAGCCGCTGGGCGATTACGTGGTTGCGTTTACGATGTGATCATGCGTCATACGTTGGGAGTGCATCCCGTGCGCGAGGCGCTGCGCGCGAGACGGCCATTGAATAAAGTGTTGATTGCCAAAGGGACAGGCGGGCCGCGGATTCAGGAAATTATCGATCTCTGCCGCGATCAAACGGTGCCCGTCCGGTTCGAAGCCAGAGACATGCTCGACCGTCTGAGTAAGGGCATTCCACATCAAGGTGTGGTTGCTTTCGGAGCGGTCCGCGGCTTCGTCGAGCTGAGTGAAGTGTCGGAGAACGCACAACTTTTGGTGCTGCTAGACGGAGTAGAAGACCCTCATAACCTGGGAGCCATTATCCGCACTGCTCACGCCGTGGGTGCCAACGCCGTGATCGTTCCGGAACGGCGAGCCGCACCACTGACTGAGACAGTCGAGCGCGCCGCCGCGGGAGCTATGGAATATCTGCCTGTGGCACGCATCACAAACGTGACACAGTCTTTGGAGAAGCTCAAGCAACAAGGCTTCTGGATCTATGGCCTCGATGAGCACGGCGCGGAACTCTACACGGAAGTCGAGTATGCAAGGCCGACAGTCATTGTCTTGGGCGGTGAAGGGAAAGGAATTCATCAAGGCGTACAGAAGCATTGCGATGCGTTGGTAAAGATACCCATGGCTGGGGAAGTCTCTTCGTTGAATGTTTCAGTCGCCGCGGGAGTCGTATTATTCGAGCTTCGCCGCAGGCTTGGCTAGGCAGTGAGAGCTAAAACCAGAAGCTCCATAATGAGTTGGTCGTCTTTGTACCCTTCGCGAAACTTCTTGTCTGTTTCGTAAAGAAGCTCCACGGCGCCTGCCAGGCCCTCGCGGGAGAATGCGCTCGCCGTTGCGACCACCTGCTCAGCGCGGTCACGCCACATGCGGACTCCAATCCTCTGAAAATACGCCTGAGCTTGCTGAACTGAATTGATACCCGCTTCTTTTGCGGCAAGAGCCAAACGAAATTGAGAACCAAGGAAAGTTAAGGCAAGCGGAAGATACTCGCCGTCACGAACGAGAATGTCGAGCGAGCCGAGCGCCGTCTTGCGGTCGCGCTTACCGAGCGCGTTCACCAGAGCGAAGATCGTCGCTTGGGCAGCGTTTGGCACAAGTGCGCGCACGTCATCCATCGTGACTAGCCGATCTTGTCCGACGAAAAGAGCTAGTTTTTCAATCTCCGACGCGAGACGGCCCGCGTCTCCAGCGGTAGCTTCGAGCAAAGCGACCAACTCAGCGCCGGACAGTTTCAAGCCGGCCTTGCGAGAGAGTTCTTGCGCCAGGTGACGGCTGGATTCCGGAGTGAAATGACGGAATTCAACCGTAGCGGCCGCGCCGATGTCTGAATAAAACTTTTCGGCGCGCTCCAGCTTTGCTTTATCGTCTCCCACGAAATCATAGCGGCTGCACTCAAACACGAGAACGACGCCGGGTGTCGGCGCCTTAAGATACGCCCCCAGCTCCGATTCGAAGGACTTGCCATCTTCGCCTGTCTCTTCCGCCGTTGCCGTGAGGCGGCGAGGCAAGGCCAACTCCGCGCTGGCAATCCAAATCAGGCGTTCCGAAGTAAAGAGTGAGAGAGAACGGGCATCATCCAGCACCTCACTCAGCGTAGATCCGTCAAGATCAACCTGGGTGAAGCCTTCCACGCGGGCGTCTCCTGGAAGCACGCGCGACAATAAAGCTTCGCGGCAGAGTTTCCGCTGGTAGCTCTCCTGACCCAGAAACAAGTAGGCAGGTAATGGGGTCTGCTTGGCGATCTTGACCAGGAACTGTTCCGGACTCAAAAGTTCTCCACCACCGCGCTCACGATGTCGCGGGCAACGTCGCGATCCAAGCGGTCAAGAGCCGGCCCACTCTCGTCGAAGAGCTGGTGTGGATCGACGGCGGCTGCATAATCCTGGTGCATAGTCCAATTGGAACGCGTATAAAGCACCTTCCCCGTGCTTCTTTCCACCAGGCTAACCGTCATGACAACATTAACGCGAATGCTGATAGAAACGCCGGTATTGGGATCGTTCACGTTAGGGTTAGCGGTCGCACGGAGGATGCTGCCGTGCAACACAGCATCTGCCTGGCTCTGATCGTTGACAATTCGGAAACGAGTTCGCGTGAGAAATTCAGTGGCGATGGCTTGAGGAAGCGTGTCGACGAGCTTGTACCGGGAAGTTGTCGTCACGAACGCGGGAATGGCGATCGTCTGAATGCTTTTGGGAACCAGATCGGCCTTACCGGCAACGTGATAGCCGCAAGAGGAAAACGCCAGTATTAGGCTCGCGGCAGCGCAAGCGCGACGACAAGATCGGCGGGTCATGACTTCTTAGATTGAATGGAACGAATAAGCGTTACCGCTATGTCGGCCGTAATGCGAAGATTGTCGCAAACGACCCACAGCCAAACCGCTCGGGGATTGCTCCGGTCAATACGAATATCACCGGCAATGAGGCCGCTTTGGCCCGCAGCGCCAATGCTATTGGGTACTTCTTGGGTAGATTCGCGAACCTCGATCTGGGCGGATGCCAGGGCATGACCCACTTCGCCAACCGTAATATCCTTGGTGAATTCAATCCAAAACGAAATGCTGTATGCGTGGAACACCGGAACCTGGATCAGCCGGATAGAAGGAAGAGGTGCCGACTGGGCGAGCAAAATGGCGATATGGCGCTCGATCCGGCGCTCCACCGCAGCCAATTTCAATGGCGCGGCGGACCCATACTGTGGCAAAAGATTGAACCCTAACTGAGCGTCGAAAACGTTCTTTTCCAGGCTGCGGAAAGCAAGAAGATTGGATGTTTGCTGATGCAATTCGCCGGCGCCCGCCTTGCCGCGCTCGCTGGCGGGCTCGAACACATTCACGACCGAGCGCGCAATAGGCCGCCAGCGCCCGAGACGGCTGAGCGTGTCCGCAATTGCGGCGGCCGCCGGTTGCGCCGTGATAAAGAGCCAACCGCCTTTAGGATTCGATTCGCCCGGGATGGGCGCCAAAATGTGCGCCTCCGGTTCCTGTTCGAGATGGCCGGCACAATCGATCAGGGCTACTTTGCCTTTGAGAGCTTTGGTCAGATCATAAGCTTTGAGCGACCCGGCGGCTGCCCCCGCGGCGACTATGACGCTGGACGATTCCGCAGCTTTGGAATCGAGCGGATCAAGGTAAACCGCTTCGCCTTCGTTGTCGGCAAACGAACCTTCGCCAGTGGCGGCGTAAGCATTGACAAAGGCAGTCTTGAGTTGTGCCTCGAAAACTTCTTTCAATTCGCCGCCAAGCAGCGTTTCGCCGCCAATGAGGGCGATCTGAAATAAATCGGGAGATGTTTTTGCTTTAGCCAACTAGTTGCTCCGCCGGCGGACTCGGGGGCCGCGTTCCCTTTTGACGCTTGACAAAACCGCTCAATCGCATCACAACCCCGCTGATCAGGTAAGCGCACGAAACCCCGAGGAGAACCGGTTGTGACCATTCCCAAATCATGAACACTATCAGAGAAACGATCAAGACGATCAGCGGCGTGCGCGGCTTCGAAACATTGAGTTGCTTGAAGCTGGGATAGCGCCAGGTACTCACCATAAGAATGCCGACTAAAACGACCAGCAAAAGCCACACAATGGAAAAAGCCAAAGAACGCACGGGGGCCGCACTCCAATAGACAACGGACGCCACGAAGCTCGCGCCGGCCGGGATGGGAACACCCACAAAATGCTTGAAATCGGGCCTGACCGACGTTTTTGCGCCTGGATTGGTTTGAACGTTGAAACGCGCCAAGCGAACCGCTCCACAAAGAAGATAAAAGAAGGCGGCCATGTACCCGGCGCGCGTCAATTGAGTTTGCCACTCGGCGGGCGTGGTAACGACAAAAAGCACGCCCCACACGAACACGAGCACCGCCGGCGCAATGCCGAAAGTAATGACATCGGCCAGGGAATCGAGTTCGCGCCCGAAGTCGCTGGTGGTGTTGGTCATGCGAGCGATGCGCCCATCCAGCCCGTCAAAAAGAACGGCGAAACCAATCGCTTTGGCCGCCAGTGTGAAATGAGGGTTCAAACCGACGTCGCCACCCGCCGCTTGAAGAGCGCCTTCAAACGCTTGAAGAATTGCCACGAAGCCCAGAAAAATATTAGCGCTCGTGAAAAGAGTTGGCAGCGCGTAAGCGGCCCGGCGCGGCCGTTTCACGCCGGCAGCGGGAACACCGACGAAACGGTCTTTGAGATTCAGATCGTTTCTCCCGTATCGGAACGACGGGCTAAAATCGTGGAACCGGCGGCTACTTTATCGCCGATTCTCGCGATAAACGTCCACTCGGGTCCGAAAATGATGTCCACCCGCGAACCGAACTTGATGTAACCAATGCGTTCGCCGGGAGCCAAGGCGTCGCCCGGCTGTTTGTAACAGATAATTCGGCGGGCGATCAATCCGGCAATTTGACGGCAAACGACGCGTGTACCGGCGCCTTCAATTACAAGCGTATTCTGTTCGTTCTCCATGGAAGCCGCTTCGTGGCTAGCGACCAAAAACCTGCCTTTTTGGTAATGGACGTCTGTGACGGTGCCTGGAATCGGGGTTCGATTGACGTGGACGTTGAAAATGTTGAGAAAGATGCTCACCCGTGTTTCGTGAGGGCCGATCTGGCGGGCGGCGACAATTCGTCCATCGGCCGGAGCAACAAGCACGTCCGGCGGCGGCGTTGGGCGCTCGGGATCGCGGAAAAAGTACACGCAAAAGGCGGCCAAGACGAAAAAAGGCGCGCCTACCCAAGCATTCAGGAAATAACAAAACCCGAGTCCGAGGACCGTTAGTCCGCAAGCAAAGTTAATACCGTCGGAAACAATTCGCAAGTCGCCATTTTCTCACGAAGTGAAAAAAGGTATCGCCTGAGGCACCGCGGTCCCTCCAGCTAGACGGATTTGAAAAAAGTGGCTTCGCTCGCCACCGCGCGGCTGAACCCCGGCCCTACAGGCAACGCGACTTCGCTACCGCCTAGAAACAGATAGGCGCCTGGCTTAAGCGCGGTACGAATGTCTTCAATAATTCGCGACTTTGTGATTGGGTCGAAATAGATGAGGACGTTGCGACAAAACACTACGTCAAACGGACCAAGAGCACGGATATTGAAGCGGAGGTCGAAGAGTTGAAACGTGGTCATCCGGCGGAGGATCGGCTTAATTTCCCAACTATCGGCGCTGCGCTCGGTGCAGTATTTCGTGCGCAAGGTGGCGGCCAATCCGCGCTCGATTTCAACCTGATTATACACGCCGGCGGCTGCCCGGTCGAGTACTGTAGTAGAAATATCCGTGCCGACGATGCGGATATCCCAAGACTCGAGGCCCATCTCACAAAGCAGCATAGCTAAGCTGTAGGCTTCCTGCCCGGTGGACGCGGCAGCGGACCAAAATCTCAGTTTTTGATCGATGCGCCGCAGCTCCAAAAGCGCAGGAATGACGTGGGCGCGAAGTGCCTCGAAATGAGCAGGTTCACGAAAGAAATAGGTTTCATTCGTGGTCATAGCCTCGACGACCTTGCGCTGGAGAGAAATGTCGGACAGAAGACGCAGCTTAGTGCAGAGATCGTCCAGGGTCTTGAGACCATGTTCCATGGCGACAGGAAGAAGCCGGGCTTCGACCAGGTAATCTTTGCCGTCATCGAGAACAATACCCGACTGCCGGCGGATGTTTTCCTGTAAGAAACGATAGTTTTCCGGTTGTATTTTGATCAAGGTTTCACCGCCGTGAAGCGAGCGAGCATCTCGGGAACGATGTGCGACAAGGGTAGCGCTAGATCTGCCAGCCCAGCCTTAGATGCCGCTCCCGGCAGACCCCACACCGCGCTGGTTGTTTCGTGTTGTGCGACGACGAAACCGCCGCGTGATTTAACGGCACCGGCACCGGGCAATCCATCTTGCGCCATGCCCGTCAAGAAAATAGTCGGGGTTGCCCCACCGAAGGTTTGAGACGCCGAAAAAAAAAGCGCATCGACCGCCGGGCGACAGGAATTTTCAGGCGGGCCTTGATCGAGGACAACTTCTGGAAATCGGCCAGATACTGGAGTCGCGAGTCGCATATGAGAATCGCCGGCGGCAACAAGAATCTTCGGCTCCTTGAGGGCAACTGATCCATTTGGGGCCGGCGCTACAACCTCAATCGAAGGATCCCGTTCAAGGCTACGGACGGCAAGGTGACGCAACACGGCTGAATCGTCGACAACAGGCGCAGGAACGTGCTGACCAGCTTGCAGCAGCCGACTGGATGGCTTCACCATAATAAATACATCTCCAAAATTCTAAAGTTTGTAGTGAGCCACAATCATCTGGAGGTTGGCTGCCGTCTTACTTAATTCCTGTGCGGCGCGCTGCGCCTCTGTTGCACCGCTGGTCGTGTTTTGAGCCGCAGAAGCGACACCTGTCATGTTCTGTGTAATGTCACTGACGCCGCGCGCGGCTTCCGACATGCTGCGGTTGATTTCGTTGGTGGTGACCGTCTGTTCTTCAACCGCGGAGGCAATACTGTTGGAAATGTCGTTTATTTGATTGATGATACCGGTCACGTCGGAAATGGCGCGAACTGCCCCTTTGGTATCTGCCTGAATCGCCTCGATCTTCTGGCTGATTTCTTCGGTCGCTTTGGCGGTCTGCTTGGCCAATTCTTTGACTTCATTTGCAACGACGGCGAACCCCTTCCCGGCCTCTCCGGCGCGCGCCGCCTCGATGGTGGCGTTCAAGGCAAGAAGATTGGTCTGTTGGGCAATGGAAGTGATCACCTTGACTACATTGCCGATTTCGAGGCTGGAAGCGCCCAATTGCGTCACAGTTTGATTTGTTGAGTTGGCGGAACTGACGGCGCTACGCGCGATTCGCGCGGCTTCGCTGGAATTTTTGGCGATTTCGCGGATGGAGGAGTGCATCTGTTCGCCGCTGCTTGCAACCAGTGCTACATTGTGGGAAATTTGCTCACTCGCGGTAGAGACGACACTGGCTTGCTTCGCTGTTTTATCCGCATTCGCGGTCATCTGTTGGCTCACATAGTTCATTTCCTCCGCCGAGGCAGCGAGCGTTCTGGCGTTCTGCGCAAAGTTGCTGAGATTATCGTGGAGGCCGACCGCCATGGCATTGATATCGTTCTTCAGACAGGCGTGATCGCCGCGATACGCGCCTTCCAAGCGCGCCGTCAAATCGCCGGCTGCGATTCGAGCGACAACATGGGACGCCTCTTGCACCGGTTCAATGACGGCGTTCAAGGTTTTGTTAATCCCTTCGACAATGACGCGAAACTCCCCCTGATGCCGCGTAGCATCGGCTCGTTCAGAGAGCCTCCCTTCTACCGCGGCATAAAGCAGCGACTCTACATCGCCACTGAGCCGTGTGAAGCTTGCGCGCACATCGTCGACGATGCGGTTAAAGAAAGCCCTCTTGCCGGGAAGTTGTTCGAAGGGCGCATCCTGATCGCCTCTGCCCAGCAACTCCAGAAAGGTTGCCATTTTCTGCTGTACGGCGATATGTCCAGCGGCCATTTCGTTCACGCGGCCGGCTATGACGGCAAAAGCGCCAGGCAGCTGCTCCACGGGAATAACCGCGTCTATCTCGCCGCGAGAATGCTCCTGTGTCATGTTTTGCAGAGAGGTAGTCAGCAATCTCAGATTCGTTCGTAGGCGTTCCACACTTCCGTCGACGACAACTCGCTTACCAGGGAATTCTTCTCGCAGGTCGTCAAAGTTCCCGTTGCCGAACTGCTCAATGCAGGCGAGCGTCTGGTTCTCGACGGCGAGATGCGTTGCACAGATCGCATTGATCACTTCCGGCACTTCGGCAAAGATTCCGGGAGCTCCCTGGCAATTCAACGTCGCATCGATTTTTCCGCGGGCGTACTCATCCGCCATATGACGCAAGTTGTTGCCGAAACGGCTCATATTTTCAATACAGCCGTTCAGTCCGTTTTTAAGCTGCGCGAAACTGCCGGCGGAGGGTGCTTCCAGACGTGCGGGGACGTCGCCCACCGCCAGGCGCTCTACACAGCGAATCGCTTGCTCGAGCGGCGAAGCGAACGCCTCCATCAGCGCGTTAACATGCCCGAGCAATTCCTTATCGGCGGCGCTGAACCCATCAAGCCGGGCGCGTTCTCCAATATTGCCAACTTCCACGCTCTCGCGCAGCCGGACGATTTCATCGCCAACGCGCCGCCGGCCCGTGGGCGCCTTGCGCACTGGGGAATCCGCCACGGTAGGAGGTCTCAGACTATCGTCGGACGCCCGACCCAATAATCGCGAGTCACATTCTTCAGCCAATTGATGTGCCATCGTTTTCGTCATTCGTTCCATCGATTTCTCTAACTTGCCTATGCGCGAGTCTCGAGTTGGCTCGTTTTCAGCCCGGGAATCGAGCAACCAATGTCCACTGTCCTCTCCGTATCGAGTACGAAAAGCAAACGGCTGCTGAGCTTATAGACGCCACGAATCATCTCCCGCACATTAGCGGAGACATTCGCCGGAGTATTCTCGAACGCGCTTGGAGTTAGTTCCAAAACATCACCGATCTCGTCCACAAGCAGGCTGACTGCGCCATCCTCCGTTCTGACGACCAGATTCATCGGGCGATCCTCGGCGCTGCGTGCATCAAGACAGAGGCGGTGCCGCATATCGATGGCCGGCACAATCTGGCCGCGAAGGTTGATCAGCCCCACAATCACCGGAGGGGCCAAAGGAACTCTGGTCATTCGTTGAAACCGGAGCACTTCTTGTACATTCAACACATTAATCCCGAAAAGAAAACGCCCAACGACGAAGGTAGCGAGTTGCATGTTTTCGATGTCACCGGAACCTTTCGCTATAACCGCCATCACGAACCTCTCAACTCTGCTTTAGCGGGAGCCAAGGATCTACGATCGAGAGACTGAGACAGTCTTTCGATCGACCGCAGCATGCCTTCGCTTTCAAAGCGCACTTGGTAATCATCGAACTCCGGATAGAGAGCGCGTCTTTGTTCGATCTCGCCTGCACTGTCCGCCAAGCCAATCATCCGCAACTCGCTGGCACCCGCAGCGCGCCTTACGCGGTCCATCGCTGGTGGATCACCCGCAATGAGATCCAACCCCGCGACGAGCAAATTCACCGTTTCGGCTTCCATCTGTTGCACCATTTCCGCGGAGGTGGTGGCTTCAATTACGCGATAACCTGCCATTTCCAACTGATTTCGCAACAGTCCCCGGTTGAAAGCCGATGAGTCGGCGAGCAAGAGAGTAGCAGGTGCGGGCAGACTTTCATTCAGAAGATCCTCGCCCGCTGCTCTTAGAATTGCTTGCAAATCAAGAAAGTCCGCAACTCGTTTCCCCACGACTCCCGAGCCAAGCAACCCAGGACGCAGCCGGCTGCGGCGTCGCATACCGACCGTCTCATCGACGATGTCAATAATTTGATCGACAATAATGCCTACGCAGCGATCGTCTGCGCCGAATACGACAACCTGGAGTGGATTGGTTTCCACAGACGGGCTGCCGGCTTCGGGTTCTAGAATCTGCTGGAGCGACACCAGAGGCAGAATTCGTTCGCGGTACTGTACGACTCGCCGTCCGTTCGCCCGCTCCAGAACATCATTGGAAAATTCCTCCAATCGAGAGACAAGGGAGAGCGGAACCGCCAGGCGTTCGAACGAACCGGCTTTGAATATTAAGAGCCGCTGCCGGTCGGACTCACCGGTAGGCGGTTGCGCCTTTGTCTCGCGCAGGTCCGCGCCGTTTTCGGCGAGCACGCCCGACAGACGACCGATGCCCGGAACATCCAGAATGAGCGCCACTTCTCCATCGCCCATGATGGTCGACCCGGAGTAGCAGGTCAGTCCATTCAGTTGCTTCCCCAGCGGTTTGACAACGATTTCCTGGGTATCATTCACGCCGTCAACCACGAGACCGAACTGCTTATGTTCAGCTTGTAGAACAACAATGTTACAAACATCGCCGGAATAGGGGGGGCCAAGTTTCAATACTTCGTTTAAATAGGCGATCGGCAGCAACCTGCCACGGTGCCGGTATACCGGCACGTCGTGCACATAGTCGATTTTTCCTGCTGGATTGTCTTCCAGGCGGATCAGTTCAAGCAAGCTCACTTGCGGAATTACGAAACGCTGGCCCGCGCTCGTAATCAATAGTCCTGGAATGATAGCAAGCGTAAGGGGAATTTTGAGCTTTACAGTTGTGCCCAAGCCTGGAACACTGACTATGTCAACCGCGCCGCCAATTTTTTCGACGTTTGCTTTGACAACATCCATGCCCACGCCGCGGCCGGAAACATTGGTAACTTGACCTGCTGTCGAAAAGCCTGGAAGGAAGAGAAGATTCATCGCTTCTCTTTCGGTGAGTTGAGCGGCTTGGTCGGCTCTAATTAATCCACGCTCGACCGCTTTGGCGCGGACCTTTTCGACGTCCACGCCGGCACCGTCATCGAAGATCTCGATATTGACCTGCCCACCTTCGTGATAGGCCTTCAGACAAAGAGTGCCCTTCGCTGGTTTACCGCGCGTGCGCCGGCGTTCCGGATCCTCGATACCGTGGTCGCAGGAGTTACGAACCAAGTGGGTTAGGGGGTCTTTGATCGCTTCGATGATGGTCCGATCAAGCTCGGTATCCGCGCCCTCCATTTTTAAATCGATTTGCTTACCGAGGGAGTGGGCTACGTCGCGTACCACGCGGGGCAGCTTATTCCAAACAACGCCAATCGGTTGCATGCGGGTTTTCATGAACCCTTCCTGCAGTTCCGACGTAATCAGGTTCAATCTCTGTGAAGCCCCTGTCAGCGGGCTGTCAGCGCGGTCCGTAGTAAATTGCAGAATCTGATTTCGCGCCAATACCAACTCGCCGAGCAGATTCATCAACTTGTCCAGGAGGCTGACGTCCACTCGAATCGTGGTATCGGCAACCGACAAGCCCTTATCGATCTCGGGATGGACCGCGGTGGGCAGGACCGGCTTGTTGGGAGGCTTTTCAGGTGGCCGCGCAACGGCGACGGCGGGAGTGTGCGCCGCCATGCCACCTCCCGGTTGATCTTCCGTTTGTGGAACAGCCCCCTCTTGCCATTTAGCCGCTTCCTGGGATCCTTCTGCGGCGACTTTTTCCAGGCGTTCTGTCAAAGCGGCATAATCGGCCGCTCCCTCGCCGCCTGTCGACTCGACGTTGGCCAGAATCCGTCGAACCGCGTCAACGGTCTCCAGTATGAGCGAAACAACAGCACCGTTAACCTGCTTCTGACCGCTCCTAAGCTGGCTCAAAATATTTTCCGCGTGGTGAGTGATCCCTTCGAGCGACTCAAATCCTAGAAACCCGCAGGTACCCTTGATGGTGTGGATTGTCCGGAAGATGCTCGCCAGCCTTTCGGCCGTCGGATTACGCTCTAAGTCGACGATCTCGGTATCGAGGCGATTCAGATTTTCGTTGCTCTCGATCAGAAATTCACGAATTACTTCGTCATCAAAAACCGGGCTTGGATTCTTCTCGCCATTGCCCTGCTGTGGTTCGTTTGTGTGCATGGCAGTAAGAAAGAACTCCCGTCTAGCGTTCGACGCTGTCGAGGACCAAGGGATGAGCACGCAGCGCGCGTGGGGACATCTGGAAGTCGCGATTCGGCATGAGACAGAACTTCAGCTCCATCTCGTCGGCGCCGGCCTTAAGAGGGAAGACAGTCCACGATTGCTGACCGACGCTCCGGGTGGCAAAGTTTCGACCAAAAATAACGGTGGGGATGCTCAAACCCAGGGCGCCCAGTTTCTCTTCAAGTTCTGTTTTGACGCTTCCGAAGATCATGTTTGCCATCTCGGCCATCGCGTCCAGAACATCCTCGTTGACGGCTTGGTATTCCGCCATCAGCATCAAACTGGCGATACGGCAGGCAAACTCAGGCGTGCACCCTATGACACCCGTGCCGATCCACTGACCGGCCAAGCCGATCAATGCGACAACTTTTTGACTCTCAGGAGGGGAACCGCTCTCGATGAAACTTCCGCCCACCTCAATCTCCAAGCCGAGCATCGTGCTGAAAACATTTTTCGCTGCTCGGGAGACAACGTCGACTATATGTTCTTGGTCCATTACTTACCTCTCGACATCTTTCTGCTGTCGGTTTCCTCTTCTGCGCCTTAGCAAGGCTGATTCATTGCTAGGCGGCTGGCTTAAGACAAGCCAAAACCTTCTCTTTGATTTGTTCAGCGGTGAAGGGTTTACGCACGTATCCCTTAGCGCCTAGTTGCACAGCTTCCATCACCTTGGCTTGGCTTCCTTCGGTGGTGATCATGACAACGGAGAGATCTTTCCACTTAGGGCTGTCGCGAAGCTGAGTAAGCAGTTCCAAGCCATCGACATTCGGCATATTAATGTCCGAAAGGATGAGGGAGACATCGTTGGCAGCGACGATTTTGAGGGCCTCCGAACCATCGCTCGCTTCATGAACCTGTTTAATGGGCAGGTCGGTTTGCGACAAGACGCGAACCAGGATTTTTCGAATGGCGGCGGAATCATCAACAATCAAAACATTTAAGTCCATTTAGATAAGAGTCCTTCGTAGCGGCCGCGTACCGCTTCCAGATGACGGAGCATACTGGTGCTGCCGTGGCACAGTACCTATATCGTCGGAACAAGGCTGTCTATGTAGGCGGATTTAGTTGTTTGGGAAGAAATTGGCGAGAAACATTGGCCCGTGACGTGCAAATGTCTCAAGAGGGGCGTGAAGGTTTGAGCCTTTAGTGCCGCTAAGGAAATTGAGTGTCAAGCGTGGAAGAAGAAAGTACTGGAGAAAAGAAGCTCAGCGGATTGCAAAAGGCCGCGATATTCCTTATCGCCATCGGCCCTAAGGAAAGCGCGCAAATCGTAAAGCATCTGCCGGAGGATAGTTCCGACCGGATAGCCAAAGCCATCGCCAGGCTGGACAGTGTCGCACAAGAAAGCGTAGAACTGAGCCTAGCCGAATATAACCAGTTTGTTACGTCGCAAAAGCTGTTGGTGCGAGGCGGAGTTGAATACGCCGAGAAAGTTCTGGTGGAAGCGTATGGCGAGGACACTGCCCGCAAGCTCATCTCGCGGTTGAATAAGTCGCTCGAAACCGATCTAGGCGTTTTTGACAATTTTCGTAAAGTCGATCCGCAGCAACTGGCTAAGTTTATTCAGGATGAACACCCTCAAACGATTGCATTGATTCTTTCGCACCTTGACCCAGCGCAGGCTGCGCGCTTAATTGGCGCGCTGCCCAGCGAGATCCGATCGGACATAGCAGTTCGGATGGCGGATATGGATGAGATTTCACCGGTCATAGTGCGGAACATCGCCCTAGTGATAGACCAGAAACTGCGGAACCTGGGCGAACTGAGCCGGCAACAATTTGGCGGTGTACGTGCTCTAGCCAACATTTTCAATCGTCTCGATCCCAACACGTGTTCGCAGTTGATGGATTCGCTCGAATCGGGGAATCCGTCACTCTTTGAAAATGTCCGCCGGTTCATGTTTGTGTTCCGCGATTTGGAGGGGCTGGATGACACCTCCATCAAGACGATCATTACGAAGGTTGATCGCAAGGTGCTGGTGGTAGCCCTGAAGGGTGCAAACGAGTCTTTGAGAACCAAGTTTTTGAAGACTCAATCGCAACGCGGCGCGGAAATGTTCAAAGATGATATCGATTCATTAGGCCCAGTGAAGCTAAAAGATGTGGAAGCCGCGCAACAACAAGTCATTGCAACGGCCCGTGAACTGGAAAAGGAGGGGGTCATCAGCTTGAGCGCGGCAGCGGACGATCAGGTCATCGAATAGCAGAGACCGCGGAGGCAAAGAGGGAGCATGGCCAATTTTCAAATCGTAGAAAACGTCAAAATCGTGATCAGCGCCGAACTGGACAAACGGACGATTGGGTTCCCGGAACTGATGAGATTGGAACCGGGCAGCATTCTGGAGCTGAAAAGACCGACTGGCGAGAACGTCGACATTTATGCCGGCAAAGTAATGTTGGGTAATGGGGAAATCCTTGTCGTCGAGAACAATCTTGCCGTCCGGGTGGCAGATTTGTTTTACCGGAGCGGTGTGAAAAAGGAAGAAGCGGTCGAATTGGCAAAGAGCTCCGGCGAGTTGAGGAAATAGGGATAGGGATGGAACAAAGTATCGTCGATTTTTTTGAACAATGGGCCGAGGAATTCGCCCGCGCTGTTGAAATGTTCACCGGCGAACGCCCGAGTCTCGCCCAAAAACTTGCGGAACGGAGCCAGCTAGAAGAATGGGAAGCTAAACGAAGCGACTTCCAGTGGTGGCAGCAGGAAACAGAAGAACCGCAGAAATTCAAGGCGTGGGTTGGGGCACGGGAAGCTTGCTGGAGCGCTCTAGCCGGCGACCAGGGCGAGGGAAGCGACGCGAAAGATCTGTTTCAGGAAATGCTGTCACAGGCCAATCAAGGGGCTGCGGCAGTCCTAAGTTCCTCGTTTGCGGCCCCCGTGAGATTCGGCTCGGTAGTTGTCAATCCACCCTCGTCGCTGCTGGCTTTGCGGATCGCACACGTCAGCGTCACCTTCCGCGACGCCCAGTTACCCGCTCTGATCGTCGCCCTAGAGCCGACGGCGGCTAAAATCCTCGACAGCCCCGAACCCGTAAGTGCGGTTGCTCCCCCGGCGGGTACTCCGCCAAACGCCGTCGCCGGGAATCCAACGGTAAATGCTTCCATGGTCGAGCGGCTGATGGATCTACATCTCCCGGTATCGGTCCTGCTGGGGCAAACAGTGCTTCCAATTCGCGAGGCCCTCAAGATTTCTTCAGGTTCACTGATCGAGCTTGACCGGCAGCTCGGAGATTATGTGGAAGTCATGGTCCATGGCACCGTTGTGGCACGCGGGGAGATCGTCGCGGTAAAGGGCAACTATGGCGTTCGCATCAAGGAAGTAATCAGCCGGAAAGATCGCTTCGCTTTGAGGGATGCGGCTTGAGAAGACCGAAGAGACGCGCGGTTAGCGAGCAAAATCGCCGATGAAAAAGGAACTATCCCAGGAAGAAATAGACGCGGTATTTCAGGGTACCAAGCCCGAGAGCAAGCAGGATGCAGCGCCGCCGGAAGTAGCGGTTTTCGATCTCAGCCACCTGGACCGGATACCGAAATCGCAATTGCGGGCGCTGCATATGGTGCACGAAAACTTTGTGCGCAATCTGGCGAGCAGTTTATCGGCATATCTGCGCACCTATGTGGCGCTTAACTTGGTCAGTCTGGAGCAGATATCCTATGCGGAGTTTCTGGAAGGGTTATCGTTCCCGACAGCCATGGCCTATATCGGACTCAGTCCATACGACGGTACGGGGGTTCTCGAACTGAGCCTATCGCTCATATTCACCCTGATGGGAGTGCTGATGGGCAGCAAGGGGCGGCCTGGAACGCCCCTGCAACGAAAAATTACCGACATCGAAAAGTCAGTCATGCAGACGCTCTTACGGGTCGTGCTGCTTGATTTGCGCGAAGCGTGGCGAAGCGTGGCCGATATCGACTTTTCGGTCCAGTCCCTTTCAAGCGAACCGCAATTAATGCACGTGCTCGCTCCGTCCGAAGCGGTCATTGTTATCGCTGTGGACGTGCGTGTCGGCGAAGTCACCGGCTTGATGAATCTGGCGATACCGTCTATTTTTATCAAGCGCCTGCGCACTAAGTTCGAGCAACTGCAAAGAGTCAGGAAGGCCCACGCGAGCGAAAGCGACCAGGCCGTGGTAGCGGAACTCTTACAAGATGTGGCACTCGACTTCAAAGCATATATCGACGGAGGGAAGATCCAGGCCCAGGTACTTGCCGACCTGGAACCTGGTGATATTTTGATGCTGGATCATGGCGCCGACAAGCCGTTGAAAGCAAGTTTGAATGGCGAACCGAAGTGGGACGGCTATATTGCTGCTCTCAAAGACAACCTGGCGTTTGAAGTGAGCGGGGCTTGCGACCAGGTTCCGGCCTGAAAAGCCGCAACACGGCGATATATACTCACTGTCTGAGCAAGCGGCGAGTTCTCTTCCGCCGCGCAAAGCTAGGAGAGTTGCATGGACCGCCGAAACTTTCTTCTGTCACTGAGCCAGACTTCCGCTGTCGCGTTGGGTTTAGCGAAAGGCGCACGCGCCGCGCTACCCAAGATGAAGATTACCCGGGTGCGCGCCTACGTACCGCCCAACCCGAATCCGCTTTTTAATCAGAGCGACGTCGTCGTGACGGTGGAAACGGATGCAGGCATTACCGGCATTGGCGAAGGCGGTTCGAAGGAGATGCTGGAGCAGAGCGCCGGACGGTTGATTGGCCGCGACCCGCAGCATATTGAGCGGCTGTGGCAGGATATGTCACGCGCCTTTTTCTATCCGGCGGGCCGTGAAAAGGAAGATGCCATCGGCGCACTCGACCTGGCGCTTTGGGACTTGAAAGGAAAAGTTCTACAGCTTCCCATCCATCAGATTCTGGGCGGGGCGGTACGCAACTATTGCGAGTGTTACAACACGGCCGGCAGCATTCCCGGAGTGCAGCCGGGAATGAGTATTCGGGAACGCGCACAACTGACCATCGCCGCCGGCTACCGGGCTTTTCGTATGGGCGCAGCCGATGCCCCGGCGAACACCACGTACAACACCCATGAACGTCTAAACCAGCTTTACGAAGACTGCGTGCAAGCGCGCGAAGGCGTTGGCAAGAACGGCGATTGGGCGGTGGATTTTCATCAACGCTTCGACTTAACGGAAGCGGTACGCGGCTGCGATCTGATTCAAAGCCTGGCACCCTATTTCGTGGAAGATCCGGTTCGCACAGAAGCGTTCCTCGAAGATATACCTCTGCTGCGGCGCAAAGTGAGTGTTCCGATTGCCGCGGGTGAGGAATGGGGGAACCGCTGGGATTTCAACAAACTGGTTGAGAACCACGATATCGACTATGTGCGGGCAACGTTGCCAAACGTAGGGGGAATCACCGAGATGCTGAAGATCGCGGCGATTTGCGAAACACATTTCACGGGCATCATTCCGCACTTCACTGGGCCGATAGCAACCGCGGCGCTGGTGAACACATTGAGCACCTTTTCGGGACCCGTGCTGATGGAATACAATTTCCAGGGCCGCACTCTGCCTCATCTGCCGGTATGTCTCGATTTCAAGGACGGTAAATTGTATCCGAACGATCGGCCGGGCTTGGGCGTAGAACTTGATATGAAGCAGCTCACGCAGATTGCCGAAATCACTCAGCCCGTCACGGCTCGCGCGCAAACGTACTTTCGTCCAGATGGGTCCATCACTAACTGGTAGGCAGCCCTGCCTCCGACCTGGGCTGGAAGATAGGAGCTAAGAAGATAGGAGGATCGCCGTGAGTCCGGTGGCGGTGCCGGAGTGAACGAGTTGTGAGTTTCAGCGATGAGCCGGTGAGCAACCCAAAAATGAGGACATCCCCCACTTTTGCTTGGTCGAGGCTCGAGATACGGGAAGTCGCAAGACAGGAGATGGAAACTCGCCAGGTCGCGGGGCAGTGAACCGCTCGTTTGCACTCACGGGTCGGCTAGATGGAATGAGGGGATCAAGCGAGTTAGTGGAGAGTTAGCGGTACTAGCAATCAGTCCGCACGTAGAGCTTGCATCGGATCGGCTCGAGTGGCTCGCATGGCCGGCACATAGCAGGCGAGGGCGGCAACCACAATGGCGATGACGGAGGTGGCAACAATCGCAGCTGGATCGATGGTACTCACCCCGTAGAGCAAATTGCCGAGTAGCCGCGAGAGAGCGAGCCCCAAAAGCACGCCGAGCAGTGTGCCTGTAAGAGCGAGGCGCATTCCCGCTGAGAGCACATTGCCTGCCACATCCGATGGCCGCGCGCCTAGGGCCATGCGCACGCCGAACTCATGGATCCGCTGATTCACGGAGTAAGCGATCACACCATAAGTTCCAATCGCGGCGAGTGAAAGGGCAAGTGCTGCGAAGAGGGCTACTAGGAGAAGAGCAAAGCGCGAGGTGGAGTAAGCGCCGGCAGCCACCTCTTTCATCGTGCGAATGTCGGATACAGCAAGATTGCTGTCGAGTTCGCGCACGGCGGAGCGTAGGCGGTCGGCGGCCAATGCCGGGTCCAACGTGGTGCGAATCGCAACCGCGGAGTTTGAGGCGATTGGAAATGGTTCTTGCTCCATGGGCCACCAGAACGAAGGCCGAGAGCCGGCATCTTTCGGCGCGTCTTTCACGTCGGCGACGATACCGACGATGGTGATCCAGTCTTTCTCCTTTGGATGATCTTCGAAAGTAATTCTTCCACCCAGCGCATCGCCATGCTTCCAATAACGGGCCATCGCCTCGTTGATTACCAGGACGTTTTGGCTGTCGGCTTTGTCGTGGCCGTCGAATGCCCGGCCACGGCGCACTGGAATGCCGAGTGCGCGGAAATAATCGGGCGTGGCCTCGTGGTAGCGCGCAGTGAAATACTGATTAGGCGGAGGCGTTTCGCCTTGGATCGACCATCCACCATTATTGTCGTCCCAGCCAGTCCAAGGCAGGTCGGAACCAGCGCCGGCGGCGGTTACTCCCGGAGTGTTGCGTAATTTTTCAAGCAGCTTTTCGTAAAAGAGGGAAATCGTCTTGTTGTCTTTGTAGGTGGCCTGAGGCAGGGAGATGCCTGCCGTAAGTGTTTGCTCGGGGCGAAAGCCAGGATTCGCTTGCAGCAGATTGACGAAACTCCGCAACATGAGTCCCGCGCCGATCAGCAGCGTACAAGCAAGCGTCACTTCACAGATCACAAGTGCATTGCGTAAGCGGAGCGTACCATGGCTGCTGGTTGTGCTGCGGCCGCTCTCATGCAATGAATCACGCAAGTCCGTGCGAGATCCATGCAATGCGGGGATAATGCCGAAGAGCAGGCCAGAACCAACAGCGACCAAGAGAGTGAAGAGAAAGATTGGCGTATCGACATGGATATCGCCGGAGCGTGGGAAATCGGCGGGCAGGAGGGCGACCAGCGCTTTCACCCCCGCCACGGCCAGGGCTGCACCGAACGCTGCGCCAGTCAGAGCCAGCAGCGCGCTTTCAGTGAGCATCTGTTGGATTAGGCGCGGACGTCCGGCACCGACAGCAGCGCGCAAGGCGAGTTCACGTTGGCGTGCGGTGGCACGCGACAGTAACAGATTAGCCGCGTTCACACATGCCAGCAGCAGGACAAGCCCTACTGCTCCGGGGAGCACAAACAGGAGGCGCTCGCTGCGCCCGACGATCTCGCTTTCGAGAGGTATCACCAGCACACTCCATCCTTCATTGCCAGGATGCTCGCGCCCGAGTTGCCGCATAGCGGCGTTCATCTCGCCTCTCGCGGACCCGACGGTGACACCGGGATTCAAGCGCGCGACACCGTCGAGAAAGTGTGATCCTCGATACTGCGGGTCTCCGAAGTTTGTGAACGGTGTCCAAAGATCGACCGTATCACCATAGGCCACTGCGTGATAATTGTTGCCAGGATGCTGGACCCCGGGTGGCATCACGCCGATAACGGTGTATGGCTCGGCATCAAGGAAGATTTTCTGCCCTACGGCATCACGCCGCGCGCCCAATCGCGTGCGCCAGATCTTGTCGCTGATGATAGCGACGTGCCCCTTCTCAGGCAACTCATCGTTCCAGTCAAATTCGCGACCCATGGCGGGGCTGAGCCCCAGCACGTGAAAAAAACGGGCGGTTACAGCGAAGCCGGAAAGACGGATGGCTTCGCCGGTGCCCGAGAGCTGGAGATCACTGCGAGTGTAAGCGGCGAAAGATTCGAACGAGTGCAGCCGCGCACGAAAATCGCGAAAGTCGTTCGGGTTTATGGGAAATTTTGGGTATTCATGGCTGCTGGTGAAAACGTTCACTAGCTTAGCGGGATCGCGGTACGGCAGCGACCTCAGCAAGACACCGTCAACCACGCTGACGATGGCGCTGGTAGCACCGATGCTGAGCGCCAGAGTGAGAATCATGACGAATGTGAACCCGCGACTCTTGGCCAGCGTTCTCACAGCGTAACGGAGGTCTTGCTTTAGATTTTCAAGAAAATTCGTTCTGCGCATGTCCCGGCATTCCTCCTGAATTTGTGCGATTCCACCTAATGTCCTGAGCGCGGCACGACGCGCTTCTTCTGGCGATAGGCCCATGGCGAGTCCTTCCTCGGTCTGCTGAACCAGGTGGAAGCGCAGCTCTTTATCCAGCTCCGTTTCTACTTGCCCGCGGTCGAATACGGAACGGATTCGCAGCCAAAGAATGTCACGAAGGCGCTTCGCTTTCATATCAATCTCCTAGGCGTGGCGGATCACAAGCCGGATCGCGTTCGACAAGCGGTCCCATTGAGCTAGTTCTTTCTCGAGCTGTGCGGCGCCCGCTTTAGTGAGCTGATAGAACTTCGCTTCGCGGCCGGTTTCCGTTTTGCGCCACTTGGCCGAAATCCAGCCTTGTTGCTCTAAGCGGTGCAAAGCCGGATAAAGCGCACCTTGTGTCACTTGCAGCGCCTCTTCACTGATCTCTTGAATCCGCTTGGCGATGGCCCAGCCATGCTTCGGCTCAGAGGAGATTGTCTTCAAGATGAGGAGATCGAGAGTGCCCTGAATCAGGTCGGAAGGGCGGCTCACAACCGGATACCTAAACAACTGACAATTGGCATACCTAAGTTACTTATACATGCAAAGCGGATGAGTGTCAAGCGTGTGAAAGAATCCGATGCTTGCGGGATGCGTTGCCGACTCCTTTGCAGTCGCGGCTCGGCTAGAAGTTTGGCGGTGAAAAAGATGGTCGAGACGTGTCAGCAAGGCGGCACCTAATTAGGTCGCTGAGAAGCCGTGAAAAAATCAAAA